>CAJVYL010000051.1 GCA_913009265.1 uncultured Methylococcales bacterium
TTTTGTTAGCTCTTAAGCCCTCTCTTGCTGGAGAGGGTTTGGGTGAGGAGAAAACAAACAGTATGTAATTCAAATTTACTTTTATCTCTTGATTTATAAGAAAACATTAAAGAAGAAGAGAATTATTTAAATTTCTCCTCACCCCTCCCTCTCCATCAGGAGAGGCTTTTAAGAGCGACTTCACTTTTTCAACACTTAACGGTGACATAGCCAAAATATTATCATGAGTAATATTTTGGGGCGCAGGTTTTAACCTGCATTTTGTAGCTCAATAGCAGGCTAAAGCCAGCGCCCAAAGATTTATAAACTACCGTATTTAAGGCCATATCGCCATGACCCAGCCTCTTTTAGCAACTGACTACTCAATTGTTTTGACTAATACAAAACACACAGAGCTTCAGTTAATAGGTGACTGGGTTTTGGCTAATAGTTTGCCCAGCTTAAATAACATTCTAGAAAAACTATTCACTCAACCCAAGCTAGAACAAGTTTTCATCAATTGTGATTCACTTGGAAAGTGGGATAGTCGCTTAGTTTCTTTTATTTTATTATTATCAGAACAGCTAACTGTCAAGAACATATCTTTAGAAACATCTTCTTTACCTTCTGGTGTACAAAGCCTTATAACACTTGCCACAGCTGTTCCTATAAGAAAAGATGCACTAAAAAAACAATATAAGCCGTCATTTATTGAACAAATTGGACATAAAGTAATCGATTCGAAGACTGAAACCACAAAATTCATTACCTTTATCGGTGAGGTATGGCTAAGTTTTATTAGATTTTTTCGTGGAAAAGCACGATTTAGAAAACAAGATTTCTGGTTAATCGTTCAAGAGTGTGGCCCTGAAGCATTACCCATCATTACCTTAATCAGTTTATTAATGGGGTTGATTTTAGCCTTTATGGGCGCTATTCAATTGCGCTTATTTGGTGCAGATATCTATGTAGCTAACCTTGTTGCCATCGGTATGTCACGTGAAATGGGCGCCATGATGACTGCAATCATTATGGCTGGCCGTACAGGCGCAGCTTTTGCAGCAAAACTGGGTACCATGCAAGTTAATGAAGAAATTGATGCCTTTAAAACTATGGGTATTGCAGCAATGGACTTTTTAGTGCTCCCAAGAATATTGGCACTAGTACTTATGATGCCCCTACTCACTCTCTATGCTAATGTTATTGGTATCTTCGGAGGACTTTGTGTTGCGCTTGGCATGATGGATATTTCTATTGTTGAGTATTATCTACAAACTCAGCAATCTATTACTTTAGTTGATTGGTCTACAGGTATATTTAAAAGCACTGTGTTTGGCTTATTAATTGGTGTTATTGGTTGTATGAGCGGCATTCAATGTGGCCGTAGCGCCTCAGCTGTTGGTGATGCAACGACCCAGGCCGTAGTTAGAAGCATCGTTATAATTATTGTTGTTGATGCTATATTCACTCTTTTATTTGAAAGTATGGGGATCTGATAAATGACAGATGAACCTCATATCATTGTTAATGACTTAACAATGGCCTACGGTGATTTTATTATCCAACAAGACCTCAACTTTACCGTTAATAAAGAAGATATATTTATTTTGATGGGCGGCAGTGGCTGCGGAAAAAGCACCCTACTTCGCCATTTGATTGGTTTAAAACAACCCGCTAAAGGCTCTGTTTATTACCAAGAGACCAACTTCTGGCAAACAAACTCACAACAGCGAAGTGAGCTAATGCAAAATAATGGTATTCTTTATCAAAGTGGGGCTTTATGGAGCTCCATGACATTAGCTGAAAATATCACCCTACCTTTAGCTGAATACACCCATTTAAGTAGTATAGAAATTAAAGAACTTGTTTCTCTAAAACTTGCATTAGTTGGTTTAGCTGGCTTTGAAGATTATTACCCTTCTGAAATTAGTGGCGGCATGCAAAAACGAGCAGGCTTAGCAAGAGCAATTGCCTTAGACCCAAAAATTCTTTTTTTTGATGAACCCTCTGCCGGCTTAGATCCCATCAGCGCCAAACTATTAGATGACTTAATTTTAGAATTACGTGATAGTCTTGGAGCAACAGTTATTATGGTTACTCACGAGCTTGCCAGTATTTTTGCAATTGGCAATAACTCAATCTTTTTAGATGCTGATTCTAAAACAATGATTGCCAGTGGCCCACCTAATACTTTAGTTAAAGAATGTTCAGACCCTAGGATTCAGCAATTTCTTACCCGTGGACAAACTAGAAAGCATAATATTTAAGTTATGAATAATAAAACAAACCCAACAGTTATTGGCAGTTTTATACTCGGTGCCCTATTCCTACTTATTGGCAGCATCTTTGTCTTTAATAGTGAATCTTGGTTTACTAAAAATCATCAGTTTATTGTTGTTTTTACTGAATCTATTAATGGACTAAGCGTCGGTGCTCCTATCAAACTGTATGGCGTACAAATTGGACATGTTACCAGAATAAGTGTTGAACGAGACATAGAACAAAATAAAACCTTAATCCCCGTCGTGTTTGAAGTTGATCATGAAAAAATCGCCCATTATATTGATACCAGTGAAAGAAACTGGAGCCTTGTCGAAGTAGATAAATTGATTAATTCAGGCCTACGCATGCAATTGCAATTAGGCAGCCTGGTTACAGGACAATTATTTATTGAAGCTTTATTTTTGCCTGATACCACTATAAAACTATATGGACGGAACACTGAATTTAAAGAACTCCCTTCAGTCCCATCAAACAGTGCCGAAATCCAAAAAGCCCTCAGACAAGTTTTAGAAGGCACTAAAAGCATTGATATGGCTGAACTACTAACCAATCTACAAAAGACTATCGCTAATATTGAACAAATAACAGGATCCAAAGAAACCAAAGAGACCTTAACAGCAGTTAATGGCAGTATGGTTAATATGCAGCATATTCTTAAAACCATAAAACAAGATGTTGGGCCACTGAGTAAAAATCTAAATAAAACTATTACCGATGCAGACAAGCTATTAATAACTTTAGATGGCAATATCGAACCACTTCTACAAGACAGCAAAATTATTGTTTCTACTGGGAAAGACACATTGCAGGTAATAAATTCTACGCTTACCGATGTTCAAGCATTAGTCGATGATAACTCCCCTATTAAGCACGGTTTACAATCAGCTTTAGAGCAAATAACACGCGCGGCAAGGTCTGCAAAAAATATGATGAATTATCTTGAACGCCAACCAGATGCATTATTTTTTGGTAAAGACCCAGATAATGAGAAGGAATAGAAATGAAGTTTAAAAAAACACATTTATTAATAAGCTTATTTTTCTTTGCTATCGCTTGTAGCTCAACCGTAAAAACTAGTTTTTATCAGTTACAAACTATAGAAACTGCTGAAATATATCACAATAAATTACAGTCTAAAGAAATTAGAATTCAACTTAATCAGATTAAATTTCCAGAGTATTTAGATCACCCTCAAATAGTTATCAGAAAAAACGACTATAAATTACAATTGAGTGAAAATCACCACTGGGCAGAGCCTTTAGAAAATGAATTTAGCCGTATTTTTATTGCTAATTTTAATAGACGAATAGCACCAAATCATATTTTAGGTTATTCAGAACTTAAGAATATTAAAGCTAACATTCAATTATCAATAGAGGTATTGCAATTAGATGTTGATAACAATAAGCAAGCAGTTCTGGCAGTAAGGTGGGGGTTATTGACTGCTAAAAATATTCAATGGTTTAGTAAGAAATTCAATGTTCCAGTAGAAGATAACAGCTATGAATCGAAGGTCGAAGCACAAAGCCAACTTATTGCATTATTGAGCGATTATATTATTAAAAACATGACCCTGTAAAAACCATAGGTTTATAAATATCCTTATCGGTAGGAGGGGCCTTTGGCCGCGACAGGAACAAGATCAAAAGCCCTTCGCGGCCAAAGGCCCCTCCTACGTATATTGCTGTGACTGCTCAAATATAACTTAACGTCTCCAGCGCTGAGAAATATAATCGGTCGCATCTTCAATATTTAAATCGCGAGTTCCACCACCAGTCCGCAAAAAGAACTTGGCATCCTTATTCTGCTTAAAAAAAACAGGATGTGCGGATGGATTAACGATTAACCTACATACATATTGCTCATCAACAAAATGAAACATAATATGAACATACTGACAAAAATTGGCACCTAAGCTTGTTGCAATAGTTGTCATCATTAACTGTTCATAGCCATCACTATCTTTTCGTCGTAATGTTTTAAAGTCCTTCTCTAAACCTAAAATATCACCATTATCAGCCACACCAATTAACAATGTGCCACCTGAGTAACTATTTAAAAAACCAGCAAGTGTTTTAATAACAGCTGTTTCAATATTTTTATTGGTACATTCTTGTTGATAATCCCAGCGAAAAGATGATTTAAACTCAAGTAACGGGCCTTCTCCTTGCTTAATTGATCCTTTTAAATCACGCTGTAATTCTGCAGTAAGCTGTTGTATTTGTGCCAGTTTATTGTGTAATTTCCCATAAACCCAAGCTAAAATAATACCAAAAACGATCCCAACTTTAGCAATAAACCAAGTTTTTACAGGCTTATTGCCTTGTAATGACTCTATAAAACGCTCCGAGATATAATTGAAAGCAGATATATTATCCACACCGTGTTCATGAAAATAAACAAAGTCATATAAAGGATAAAAAATAAGCACTCCTACAACACCACCAATTAAAGCAGCTGAGAGGTACATCTTTAAATGCATTTTCAATAGACGGAACAACAAGATGATATATCTTTTCATAAAATATTACATGGTTACTAATTAACCACAGGTTAAAAGAGAATAATAAAATGTAGCCTTGATGTAGTGAAACGCAATCAAGGGAAATATCAGCTAAACCTTGATTCCACTCTGTTTCATCAAGACTACAAAAGCTTAACTTAATAATATTGCATTTTACCGATAAAAATGCAGATTAAAACCCGCACCCCAATTAATTGATATGTCAAGTTGCTTGCTGATCTAACAGGCTTTGTAAGGCATCTTTATTTAAAAATTTATTATCTACTTTTAAATAAGCAACACTTTCTTCAAAGTGTAATGTGACTTCTTCAATCCCTACGATTTCAAGTAACTCAGTTACAAACTGATCACCTTGCTCATCACTTATATTATCCAGTGAAATAAGCATATTAGCTAAATATTTAGGGGGGTTCATAAATAAAGCCACCAGAACCCAAGAACCAGCAGCAATTGCAGAGAATAAGAAAACCGTTTCTACACCCATCTCACCATAAAGCCAGCCACCTGCAGCTCCGCCTATAAAAGCACCCATAAATTGAGAGCTTGAATAAGCCCCCATAGCTGTACCTTTTAAATCGCCAGGTGCTGTTTTAGAAATTAATGATGGTAAAGTTGCTTCTAGTAGATTAAATCCGCAAAAGAACAGCCATAAAAAGCCAATAATACCGATTAGATTATTAAAGAATATAAAGAGCCCAATATTGGCAAGCATTAAGGTTATTATTGCGCCAATAAAAATTATTTTCATTTGACGCTTTTTTTCAGCAATAATAACAAAAGGTACAATTACTGCCATTGATGTAACTAATATCGGCAAATAAACCATCCAGTGATCTTGAGGTACTAATCCTGCATCTCTAATCAATAAAGGTAAAACTACAAAGCTTGCTGTTAAACAAAGATGTAAAACAAAAATACCATAATCTAGTCTTAATAAATCAGGATTTTTCAATACATTAAAAAACTGACTTGGCACCAGTTCAGCATCACAATGAACAATTGATTTTTTTGGGCTTGGGACAATAAATAAAACTACAAAAATGGCTAGAATAGATAAAATACCAGTTAGCCAAAAGATACCAGAAATACCTACATAAGCTGCCAGAATAGGCCCTAAGGTTATAGCCACACCAAAAGAAACCCCAATACTTGCACCAATAGTTGCCATAGCCTTAGTGCGATGAACTTCTTGAGTTAAATCAGCAACCAAAGCCATAATAGCTGCTGCTATTGCTCCACTACCCTGTATAGCACGCCCTAATAACACACCATAAATTGTTGTAGAAACAGCGGCAACAATACTGCCTGCTGAAAATAAAATAAGTCCAATAATAATAATTTTCTTGCGACCAAAACGATCCGACAATAATCCAAAGGGAATTTGTAAAATAGCTTGTGTTAATCCATACACACTAATTGCCAAGCCAATCAATACCGGTGTTGCACCTTCCATTTGCTCAGCAAATAATGACAACACAGGTAAAATCATAAACAAACCCAGCATTCGTAAGGCATAAATACTGGATAATGACAGAGTCGCTCGCTTTTCTAATGCTGTCATTGGGCTGGTAATGTCTTGTATCTGTGTCAAAACTTAACTCTCCTAGAGATTCCGTAAATTATATTAACAACGCGCGTTGCTATTGTGGGATAAAAGCACGTATATTATCAGGTTCTTTAACCTTCAGGAATTCTATCTCGTGGACAAAATCAGTATTAGAGGTGCCAGAACCCATAACCTCAAAAATATAGACATCGATTTACCAAGAGATTCCTTGATTGTTATCACTGGACTTTCAGGTTCAGGAAAATCTTCTTTAGCCTTTGACACCATATATGCAGAAGGACAGAGACGATATGTAGAATCCTTATCAGCATATGCCAGACAGTTTTTGTCGATGATGGAAAAGCCTGATGTTGATCATATTGAAGGCTTGTCTCCAGCCATTTCTATTGAACAAAAATCAACCTCACACAACCCTCGCTCTACTGTCGGTACTATTACCGAAATATATGATTATTTAAGATTACTCTATGCCCGTGCTGGTATTCCACGCTGCCCCGAGCATCATAGCTCTTTAGAAGCACAAACAATTAGCCAAATGGTTGATCAGGTTTTATCTCAGCCAGAAGGCGAACGTTGGATGCTACTTGCGCCTATTGTTAATGATCGCAAGGGTGAACATATCTTACTAATGGAAGATTTACGCGCTCAAGGTTTTATTCGTGCCAGAGTTGATGGTGAAATTTTTGATTTGGATGAGCCACCCGAACTAGATTTAAAAAAGAAACATACTATTGAAGCTATTGTTGATCGCTTTAAAATTCGTGACGATATTAGTTTACGCCTATCAGAATCATTTGAAACAGCATTAAGACTGGCCGATGGTATCGCTATTGCAGTCAATATGGATAACGATAAAAAAATATTGTTTTCTGAGCGCTACGCCTGTCCAGAATGTGGATACAGTATTACCGAATTAGAACCGCGCATTTTCTCCTTTAATAACCCCAAAGGTGCATGTCCTAGCTGTGATGGCTTAGGTGTTAAACAAGACTTTGACCCTAAACTAGTCGTACATAATGCAGATATAAGCCTATCGGGTGGCGCTGTCCGTGGTTGGGATAGACGAAATGCTTATTACTATCAAATAATCTGCTCATTAGCAGAACATTATAATTTTGATACTGAAGCACCTTTTTCTGAAATTCCTGCGGATATTCAGAAAATTATTCTCTATGGTAGTGGCAGAACAAAAATAAATTTCCAATACACATCAGGTGCAGGAAAGAAACAAACGAAAAGTCACCCTTTTGAAGGCATTATTGCCAATATGGAACGCCGTTACCATGAAACAGAATCACAAATGGTAAGAGATGAGTTATCAAAATACCTCTCTAAAAATACCTGTGATCAATGTCATGGAGCTCGATTAAACACAGCAGCACGCCATGTCTTTATTAGTGAGCAACCCTTACATGAACTAACAAGCCTCCCCATACAACAAGCCTTAGAATTTTTTAATAATCTGCAACTTCCTGGTCATAGAGGAGAAATTGCAGAAAAAATCAACAAAGAAATTCAGGATAGATTAGAGTTTTTAGTTAATGTAGGTCTAAATTATCTAACCTTAGATAGAAGTGCCGATACTTTATCAGGTGGTGAAGCACAGCGTATTCGTCTAGCCAGCCAAATAGGTGCAGGTTTAGTGGGGGTTATGTATGTCTTAGATGAGCCTTCAATTGGTCTACATCAACGTGATAACCAACGCTTACTAAATACTTTATTTCACTTACGTGATTTAGGTAATACCGTTATAGTTGTCGAACATGATGAAGATGCCATTATGGCTGCTCAACATGTAGTAGATATTGGCCCTGGCGCTGGTATTCATGGCGGTGAAATTGTTGCGACAGGCACACCTGAAGACATTAAAAACAATCCAAATTCATTAACGGGACAATACTTATCTGGACAACAAGCGATTGAAATACCAGAATCATTAACACCTATAAATAAAAACAAAGTTATTACCTTGCATAATGCCCGAGGCAATAATTTACAAAATGTAACTATTTCCTTTCCTATCGGGGTTATGACATGTGTTACCGGTGTTTCTGGCTCAGGTAAATCTACCTTAATTAATGATACGCTTTATCGTTATGCCGCAGTCCATATTAATAAAGCCAGTTGTACCCCAGCACCTTGTGATGATATCACTGGTTTAGATCAAGTCGATAAAGTCGTTGATATAGACCAAAGCCCAATTGGCAGAACTCCACGTTCTAATCCTGCAACCTACACAGGTATATTTACTCCAGTTCGCGAACTATTTGCAGCCACTCACGAAGCCCGTTCTCGTGGTTATACACCAGGACGATTTAGCTTTAATGTTAAAGGTGGCAGATGTGAAGCTTGTAAAGGTGATGGAGTAATTAAGGTTGAAATGCATTTTCTACCCGATATTTTTGTACCTTGCGATACCTGTAATGGCAAACGCTATAATCGAGAAACCTTAGATATTCGCTATAAAGGCAAAACAATTAACGAAGTTCTAGAAATGACGGTTGAAACTGCTGCAGAGTTTTTTAGTCCTGTTCCTGTATTAGCAAAAAAACTGCACACTTTAATTGATGTTGGTTTAAGTTACATTACTTTAGGACAAAATGCAGTTACGCTTTCTGGCGGAGAAGCTCAACGGGTTAAATTAGCAAAAGAACTCTCTAAACGTGACACAGGAAAAACCTTATACATTCTAGACGAGCCAACAACAGGCTTGCATTTCCACGATATTAAACAGCTACTTACTGTATTACATAAATTACGTGACCATGGCAATACCGTCATTATTATCGAACATAACCTTGATGTAATAAAAACAGCAGACTGGATTATAGATATGGGGCCGGAAGGCGGAACAGGTGGCGGAACATTAGTTGCAGAAGGTACACCAAGTGATGTCGCTCAAAATAAAGCCTCATTTACAGGGCATTATTTACAACGGTATTTAAAATCTAAATAAAATATCTCTGTAGGAGGGGCCTTTGGCCGCGAATGCTCTTGATCAGACGCGGCCAAAGGCCCCTCCCACGCTAAGATTAACTTCTCAAATGTCCATTTCCATAAACAACCCACTTATAACTTGTTAGCTCATCAGGACCAACAGGGCCACGAGCATGGAGTTTATCCGTACTAATTCCAATAACAGAACCCAAGCCATAATCTCCCCCACCCGATAATCGAGTCGAAGCATTAACCAAAACTGAGGCAGAATCCACCTGTTGCTCAAATTGTTGGGCTAACTTTAAACTCTGAGTAATAATGCCATCGGTATGGCCAGATCCATGTTTATTAATATGTTCAATAGCCTGATCAATTCCATCAACTATTTTTATTGAAAGAACAGGTGCCAAGTATTCAGTATTCCAATCATCTTCTGTAGCCAGCTTAATATCTTGTAATAGCTGTTGTGTTAGTTCACATCCCCGTAATTCAATCTTATTTGTATTAAATTCCTGTTGCAGCAAAGGAAGTACTTGTTCAGCACATTTTTTATCAATCAACAGTGTTTCCAATGCATTACAGACCTGAATACTTTGGCATTTAGAATTAATAACAATTTCAACAGCCTGTGCAAAATCAGCATCCTCTGATATATATTGGTGACAAATACCATCATAATGCTTGATAACAGGAATTCTAGTGCCTTTAGCAATACGCTCAATTAAACCCTTACCACCACGAGGAACCAAAACATCAACATACTCATCCATTTTAAGCAGTTCGCCCACCGCATCATGACCTGGCACACGAATTATCTGTATTGCATGTTGAGGAAGACCCGCATCAACAGCGCCTTTAATCATTGCATCCGCTAACAATGTGTTCGTTTGTAACGCTTCTGATCCACCTCGTAAAATAAGTGCATTACCACTTTTTATACAAACACCTGCCGCATCAGTTGTTACATTAGGGCGAGACTCATAAATAATACCAACAACCCCAAGTGGAACTGACTTCTTAAATACTTTTAAGCCAGCAGGATTGGTATGCCCTTCCAAAACTTTATTCAATGGATCGGGGCGTTGAGCAACATCCCTTAGCCTTGAGAGCATATAATTAAATACTTTATCATTAATGGTTAAGCGTTTAACCATGGCAGTTGACTGCCCTTGTTGTCGTGCCTGCTCAATTTCCAACGCATTAACTTCCAATACCTGCTGTTTTATTGATTCAAGTGAATCAGCCATATTTTCAAGAGCAATATTGCGAACAGCTTCGGAAGTCGATGCCAACTTATGTGCTGCAAAACTACTCTGTCTAGCAATATCGTGAACAGTATTGGTTTTCATATTATGACTATATTTAGTTAAAAATGATGAAGATTAGCAGTAATTTAACATGCAAGTCTATTCCTACCTTTCTTCTTTGCACGGTATAAAGCTAGATCAGCAAGCTTTAAAAGTCCCCAAGCATTTTTGTTTTTTGTACTTGAATCAACATATCCAATAGATACAGTAACCTGGACTATTTTTTGTTTTTTTGTAGATTTGTTAGAATCCTTTCTTCGACTCTGTCTATTAACAACAAATGGCATATCTGCAATTGATTTTCTTAAGTTTTCTAGATGAATTTCAGCATCACTTACTCCCTTACCAGGAAAAACCACCGTAAATTCTTCTCCGCCATAGCGATAACAAAAGCCTCCACCGCCAACTTTGTTCATCTTAGATGCAATCATTCTTAAGACTGTATCGCCAGTATCGTGCCCATATGTATCATTAAATTTCTTAAAATGATCAACATCAAGCATTGCCACCGTGTAAAGCCCAGAAATCGACTGGAATTTTTCTTTTAATGCTCGCCTTCCAGGTAATTCGGTTAATTCATCAAGATAAGCCATTCTCCATGACTCTTGAACAATTGCATACAGACACATAAGCAATGCCGAACTGATAAATATATTCAAGCTATAGGTATTTGTTTTTAATTGTAAAACAATAATAAGAAGCACCAATATACCAATGGATGTCGCTTTTAATGGTGAAGGTTTAATTAAACTTATTAATAACAAGCTAAACATCACAAATATGGCAATAAAGATTACTGTTTGAGGGAAATGTGTCCAATCAAAATACCGAGCTGGGAACCAATCTTTTAATAAATAAAGACTAACCCAGTCTGGTTTTTCAAAAACAGTCCAGATTGAAAAACCAACAACTGATAAAACTAATACATACAAGGGTACAGCCCTAAAGCTAAATAAACTTCGCTCAGGTGTAATAGTAAAAACAAGCAATAGTAGTGGTGAAAAACCAGCAAGCAAAGCGTAATGCATGTTTGTAGCTACAAAATCAAAATTTAATAATAGGTTCACCGACATCAACAATACAATAATAAAAAATATTGAACTGCGATTAAAATGTAAAGCTAAGCTAGCGATAAATACAGCCAAAATTGCTGGCAAATACATTAATGAATTGATGACGGGATAAGCTGTACTAAAGTTTTGTTGATAGCCATATAGTGCTAAAAATAAAATTAAAAATATTGGTACTAAACTTTTGAATATATTAAAGATCATTAAGGTGTTTTATTTAAATTGTAGAGCGGACTTCAGTCCGCAATAGAGAAATATTATGATCTATGGCGGACTGAAGTCCGCTCTACAGCAGGAGTTGATATTAGGTTATTTTTTCAATATATTGCAGCATTAACTGCACGGATTTACTGCCTCTAAATTCATTTATATCAAGCTTATAGGCTGATTTAATTGATCGTGTTCCTAACCAGTTTTCAGGCTTATCAACAAAAAAACATATTGCATCAATTAATAAATCTCCCATAGGGAATCTAAGTACAAACTTTAAATGTTGTTGACCTACTATTCTGCATTGAATAACGTCAAATACACCATCAAATACAGGCTCAGGGAATTCTTGCCCCCATGTACCAACATCACTTAATTGTTGGGTAAATTCTTCTGTAATTTCATTCTCTGTTAATTTTCCATCAGAATAAATTTTTTGAGCAAGATCTACTGTATCTAAGTGTTTTGCAACCACTTCATCAAAAGCTAATGCAAATACAGGATAGTCATGCATTTGAATACTCATACCCGCCGCCATGGCATGTCCACCAAACTTACTCAGTATTTTAGGATGAGATGCTGCAATTTCACTTAAAACATCCCGAATATGGACGCCAGGAATAGAGCGAGCAGAGCCTTTTATTTCTCCATTATCAGCAGCTGCAAAAGCAACAACAGGTCTATGTAAGCGATCTTTTATCCTTGACGCTAAAATACCAATAATGCCTTGGTGCCAGTCTTTTTCAAACAGGCAAACACCAGAGGGTAAATTACTTTCATCCAGCATGTGCATTTCATTTAATAAAGACATAGCCTCATTTTTCATTTGCACTTCTATATCTTTACGGTCTTTATTTAAGTCATCTAATTGCTCGGCCATCTCTTTGGCTAATGCTAGATCATCAGTTAATAAGCATTGAATCCCTAAAGACATATCATCCATTCGTCCGGCAGCATTTAATCTTGGGCCTAATGCAAAACCAAAGTCTGTTGAATTAATTGATTTAAACTGTTTACCCGCTTGCTCTACCAAAGCCATAATTCCTGGATGCGCATGACCAGACCGAATTCTTAATAAACCTTGATGTACTAGCACTCTATTCACCTGATCTAAGGCCACTACATCAGCAACAGTACCTAAAGCAACAAAATCCAATAACTGCGCAAGATTAGGTTGTTCAATATTATGTTGTTCAAACCATTTTTGTTCCCGTAAACGGCTTCTTAGTGCCATCAGCACATAAAAAATAACACCTACACCCGCTATATTCCCACTAGGAAATTTATCATCTTTAACATTAGGGTTTACGATGGCATCAGCATCGGGTAGCTCTTCACCAGGTAGATGATGGTCAGTCACAAGAACTTTAATAGAAAACTCTTTAGCAACTTTTACACCTTCAATACTAGAAATACCATTATCGACAGTAATGATGACATCAGGTTTTTGTTGTTTTACCAGCTCTACAATTTCGGGTGTTAAACCATAACCGTATTCAAAACGATTTGGCACAACGTAAGACACGTTCTTTGCACCCAATAACTCAAGCCCCTTAATAGCAACAACACAACTTGTTGCGCCATCAGCATCATAATCAGCGACTATGCTTATATTCTGCTGTTCTTTGATCGCAACGATTAAATGCTCAACCATCCCTTCCATTCCTGATAAAAGCCAAGGAGAAGGAAGGTTTGCTAGTGTGCGTTCAAGTTGTTGATTTTCTGTAATACCACGACTTGAAAAAATACCAGATAAAATAGGATCAATATCTTTTAGATGCGACTTGTTCTTACCTGCAGGTCTAGGAACTATTTTTTTTTGAACGCCTTGATGATACATAAATAACCAATATTTAATTTAATAACTAACCGTATAACTTTCTTAATTCTAGCTATTTTTCTAAAGTTTACACATATCTATACCAAAATGTATCAAGACTATTTTAAATAAAATTTATTATATAATTTGAAATAATAAAAAACATTCTCTCAAAACCAAAAAAGCCAGCATAAGCTGGCTATTAAGATAAATTTTAAGTCACATAAACTTAAAATTACATATTATCTAAAATTGCTTTTTTAACCGCTTCCAGATTAGCTTCAATCGTTACAGGGTGAGAATCTTTGCATTGATTAATGGCTGTATCAGGGTCTTTTAGACCATTACCTGTTAGTGTACAAACAATTTTACTACCTTCAGGAATTTTTCCACTAGCAATATCTTTTAATGCACCTGCTAATGAAGTTGCTGATGCTGGTTCACAAAAGATACCTTCATATTGTGAAAGCATTTTATGTGCTTCCAAAATCTTTTCATCAGCAAAACAATCAAACCAACCACCTGACTCTTTTTGAGCAGCCCAAGCAAAATCCCATGATTGTGGTCGTCCAATACGAATAGCTGTTGCAATAGTTTCTGGGTTATCAATCATTTTACCGCTAATAAAAGGCGCTGCACCTGCTGCTTGATAACCACACATTACTGGGCGTTTAGTTGCTACTGCTTTTAAATCACCTTGATCCGCTGCATATTCTGAGTAGCCTTTCCAATAAGCTGTAATATTGCCAGCATTACCTACAGGTAAACAATGGAAGTCTGGCGCATCACCTAATTCATCAACAATTTCAAAGGCTGCTGTTTTTTGGCCTTCTATACGATATGGATTAATTGAGTTCACAATCGTAACAGGTGCATGGTCAACAATCTCTTTAACTAAAGACATGCCATCATCAAAGTTACCATTGATCTGAATTATTTCTGCACCATACATTAAAGTTTGAGCTAACTTACCTAAAGCAATTTTTCCATCAGGAATTAAAACAAAGGCTTTAATACCAGCACGTACTGCATAAGCTGCAGCAGATGCAGAAGTATTACCTGTAGAAGCACAAATAATGGCTTCACTACCCTCCTCTACCGCTTTAGTCACCGCCATGGTCATGCCACGGTCTTTAAAAGACCCTGTTGGGTTTAAGCCTTCGTATTTGACATAAATATCAACATCTTTACCAATAATTCTGGGGATATTTTGTAGCTGAATTAAAGGAGTATTACCTTCACCAATGCTAATAACACGCGTGTCATCACTTACGGGTAAACGATTTTTATAACGGTCAATTAATCCTGTGTAACGAGTAGCCAT
>CAJVYL010000052.1 GCA_913009265.1 uncultured Methylococcales bacterium
AAAAGAGGGGTTGGGGGAGATTTTATTATAAAAATAAGACGATTAATATCAATGTGTTGTATTTTTATAAAATCCCCTCTATCTCCCTTTTCCAAAGGGGGAGGTCAAAAACGGAATACTTTCACAGTCTCTAAAGCCTGCACCCCAAATATTGGGTTATTTTTATAAAGTAGTTTATCATTTGTGAATACATTTGTTTTCTATAAACACCGTGGATACGGTATATGCTGTAAAAACATCATGTACATTTGATTTTAAAACACTCTTATTTAACACAATCTACCTATGCTTTTGCAAGATAATCATTTCATCCCTTTTACACAAGCTATAGACTCTTATACCTTGCCAGAGCGGTTCACCTTTCCTTTCTATTACCAGCCTCACCCTTTATGTTTATTAGCAGCAAAAGAATTACAAAATCACCTTAAGACTCAAACACAATGGATACATAATTTTGGTATTTCAGGTAATAAAGACCAGGCTATTGGGAAAATGTTTGGGGTTTTATTAGTTCAAAATAAAAACAATGAGATCGGCTATTTAGCTGCTTTTTCAGGAAAATTAGCTGATACAAATCACCTACCCAACTTTGTACCACCCGTTTTTGATATGTTAAAAAAAGATGGTTTCTTTTTAAAGGGACAAGCCGAAATAAATGGCATAACTGAACAAATCATAAAACTAGAACAAAACCCACAGATTTTAGAGTTTGAATCTTTTCTACAAGCTGAAATACAGTCATCAAGTTTACAAATCTCTGCACATAGAGAAAAGATGATTGAAGATCGAAAAATTAGAAAATCACAAAGAGTCTCAGCTGAAAGCTCTCTTAAGCATGAAGATTTTTTACAGCTTAAAGAACAATTAAGTAAAGAAAGTGTTAAACAAAAACTTCAACTAAGAGACTTAAATATATATTGGAATGAAAAAATCCAAAAAGCAGAGTATCAACTAAAGCAACTCACCACCCCTCTTTCAAATTTAAAAGATCAGCGAAAGAAATTATCTGCCAATTTACAACAAAAGCTTTTTGATCAATACCAGTTTCTAAATAGTAAAGGTAATGTTAAAAATTTGAATACTATTTTCCTACAAACCCCTCAACTAACCCCACCAGCTGGATCAGGCGAATGTGCTGCTCCAAAACTCTTACAATATGCCTTTAAAAATAATCTAAAACCTTTAGCAATGGCAGAGTTTTGGTGGGGAGAGTCCCCAAAATCTGAAATCAAACAACACTTAAAATTCTATGGTGCCTGTCAGGGTAAATGTCAACCCATTCTATCTCATATGCTTGAGGGCATTAAAATGGATGAAAACCCTTTATTGACCAATCCAGCAAAAGGGAAAGTGATTGATATTATTTACGAAGATGATGTCATGCTCGTTATAAATAAACCCTCTGGGCTTTTATCTGTACCAGGAAAGAATATTGAGGATTCAGTCTATTATCGGATTAAACAACTCTATCCTAAAGCAACAGGCCCTTTAACTGTACATCGATTAGATATGTCTACTTCAGGTTTAATATTGATCGCTTTGTCCAACGAGACACATAAAAAATTACAACGACAGTTTATTAATCGATCGATAAAAAAACGTTATATTGCGCTATTAGATGGTTTGCTTGTTGATAATAGTGGCATTATTGAACTACCTCTTAGAGTTGATTTAAATGATAGACCTCGTCAACTAGTCTGCTATGAACATGGCAAGGCAGCTAAAACTAAATGGGAAGTAATCGAACGGAAAAATAAGCGGACTAAAGTATATTTTCACCCTATCACTGGACGTACCCATCAACTACGGATACATGCTGCTCATTTAAAAGGATTGAATACACCTATAGTAGGTGATGATCTATATGGAGATAAGTCTAATAGATTACACTTACATGCTGAATTTATAGAATTTTATCACCCTGTTACTAAAGAGATAATGTCCTTTCAAGTTGATGCTGAATTTTAGAACGGCTAAATGCTCCATTGTGCGAGTAATGGTACATAAGCAACAGACCTACGGGGCGCTGGTTTTAACCTGCATTCTTTAGAGCAAAAGCAGGCTTAAAGCCGCTCTTAAAAGCCCTCTCCTGCTGGAGAGGGCTTTTAAGAGCTACCAAACTTCACAATTAACGCTATTATTGAACTATTCAATTATTAGCCTTTCATATATAGCAGAATTCGGCTATATATTCCGTTAAAATATATAACTACTAATGCGCTATAGAAAATACAACCTCTTTTCACTTTTTATATGAATCAAATCAAAATGAATAAAAAACTAATTTTATCTATCGGTTTATCTGCTTTTATAACAGGCTGTGCAACAACAGCTAATAATTCAATCGAAACAGTACAAAAAAATGATTACCCAACCCGTGATCGTGTTGAATATGTTTTTAATTGTATTGCTAAACATGGTGGCTTAGAAGGTAGTAAAGCTTATATCAATCAATATGCTTGTGGCTGTAAGATTGATAAAATTGCTGAGAAACTAACTTTTGAAGAATATGAGGGCGCTAGAACTTTTTCTTATTTAAAGAAAACGCCAGGTGAAAATGGTGCTGTTTTTCGTGACCCTGAACATTCTAAAGATTTAAGAACACTGTTAAAAGAAGCGGATCAGTATGCTGAATCACAGTGTTTTGTGATGTAATTTTAAGCAAAAAAAGGGCCTATATCTTTGCAGATATAGGCCCTTTTCAACAAAATCGAGTCAAATAACTCAATTTTTCAAGCTAACTACTAGTTGAACTCTTCAAATCTAACTTTCATTTGTTTGAAAACTTCTACAGATTTTTCCATTTTAGCTATAACTTCTGATTGCTCTTTACCTTTTTTGTAAGCTAAACGAGCTTTTCCTAAACGACCTAATGCTTTTTCACGAAGCATGTAAGTTGTTGTACTTTCAATTGTTTTAGCTCTTTGTTTTACTGTTTTGAAAAGTGCCATCATTTCTTTCTTTTCTAAGCTACCGTCTTTAATAGCTTGTAAAGCTTCTTCAGATAATGCAATTGTTTCAGCAATAGCAACAACAGTCGCTTCACCAGTAGCATTTTCAATTTTACCAGCTGGTTTAGCCATTGTTGTTGGAGCAGCACCTAGCATTGCAACACTTACAAATAAAGCTAAAGATAGTTTTTTTAAAGACATTAAATTTCCTCGTTATATGAATTATTGTTACCATGCATATTTTAAAGTGTACGCATGAACAGAATATTAACACAAAGCAAAAAAAATTATTAAAATTAAAAACTTTTTATGCTCAGTTGCTAATTCATGGGCTTACTTGGTACTCAGAGGAATACTCTTTCCCCTTAACACAAACAGCACGGCTAATAGGCGATTCACATGACATATCAGTAAACTCAGCTTTTAGAGTTCCTCGTTTATTAGGAATAAAATAAAATCTAAAGTTTGGGTCTGCACTTATGGCAATATCAATTTTTGCAGTTAAAACAACTTTATCATTAAAAGTAACCTTTAATTGGTTTACAAAGTGAGACTTTTTAATAAACCGCGTTACCTGATCCATTTGCATTCCAGTAATATTAGGGTGACTGATTAATAACTGAGTCGCTACAGGCTCCCCCAGCTGCATATCTTTCCCTACTTTAAACTTAACCTTCCCTAGTCGTTTCATTGCCGCATCTAAATCTGCCCCTATCGGTGCTGAACAGCCTCCACTAGCTTTAACAAACTTTTTGCTCATATAAAACTTTCCATCACTCATCTCTGCAACAGCCCTAATATAACTATAACTGTTTACTCTTACTCGCATTGCTAGATTGGCTTTACCTGTTTCTGGCGTAAGCCCAAACTCACCGACCAATGGAAAGGGATTTTGATCAACAAATACAGTTATTTTTTTAATATAGTTTTGTTGAGTTTGTTTTATTTTACTAATGATTTTTATCGGGACTAATGCAGGGTCTTCTGCTCTATAAGGTGCTTCAATCTCAATAACATCATTAGACTCTTGAATAGATACCCCTGAGAAATACTGATTTTTAAGGCTATTATTCCATTTTGATTCATCTTTTGCGGCAAATGATACTAAGGGGACAAGTAACATTAATATAAGACTTAATTTAATTTTGTTATTCATTAATTTTATCCGTGCGATAAGTTTATAGTATTGGATTGTTTCGGTCGCGGCCAATAGGCCTCTCCTACCTCATTAATTGTTAAGCTGTTGGCTTATTCCCATTCTAGTTCGGCAAAAGCGGTGGTTACATTTCGTTTATGAAACTGATCAAATAATTTCCATTTATCTTTTTCAGAATAACCAACCGTTTCAATTGCTTCTTCAATAAATCGTCCCTGAGCAAGCATTTCTCTTATCTCTACCAATAAAGTGTTTAGATAATGTTTTTCTGGCTGTAAGCTTTTTGGCCAATCGGTAACAACAGGGCCATGGCCTGGAACAACATATTGATAATGGTGTTTTTCCATACGGTTCAACTCGGTTAGCCAACCTTTTAAACTTCCATCAATTACAGGTAAATGCTCAATAAATAATAAATCAGACATCCATAATGTATTTGTTTTTTGGTCAAAAACTGTTAAATCATTATCTGTATGTGCTGTTGGATGTGCAGTTAACCTTAATTTCCGTCCCCCTAAGTCAATAAACAAATGTTTTTTAACTTCTTTGTCTGGAGCAATAATATGTTTTTCTTGTAATTTAATATCTAATTGCTCATTAGCTTTTTCAATATAATAAGCACCACGGGTTGCCATAGCTCTAGCCAATTTTTTATGCCCAATAAACTTAACCCCCTTTTGTTTAAAAGCAATATTGCCATAAATATGATCAGGATGAACATGTGTATTTATCACATAACAAACAGGTTTATCCGTTGTCTGTTCAATTGCTTTTTTTAGAGCATAACCTTGTTCAGGGTTACCACCAGTATCAATTACTGCAACACATGAGTCCCCTACTATAAAACCTATATTGGCAACAGCACCGTGATTAGTTTTATTGGGTAATTCATGGTTTCCAAAATGTACAAAAATACCTGATGTTATTTCAGTGACAGAAAGTGCTGTTACGGCTAAAGTGTTTTGGCTAAAAAAGACTAGCAGTCCAAGTAATAAATGCTTCAAAAAAACCTCCTATTTACAACATACAAAGCGCTATAAATGCTTTGCATACCCGTGATTGAATCACCTTTTTAGGGGCGATGATATTTAAATGCCAGACTAATCCCTCTATTGAATTGATCTTTCTGGCCACTAAACCTTCTCTTTCATTTCTTAAAGCTTGGGATGATGAAAAACCTATACCTAAACCAGCTCTTACCGCTTCTTTCACTGCTGATACACCTGTCACTTCAATATTAACAGGTGCAATAATGCCAGCTTCTAAAAGTGCTCTTTCTATTGCTTGTCTTGCCCCTGAACCGGGTTCACGCCAAATAACCTGATGCTTAGTAAGCACATCAAGAGGCACTATTTCTGGATACTGCTTTGCTAGAATATGGCCTTCAGGTATAACCAACACAATCTCATCTTCTTGCCAGGGAGTAACTGAATATTGGCTTGGTAATTCTTTTTTACTAACTGGACCTTCGACAAAACCCAAATCAAAATCAGTAATTTTGCTGATAATTTCAGCTGTATTACCTGTCTCCATAGAGACTTGTACACCTGGGTTTCTGGTTTGAAGCTTAACAACCAATTGAGGTAGATAGTAGCTGGCAACAGTCATGGTAGAAACAATTCTCAAACAACCAGCATTCACTTGTTTTAAGTTATGAACATAGTTAATCGCTTGATTTAAGTTCTTTTCCATTCGCAAGGCATATTGCAACACCCCTTCACCTGCTGGTGTTAATTCTATTTGATGTGCTTTCCTATGGTAAAGAGGTTCACCTACAAAATCTTGTAATAGTTTTAATTGCCCCGAAACCGCAGGTTGGCCAAGGTGCAGATGTTCGGCCGCTTTAGTAATACTTTTTAAGCGAGCAACGACAACTAAAGTTAGAAGATGTGTAGGGTTCAAAACCGTTCCTAGAAGGCTAAAGTAAATTTATTATATATTGATTCCAGCAACATCATTTAAAATGATACAGCTTTAAATAAATGATGACTTGATAATGACACCTTATCTACGGTAAAGTTCGGCTAGTTTAACTTCTACTTTGATTCAATCACTTGAGGAAATACGTGTGGCAGTAATTACAATATCACCTGATCAGATTAAAAGAAAAAAGCGTCGTGGACCTAAAGGCCATGCAATTGATCTTGCTGCTTTAGCAGAAGTTCAGTCTTTATTAGGTGAAGAATCACGTCAAAGGGATTTATTGATAGAGCATTTACACAAAATCCAAGATCAATACCAACATATCTCCTCAAAACATCTTGTCGCTTTAGCCCATGAGATGAACCTATCCCCTGCTGAAGTTTTTGAAGTTGCTTCTTTTTATCACCATTTTGATGTGGTTAAAGAAGGCCAAACACCCCCTCCTGCTTTAACTGTCCGCGTCTGTGAATCACTGACTTGTTCAATGGCTGGTGCAAATCCATTGATTGATGCTTTAGAAAATGGCTTAGGTGATGAAGTTAGAGTTCAAAAAGTACCTTGTGTCGGTCGCTGCCAACATGCTCCGGTAGCCGTTGTTGGTCAAAACCCTATACATGAAGCAACCGCTGAATCAGTAACAACAGCAGTTCAAAATAAAGAAATTAAAGACACCATGACTGATTACATCAGCATGGATGCTTATAAAGCAGATGGCGGTTATCAGACGCTTAAAAAAGTACTTGAAGGAAAAATGAGTACTGAGTCTGTGATGAAGAAGATGGAAAGTTCTGGCTTACGTGGCTTAGGCGGCGCGGGTTTTCCTGCGGGTCGTAAATGGCGTATCGTTAATGGTTTTGAAGGCCCGCGTATGATGGCTGTCAATATTGATGAAGGTGAACCAGGCACTTTTAAAGATAGACATTATTTAGAAATCGACCCTCATCGTTTTCTTGAAGGCATGATGATTGCTGCCTTAACAGTAGATTGTGAAGCAATTTATATATATTTACGTGATGAATATGCTGGTTGCAGAGAAATCTTAACTAAAGAAATTGCCAATTTTCAAAACAATCCACCCTCTTCCATTTATAAGATGCCACCGATTTATTTACGTCGTGGTGCTGGCGCTTATATCTGTGGTGAAGAGTCAGCCATGGTTGAGTCGATTGAAGGTAAACGAGGTATGCCTCGTTTAAGACCTCCATTCTTGGCTGAAGTCGGTTTATTTGGTAGACCCACTTTAGAACATAATATGGAGTCGGTTTACTGGGTAAGAGATATTATTGAGAAAGGCCCTGATTGGTTCTCTTCTCATGGTCGTCATGAGCGTAAAGGTTTACGCTCTTTTTCTATCTCAGGTCGTGTTAATAAACCGGGTGTGCATTTAGCACCAGCCGGTATTACCATGCGTGAATTGATTGAAGAATATTGTGGTGGCATGCAAGACGACCATGAATTTTATGGCTATTTCCCCGGCGGTGCATCAGGCGGAATGTTGCCTGAATCAATGGCCGATATTCCGATGGATTTTGACACCTTAAATCAATACGGTTGCTTTATTGGTTCAGCGGCTGTGGTGGTTTTTTCAAATCAAGATAGCGCAAAAGACTTGGCGCTAAATGCGATGAAGTTTTTTGAAGAAGAATCATGTGGTCAATGTACCCCTTGTCGAGTAGGTACTGCAAAAGCAGCAACCTTAATGGAACAAAAAGAGTGGAACACAGAATTACTAGAAGAACTTGCTTCTGTGATGGTAGATGCTTCTATTTGTGGTCTGGGACAAGCAGCACCGAACCCGATGCGCTGTGTTGTTAAATACTTTCCAGACGAATTAAAATAAGGAGATTAAATCATGGCTGCAAATCAAGAAACTATAAATACTGCAACAATTGACTTTACACTGGATGGTAAAGAAGTCTCAGCTCTGGAAGGCGAAACACTGATTCAAACCGCTCAACGCTTAGGCACAGAAATCCCTCACCTTTGTTATAAAGAAGGTTTACGTGCCGATGGTAACTGTCGTGCCTGTGTAGTTGAAGTCGAAGGTGAGCGTACCTTAGCTCCTTCTTGCTGTCGTTCTGCTACGCCAGGAATGAAAGTTCAAACATCAAGCGAGCGTGCCGTAAAATCACAAAAAATGGTATTGGAGTTATTAAAATCCGATATGCCAAAACAAGCTGAATCACCTTATAAATTAGATTCAGAGCTTGATAAATGGGTTAAAAAATTACAAGTCGGTGAACCACGCTTTGATGCGCGTCACCAACCTGAAGCAGATTTATCTCATCCAGCGATTGCAGTCAACATGGATGCCTGTATTCAGTGTACCCGTTGTTTACGTGCTTGTCGTGAAGAACAAATGAATGATGTGATTGGCTTTGCTAATCGCGGTTCTCATGCAGAAATCGTATTTGATATTGCCGATCCAATGGCCGCTAGTAGCTGTGTTGCTTGTGGCGAATGTGTGCAAGCTTGCCCGACTGGTGCATTAATGCCTGCAAATGATGTGGGTTTGGAAGTTGCTGATAAAACTGTTGATTCAACCTGCCCTTATTGTGGTGTGGGTTGTTTAATTAAATACCATGTTAAAGATGACAAGATTTTATATACAGAAGGGCGTGATGGCGATACCAACCACTTCCGTCTTTGTGTAAAAGGTCGTTATGGTTTCAACTATATTCATAACCCTTTACGTTTAACTAAACCTTTAATTAGGCGTGATGGTGTAGCTAAAACGACTGAATTATTAGACCCTAATGATTTAGATAGTGTTTTCCGTGAAGCAACTTGGGAAGAAGCACTTGATTTTGCTGCGGGTGGATTGAAAAAAATTCGCGATACTCAAGGTAAAAAAGCATTAGCTGGTTTAGGTTCTGCTAAAGGCAGTAACGAAGAAGCTTATTTATTCCAAAAACTAATCCGTACCGGTTTTGGTTCAAATAACGTCGATCATTGTACTCGTCTATGCCATGCATCATCTGTTGTTGCCCTACTTGAATGTTTAGGTTCTGGTGCAGTATCAAACCCTGTTTCTGATGTAAGTGAAGCAGAAGTTATTATTATCATTGGTTCCAACCCAACAGTGAATCACCCTGTTGGCGCTACATTTATGAAAAATGCAGCTAAAAATGGTACTAAGATCATCTTAATGGATCCAAACCGTACCTCAATTGCTAAATATGCCAGTCATGTATTGCAATTCCGTCCTGATACTGATGTTGCAATGCTTAACGGCATAATGCATGTAATTCTTGATGAAGGTTTACAGGACGATAACTACATTAAGAAAAACACTGAAGATTTTGCACAAATGCGCGCGCATTTGAAAAATTACAGCCCAGAACATGTAGCCCCTATTTGTGGAATTGATCCTGACACTTTACGTGAAGTTGCTAGATTATATGCTACATCGAAAGGATCAATGATTCTATGGGGTATGGGTGTTTCTCAACATATTCACGGTACTGATAATTCTCGTTGTTTAATTGCTTTAGCATTAATGACAGGACAAATTGGTAAACCTGGTTCTGGCTTGCATCCTTTACGTGGACAAAATAATGTTCAAGGGGCTTCTGATGTAGGTTTAATTCCTATGGTTTTCCCTGATTATCAGCCCGTTATGGACTCTGATAATAAAACAAAATTTGAAAAATTATGGGGTGTAGAGCTTGATTCAGAACCCGGTTTAACGACCGTTGAAATGATTCATGCCATTTTAGATCAAAAAGTCTTTGGTATGTTTGTGCAAGGTGAAAACCCGGCTATGTCAGATCCTAACCAAAACCATGCCCGCGAAGCTTTTGCAGCTCTTGAGCACTTAGTTGTTCAGGATATTTTCTTAACTGAAACTGCGGGGTTTGCGGATGTTATCTTACCTGCTTCTGCTTTTTATGAAAAAAATGGTACCTTCTCTAATACTGATAGACGTGTACAAATGGGTCGCAAAGCAGTTAATCCTCCTGGTGATGCTAAACAGGACTTATGGATTCTACAAGAGATTGCTAACCGCTTAGGTTGTGGTTGGACTTATTCTGGCCCTGAAGATGTCTTTAATGAAATGCGCCAAGCCATGCCAAGTATTGCAGGTATGACTTGGGATCGCTTAGAAAACGAAGACTCACTAACCTATCCTTTAGAAAACGTTGGTGATCCAGGCGAACCTATTATTTTTACTGATGGCTTCCCTACTGATTCTGGTCGTGGACGTTTTGTACCTGCAGAATACATTCATGCAGATGAAATGCCTGATAATGAATATCCATTAATCTTTATTACAGGTCGTCAGCTAGAGCATTGGCATACAGGTAGTATGACTCGTCACTCTCCAACACTTGATGCGATTGAGCCTGATCCAGTAGTTACTTTACACCCTGAGGATTTAATAGCGCTTGATATTGAACCAGGTGGTTTAATTACGATTGAATCAAGACGTGGTCAATTAACAGCTTACGCACGTGCTGATTTAGGCATTCAAAAAGGCAGTATGTTTATGGCATTTTGCTATAACGAAGCCAGTGCAAATTTAATTACAAATGAAGCATTAGATCCATCAGCTAAGATTCCAGAATTTAAGTTCTGTGCAGTTAAAGCAAGTGCCGGTGGTGAAATTGGCGTTAGAATCAACTAATTTCGATTAAATTGTAGGGCGGGCTTCAGTCCGCTCTACTCTAATTTACCTTTCTGCCAATTGTTCACAATAAAGCGCAGTTCGTAGCCTTGATGAAACAACGTGAAATCAAGGTTCCCCAACTTTTCTTGATTTCGCTTCGCTACATCAAGGCTACATGATTTAACTATTTACTTATATTATGTGCTAACTGCTCATTATAAAGTGCTGCAATCAAATTAGCCTGATACACCATTCCTATTAGCCGCCTTTCTGAATCAACAATAGGTATTTGCCTAATTCCCTTTAAAGACATTAACGGAATAAGATCAGCAATATGTGTTGTATCGGGCAAACTCACCACAGAAGGTGTCATAATCAAACCAACTGCCTCAGGCTTAGTTGCAGTTACATCAGCAGTCCGGCGAATAAAACAACGAAATTTTTCTTGAAAACTTTCATAAGCATTTAAGTCGATACACTTAAAAAAATCATTCCAAGTAATAATACCTATTACTCGCCTAGCATTATCAATAACAGGCATTGCCTTTAATTTATGCGTTCGCATTAAACTCCACGCCTCTTCAAGCTCTGTTCCATACTCGACGGCAATAACATCCTTAACCATAATATCAGAACATAAAATTGTGCCTTTAATACGCTGAAAGGTGTTCATCTCTACTTGAGTCAATAATTGACTCAACTCAGTATGCGTCATATCAATAAACACATCACTATTATCTAAAGCCAAAGTTAGATCTTGCTCAGAAAACCCAACTTGATGGCTTGGTTCTGTAATTGAATGTCGCTGATTAATTTCTTCTTGAATAGGTAATGCACTGGGGTAGTTACGCTTCATCACATATCTATTAATAACAACAGCAAGAAACAACATTGTTATTACATTAATGGCAACCGGCACAACAACAAAAGAATAACCTAAAGATGTTAGAGAGCTTCCAGCCATTATTGGAGTTAAACTTGTCGCTGCTGCGGGTGGATGCAAACAGCGTAAAATCAACATGAGAAAAACTGAACAACCCACAGCAGTAGCAGCCGCAGTAGAAGTTTCATTAATATTTAAAGCACAATAAACACCAACAACTGCAGAAATCAATTGACCACCTACAAAAGGCCATGGCTGGGCTAAAGGGCTACCGGGGATAAAGAATAAAATGATGGCTGATGCTCCCATAGAGGCAACAATCATAGGATAACCAGGCCAAGGGGAAACTATTTTAGTGATTAGAGCAATAAAGAAAATAGAGCAGAAACAAGCAAGTAGAGAAACCAACTTGAATTTAACACTTAAATTAACAGGATCAACCGTTAGGTATCTAAAAAAATGAAAGGGGTTCATTAAAATTTTTCAGTAAATTATTTGTTACTAATTTACCAGTGTTTATCAAATTTGGGAATATTAAGAAAGAACCAAATTTAAAAGGCCATCCTTGGCCAACAGTTATTAATACCTAACTGCCAATTATTTTTTTAAACATTACTTTAGCTGCGCCACATTTTGGACATTCCCAGTCAGCAGGCACATCCGCCCAAGCAGTCCCAGCAGGAATTCCGCTTCTTGGTTCGCCTTTAGCTTCATCATAAATATGTCCACAAGTTTTACACTTATATTGTGCCATTTTAAAAGTCCTTAAATTACATTAAAAAATACATGGTTATAAAAATTTATACCATGTCCAGATTGTAACCTAAAAAAAAACACATTAACAACATTTATACAACAAACATAAGCTGCCTTATACCCTATTAACTCTAGGTTAATTAAAATAATAAGCGTATAATTCGTGCCAGAATTATTATAAATATTGAGAGGGAAAAAAGCATGTCCGATCTACAAAAATGGGATGTCGAAGACGAAGCGTTTTGGGAGTCTGAAGGCAAAAAAATTGCAAACCGTAATCTATGGATTTCTATTCCTAGTTTACTAAATGGTTTTGCTGTGTGGTTGTACTGGGGAATTATTACCGTACAAATGCTTAACTTAGGCTTCCCTTATGAAAAATCGCAATTATTTACTTTAATGGCGATTGCTGGTTTAACGGGAGCTACTTTACGTATTCCAAGTAGTTTCTTTATTCGTTTGTGTGGTGGTCGTAATACTATCTTTTTTACCACTCTACTGTTAATACTTCCTGCTTTAGGTGCAGGTATTGCGCTACAAGATAAAAACACACCTTTCTGGGTGTTTCAAATTTTAGCCTTACTTTCTGGTTTTGGTGGCGGTAACTTCGCTTCATCCATGTCAAACATCAGCTTTTTCTTTCCGAAAAAAGTACAAGGTTTGGCTCTAGGATTAAATGCAGGCTTAGGAAACTTTGGTGTAACTACCATGCAAATCCTTATCCCACTATCTATGACCTTTGGTCTTTTTGGTGCAATGGGTGGAGAACCTATGATTCTTGAAGCAACTTCAGGAACATTGGTTGGTAAAATCCCTGCTGGCACAGAAACCTACTTACAAAATGCAGGTTTCATCTGGTTATTATTTCTTGTACCTTTAGCTTTTGCTACTTGGTTTGGAATGAATAATATTCGTACTGAGAACGTTTCTCCAATAACTCGTGGCCCCATAGTTAGCTTTAGCATGATTTCTTTTATGCTATTAATCAGTTTTATCAGTGCTATTTTTGGCCTTTGGTTAATGCTACCTGAGTCAGTACACGGTTCTGGTTTTCAAGTACCAAAAGAAATTGCATTATTTATTGTTATTGCTTTAACCGTTTCTTTATTAAAAATTATTCCAGGTCAAATTGGTGAAAGCTTAGGTCGTCAATACCAAATCTTTGATAACAAGCATACTTGGGTTATGAGTATTATTTATACCATGACTTTTGGTTCTTTTATCGGATTTGCAGCTTGTTTTCCTTTAGCTATTAAAGTGATTTTTGGCTATCAACACGTTATGGTTGACGGAGTAATGAATCACGACATGGCTAACCCTAATGGTCCTAGTGCATTGATGTATGCTTGGACGGGTGCTTTTATTGGTGCGTTAATTCGCCCTATTGGTGGCATGATTGCTGATAAGTTTGGTGGAGCGTGGGTTACCCATATCTGTGCCTTTGTTATGGTATTAAGTGCTGGTGGTGTTGCTTACTATATGAAAGCTGCATACAACTCAGCAACCCCTGAAGAGTTCTTTATTCCTTTCTTAATTTTATTTTTGATTCTATTTGCAGCAACTGGGATTGGTAATGGTTCAACTTTTAGAACAATTGCAATGGTATTCCCTAAAGAACAAGCAGGTCCTGTTCTAGGTTGGACATCTGCAGTAGCAGCTTACGGTGCTTTCTACATACCAAAAGTATTTGGTGAGCAAATCAAAGCAACAACACCTGAAGTTGCTTTAATGGGTTTCGCCGCCTTCTATGTCGTTTGTATTATGATTAACTGGTGGTTCTACTTACGTAAGGATGGTGAGTTTTACAATCCATAGTATGCTTTGGGCGCAGGCTTTAGCCTGCTTTATTATACAAAATGCTGGCTAAAGCACTGCGCCCCATCCATTATGATACGAAAAACCTTACACCACTATAGTGAAATAGAATCCTATCAATTTATTACTTTTCGAACATAGGACAGTATTGATCCTTACCTACATAAAATTTCAAAAACACCAAGATTATCTGTTTCTGAAAGACAAATGAAGATTGATGAATATTGTGACCATTCAACCTTAGGTTGTTATTTGATTGGTGAGGTTATTAATATAATATTGACTCATATTAAATCGCTTGAACCTGATTATTACCAACTTATTGCTATAAGTATTATGCCAAATCACATTCATCTGTTGATTAAACAAAAGCAAGATCTGAAAGTTGTCATGCAACAAATAAAAGGGAGTTTAGCGTTTAAAATCAACAAACTTCTTTCAAGAAAAGGGTATTTCTGGGAAAAGTCGTATTTTGATAAAACAATCAGAGATGAAAAGCATTTCAATATTGTTTATAAATATATAGAAAATAATGCTATAAAGGCCAACTTAGCAGATAAAGATTCAAGATTTTACGGAATATATAATAATTAATATAACTGGGGCGCAGGCTTTAGCCTGCTCTCTGCAAAACATATGCAGGCTAAAGCCTGCGCCCCAAAATAACGAATTTAATTAACAGGAGAAAACCACGATGAGTCATTTTTTAGACCGTCTAAGCTTTTTCAAAAAAGTCCAATCTACCTTTTCAGGTGGTCACGGCATAGTTACTAATGAAGATCGCCAATGGGAAGACGGTTACCGTAACCGCTGGCGTTTTGATAAAGTTGTTCGCTCTACTCACGGTGTAAACTGTACCGGTAGTTGTTCATGGAATATCCATGT
>CAJVYL010000053.1 GCA_913009265.1 uncultured Methylococcales bacterium
TGCGAGTTCTACTGGCAGTTGGAAATGTCCACACTGTATAAATTCATTGATTTTATTATCAACATCTTGTTTTAAACGATCTAACTTACTTAGATCACCCGCCAACTCAGATATATCACTATCAGTAACACGTTCTACAGCTAAAGTCTCTGTTACCTTCTGGTTATCAGTTTTTAAATTTTGTAGCTTTTGAAAAAAACCATCTGTTTCTTTTATCTGCTTATCTAACAAGTCCAGTTGTTCTTTGGCTTTTGCATAAACACTTTCATTGTGCTCTAACTCATTTTTTGTTTCTTCCTGCTTTTTTTCCAACAGTCCTTGTTCATCATTGATCTGTTGAATTTCATTAGTTGTGGCTTGCCAGTCTGTTTGAGTTTTTTCAATGGATTGAACAATAACTAAATCAGTTTTAACCCTGTGTAATCCTTTATTTACAGCCAACTGTTGAGCTTGTTGATCTGCCACTGATAATTTAGAAATATTATTCGATTTTTTAACCTTTTTATCCAACTCTTTTATTTCAGCATCCAAGTTTTCTATATCCCTTTTAGTATGCTCCTTAAAATCTTGGGGGGATTTCAATTCTCCATGACTAAATGTTTCACCCAGAAAATCAAACTGTTGCTCATTAATAGAAAATAACGCTGAAAACTGCTCAATGACCGATAACTGATCTGCTTCAGCTTTGACAGATATTTCAGAAAATCGTTGATTAATATTACCCATTACCTGAGCACTATGATCATTTAATTGGCTTATCAATAGTTTTTCATGTTGATCAATCGCCTTTTGCTTCCCCTCTCTTAATTTAATTTTGCTTTGTTGCTTACTTACATTTTTCGAGAGTTCATTAATGGCAGCTTCCCTACTCTCAAGCTGTCCAATTTCTGTCTCTAATTCTTGTCGTTGTTCTTTTAAAATATCTTCAATTTCATTGATGGTAATACTGGGATAATCATTTTGTATTAACTGATAACGATGAGCCTGCTCATCCAGTTGTTTAAGTCCTTTAATTAATACCTTCAACTGACCATCAAACCCACTACTTAACTTATGATGCTCGCCAGTTAACTTAAACAGTTCCTTTTTTTCAGCAATCAGTGTTTTAACATCAGATTCAACTGGAGAAAACTGCTGTTTTAAGCTTTTGCTAAGTTCTCCCAGAAATAATAAATAAGCTGAAAACCGGTTAGTAAAACTATTCAGTTGATGGTTAAAATTCCCTTGCATCTCAGTTAAGTCATTAAATTTGTCACTATAATTCGCAACTGCTTTCAACTTATCCTGGGTTTTCCGCAATTCCTCATACTCATCTAGAATTTCTTGTAAATCCTGATGTAATTCATCCCGTACTTTAATTTTACCGCTTTCAATAATAGTGGCAAAGGTTGATGTTAAGCCCTTGGTCTCGGTCTTTGCGATTTCAAAAGTAAAATTCATCAGCTGACGAAATGCGCTTAACTCACGTTCCCTGCCCCCATCTTTCAATGGCACTAAGCAATATAACCCCTTTTCCCTATTCATTGGGCTGTGATTAAACAACCGTTCCTTAATCTCTTTGGTACTTTTTAAAATAACAGCACCCTGCTTCTTATAATGCTGAAAAAGTAACTGTATTTTTGCAAGACCTAAGTCAGAGACGGGACTGCCTAAACCTTTATTAATTTCAAGCTGTTCAATATCCCAAAAATGTTCCCTTATTTCATTATATTCACAAGGTAAAGCCAAACGCTGATAGCCAAAGCTACTATTAGACTTAAATAAAACCAGACAGAAACTTCCATGAATATTTTCAGCTTCTAAAATCAAAAAACTACTTTCGCTAGGAAAATAATAACGATAGCTGTCTTCACTGGAATAGAGTTCTCCTTTTGAAGATTTAAAGGCAAATTTATTTTTACAGTCATTAAAACTAATTTCAGGAAATAAATGTAATTTCAATGCATTCAATAGCGATGTTTTACCAATATTATTACGGCCAAACAACGCACAATGCTGATCAATCGCTAACTCAACATAGCAGTAACTAATTGAATTAACGGCAATCAGTTTTTTAACTGAATATGATATTTTTTCCTCAAATAGTGCCAAATTTTCCATTCTTTGTCCTTTATAAATATAACTCTTGTTCCAACATTTTTTGCTGCTTATTCATTAACTCAATAACGGGGCGTAACAAAGGATATTGCTGATGATATTGTCGTAATACCAGCAAATGTTTTTCTTGTAACTTTATTTTGGATTGCTCTAGTAATTTATCTGCGCAGGGAGGTAGTAGAAAATTAAGGTTTGAATGCTGGGTTAAATTGCTTAAATTTTTAAAAATCTCTAATCCTCCTATATCCAAGTCTAACAAACAGTCAATTTGCTGATATTGTTTAAAGAAAGCTTTATTCAATCGGTTACTAATTGCATTTCCTGATCCATGTGCAATATCAAAATTTTCATCGTTAAAATCAGTAAATTGTTGTTGAAGAAAATGAAGTGTACGTTGCTTTTGAACAAAATTTTCCTGGTTTTCAATAATCAGTAACCGTTTCGATAAAGTAACCGGTGAGTTAATGTTATCTGTATCATTCAATACAACAATCGGGTGATGACTCTGCGCTGACCAAAGAATAATCATGGCCTGACTAACAGCATGCTTATGACTATTTCCAGCTTTAGCTGCAGAGACTCTGTCTTGAATATTATGCTCAGGAAAATCAACTAACAGTTGAGAAAATTTCTGTTGATCTAATACTTTAACCCAGCAACTTGAGGGTGATTTTTTCTCAGTCTCAAAAATTTCAAATAGTGTTTTGTCATTAAAACCCTGCTTGAGCATTTGCTTCTTAAAACTATCAAAATTTAGAGGGTCTCCAGATTTAATTTTGGTGAGATATTTAGAAATTTGCATTGAACTTAGATATATTATGAATGAATACTGCTTACTGAAACTTTAAAAATAAAATACCTTTTAAAAACCTATCGTTAGCTATCAAACTCAATATTTTCAACACCATTCAATACCATAAAATGTTTACCCTTGGCTCTGGATATTAAAGTAACGCCTGATTGCTTAGCCATATCAAGACCCATTTGAGTTGCACCCGAGCGAGATAATAAAATAGGGATTCCCATTTGGGACACCTTAATAACCATTTCTGAAGTTAACCTTCCCGTGGTATAAAAGGTTTTATCATCACCAGAAATGTTATTTAGCCACATATAACCTGCAATTGAATCTACTGCATTATGTCTGCCCACATCTTCTACAAAAAAATCAATTTTGCTGCCTGTACATAAAGCACAACCATGAACTGCTCCTGCTTTTTTATATACCTCATTATGTGATCTTAACGAGTCAAGTAAACCATAAATAGTTTCTTGCTTAATAACTAGCTCAGGTACTTTTATATCTTTTAACTTATCCATTAATCGACCAAATACAGTGCCTTGGCCACAACCTGTTGTTACGGTTCTCTGTTCCATTTGTTTGGAGAAGTCAGATGTTTGTTTTTTTGTAACCACAGCAACAGCTTCAGTTTCCCAATCAACTTGTACTATTTTTATTTCATCAATTGAATCAAAAAAACCTTGGTTTTTTAAATAGCCTAAGGTTAAAAGTTCTGGGTGTGTCCCCATCGTCATTAAAGTAACAATTTCCTGTTTATCAACATATAGAGTTAAAGCACGCTCCCCAACAAGTTCAAGTTGCCTTTGTTTTCCGGTCTCATCAAAACCAATGACAGATTTAGAAAATCCTAAACCTGCATTTGATATTTCAGGTTTAGTTACTTTAGTCATGCTTTCCTTTCTCCAAGGTATTTAATTCAGATAAGGTATTAATGTTTAAAAAAACATCTGCGGTTTGACTAAAATCGACTTTTATTAAGTTATGTTGCTCAAGCCATAAATCAATTTTTCGATCGCCCTGCTCTAAATATTGCTTTAAACTTGATTGTAACGATGTTTTTAAGGCTAAAAAAACAGGATGAATACGTTCACCATCAAAAGCAACAGCAATATCAGCATTGTTTTCTGTTAAAACATCGATAAGTTTTGTTAAGTGCTCTGCCCTTATTAAAGGCGAATCACAAGGCATTACGCATAAAACATCTGTTTTAGCATGATTCATAGCAGATAACATACCTGCAAGCGGGCCATCAAAGCTATCTGTTTGATCAGAAATAACTTGATAGCCAAAACGGCTATACTCAGGAATATTACGATTAGCATTTATAAAAACGGTAGAGGCTACTTGCGCCATAGCATCCACTGCATAACTGACCATGGGTCTGTTATGATATTCAATCAAGCCTTTATCTTGTTTGTTCATGCGTCGTGCCAAGCCACCCGCTAATACAACACCAGTCACTTTATTTTGCTTATCCATCATACTCAATCTGTATTTATAATAAAAACAATGTTACTTAAATTACTTATTCCTTTAATTTTACTCTTTATTACGGCTTGTGTGTCTCAAATACCCAGTACAAGTACTGAAACAATCCATTATTATCAAGCAGAGACAACAAAACCATATGATGATGTACTAGCAGAATTAGAAATTGCCATTGCGGAACATAATTTTCGAATAACGGGACATAGCAGAGTTGGCAAAGTTATTAGAGATAGAGGTACTCTAAATTTCCCCAATTATGACACTGTACAATTTTGTAACTTAACGCATGCAAAAACACTCTTACAACTCTCCCCTCACGCGGTAAGTTATATGCCTTGTAATGTTGTAATCTACTCTATCGATAACAAAACAATCATAAAAACACATTTACTACCAACCGATACAACAAACCAACAGCTTAATCAATTTTCTAAAAAAATGAATAAAAAACTTAAGTACATTGTTGATTTTGCAGCTGAAGAATAAATTGAATCATTAGCGCTATTTTTAGGATCATTTAAACTGCTAAATTATAGATTCATAATACTGAAATATTGCACCTATACACTTGTGATAAATATAAAAGACAAGTGGAAACTTAATGATTAATGCTGAGAAAATAGTACAAGAAACATACCCAGAATTAAATATAAATAAAGATAATAAACTCGCATTAAAAGTAATAAAAAAACTATTACACGAAGATGACTTTAATAAAGTAATTCTTAAAAACCAGCATTTACGTGGTTTTGCTTTCTTAGATAAGTTACTTAACTATTTCAAATTTAGCTACCAAATTTCCCCAACATCTTACGATAATATTCCATCTGAGGGGCGTTTAATCATAGTTGCTAATCACCCGATCGGTACATTAGATGGCTTGGCCTTAGTTAAGCTTATTCGTTCTGTTAGACCCGATGTACGTATTGTGGCTAATCGTGTTTTATCTTATATGAAACCATTAGAGTCTATTTTCTTACCTGTTGATGTTTTATCCAAGAATGCTAATCACAAAAAAGCTTATAAAGCCATGTTGGCTGCTTTAGAGAATGAAGAGGCTGTCATAATCTTTCCTGCGGGCGAAGTATCACGGATTACTCCCAAAGGTATTCGGGATGGAAAATGGAAATCGGGGTTTATTAAATTATCAAAAAAAGCACGCTGCCCTATTCTTCCTATAAATATTAAAGCGACTAACTCTGCCTTATTTTATGGTTTATCCTCTTTGTACAAACCTTTAGGTACGTTTATGCTAGTGCAAGAAATGTTTAATAAACAAGACCAGGAAATTAAATTTAAAGTTGGCTCCCCTATTCCATTTCAAGCTATAAAAGATAGTGAAGAAGATAATAAACAACTAAGCCACAAATTCCGTCGACATGTACAAAATCTTGGTAAAAAAAATAAAAAATCACTATTTCAAACCATAGAAACGGTTTCTCATCCTGCTAACAGTAAAGCTTTAAAAAAAGCCTTATATCAATCACATTTACTAGGTGAAACTAAGGATGGTAAAAAAATATTCCTCTATCAATACCAAGATGACTGTCCTGTTATGCAAGAAATTGCACGCTTACGTGAACTTACCTTCCGTACTGTAGAGGAAGGCACGGGGGAAGCACATGACTTAGATAAATATGATTTGTATTACAGCCATTTAGTACTTTGGGATGAAAATGATCTTGAAATTGTTGGTTCTTATCGAATAGGTGAGGGCCAAAAAATAATGGCTTCTCATGGAGTAGAAGGTTTTTATACTAATTCCTTATTTACTTTAAGTTCTGAATTTCAAGCCTTACTACCAAATAGTATTGAATTGGGTCGTAGTTTTGTACAACCGCGTTATTGGGGGCAACGTAGCTTAGATTATCTTTGGTATGGTATTGGTGCTTATTTAAGAGAACAGCCACATATTAAATACTTATTTGGTCCCGTAAGTATGAGTAATGCTTATCCTCATGAAGCTAAAGAAGCTATTATTAGTTTTTACAAACAACAGTTTGGCTCAGATTTAAATCTTGCTACAGCAAAAATGCCTTTCATTATTTCAGATCAAGCCCAACAATTTGCAGAGGAAGAATTTAATGAGGATTACAAAATCAGTTATAAAATATTAAACAGTGAATTAAAAAAGCTAGGTGTAAAAGTACCTACTTTATATAAACAATATGTCGAATTATGCACAGATAAAGGCTGTCACTTTATTGATTTTAATATAGACCCTGATTTTAATAACTGTATTGATAGTTTAATTATGGTTGAATTAGATAAAATCACGACTAAGAAAAAACAACGCTATATTGAACGAGCACTTGCTGCATAAGATACTTTCAATCCTGCTAGTTAATCTATATAGCTATAGCGGACTAAAGACGGCTCTACAAATACCTACACTTTGTGAAAAAACCCTCTCCTTATTGATCTAATTCAGTCATTCTATTTCTCCAAAAAAAGCCTCATACAAAAAGTATGAGGCTTTATAAACAATAAAAATAACCTTTAGTTATTTAATCATCTCTTCCATCATTATTAATTTTTAACAACTGTGTTTCACCGTTTGAATCATCAACACCATCATTATCATTAATAACATACAGATCAGCATCAGCCGTTATAGCCATCCCTTCGATTTTTTCTAATATTAATCCTTTAGTTTTGGCTAAATCTTTCATAAGATCACGAACTAAAACTTTGTTTAAAACAGGAAAATCAACAGTTGTTCCTAATCCTGTGTCTGCCAATGCTGTTAATCCTGCCGTTGAGAACTGATAAATGCGTTTTATTGCAGCATCCATGTTACCTTGATTATCACGTTCGATAACCATGAATGACTCATCATCAACCGCTGTGATTTCAGACAATCCAACCCAAGCACCAAGCTCAGAATCCGGTGTTTCTAATGGATAATAATAAAAACTCCAGCTAGCTGAGTTAATGTCATATCGCCCGATACGGACTAAGCCTTTAGGGTCTTCAGCCCATTCACGTTGAAAAGCAACAAATAAAACTTCCTGTTCTGCTGTTCCAGTAGAGGCAACACCTTCAAAACCAAAACGTATTTGACGCGCATTAGTTTCAGTCGGCAAGGTGACTACTTGCTCAATAACACCTTCTACAGAAACACCCAGAACCAAGTTATAAGTTTCAAATGGTTTTTTAACATCACCAATGGTACCTTTGCCTTCTGAAGCTATCCAAAAGCCACCATTCTTAGCAATGGCTATGCCTTCTTGGTCTATGTTAACGGTTCCATCTTCATTAACCATGTTTAAATCAATAGCAGCCAACAGACCAAGGCTATCTTTTAAGGTAATTTCCTCAGTGAGTACAGCGGGTTTATCAGCAATATTCATTTTAAAAACACGTGCTTTATTATAAAAACTATCGTGTACTGTATACATAATATCTGAATCAGTAGGGTCAGCAGCTAAACCTGATAATGCACCCCATGGCATTGGATTTCCATCAGAGCTATCAGTTGAAATTACCGTAGGATAACCTACCTCTTTAGATCCATATTTATAGATAGTTAATGCAGAACGAATTTTGTCATCACGTGCATCTTCTTCACCAGCTGTAATAAATAATTTACGTCCAGGTATCGCTAATAGACCTTCTGGTTTTACTGCTGTCGGTAACACTTGTTTTAATACTGGTGTTTCAGGGTTATTAATATCGTAAACTAATGCAACACTTGCACGTTCTGAATTTACAAAAAGATATTTGTCACCTTTAAAAGTTGCTACTTCTACATTTTCTGGTTCATTACCCTTTTTAGCCGATCGTTTGTCTGGATAATGCCCATGACGAACAATAGTGTGTTCTACAGAGTTTCCTGATTCAAAAACAATATCACCCCCTTTATTGTAGATAGTATATCCACGACTACCACCATTCAAATCCCCTTCGTCAGCAGTCACTAATAAGGATTTATTAACCCAACTAACACCATCAGGCTCTCTTGGAACAGCGGTTAATGATGAATCTAATGAAATAGAACCATCTTTAGCCGTATCTATATTGTCTAAATCTTGAGTTCCAGCAGAGAAATGATTAACAATTGTTCCTTTTGCAAGGTCTATCAAGGCAATATGATTATTTTCTTGAAGAGTGACAACAGCTATATTGTCTTTGTTAATATCTACATATTCTGGCTCTGGGTCACTTGCATAAAGCATCCCCTGTAACCCTGTTAATTCAACACTACGTGTAGTCCAGTTGGTAGGTTTACCCTTTAAATCTACTATAAGTAATTTTCCGGCAGGTTGCTGAGGAAGCTCGCCATCATTTAAATCTTCATCACGTTCATTCTCTATAACAATGGCTGCATATTTCCCATCAGGACTCACAGCTATTGAATCTGGTTGTCCTCCTAACTCAATAGATGCTTTAATTTTTTGTTTTTCAATATCAATGACAACTAACTGACCGCTAACATTAACAAAATCTTCTGATGTATTAACTGCTGCTAAGGCGTATTTACCTTTTATAGCTACAGAAGTTGGTTCTCCACCTACATTTACTATGCCTGAAGGTTTTGGTTTTTTTGCATTGTTTATATCGACAAAACCTATGGATTCCATTTTTCCATCAGTATATATCAATGTTTTACCATCTTTACTGGCAGCAACAATTTCTGCAACTGTTTCATTTTCTATGCTTGAGTTTAAAAAAACTGGAAACGTAGCAATACGATTAAATGACTTATCTGAACTGTCATCAGCAATGGAAACAGGGGAAACAAGAGATAGAGCAATTGCAGAAGCAATAATTTGCTTATGCGGTAACCCTTTTAAAAATAAAGACATACATCCTCTACTAAAATTAATAAATATCAAGCGTATAAAGTAGCTGTTATTTATTACATTTTAATGACTAGGGTTTACTATTTTGGAAATAGCATGCCTCTATATAAACCACAGGGGGTAATAATGAATTTTGATTGCGAGTAGGTGCTTATATTATTGATAATGGTTTTAAAGACTGCTATGAAGTTGGTTCAGCAGTCGCTATATTTTTGTCCTTTTTGGCAAAACCTGCACCCTTTTTAGTTTTTGCTTTAAGCTCTAAACTTTCAATAAGTGTTCGATAATCCATATCCATTTTATTCATTTCTGCAAAACAACGTGCCACAACAGCAATAGCGTTAGGGACTTCATCTTTCTTTTTATATGACTGTAAATTTTTATCACTTACCTTAATTAACTTACTAAATTTGGGTAAACTTATTTCAGCATCAAGTAATAGTTTTTTAAATTCAATAAAACTCATAATATATCCCCTCAAGTACAATTCACTATATTTTATAGACTTTATACTTATTTTGTTGACTTATCTAGGTTTAAGCCCTATTATCACCATAACTTATTACTATTAGTAAGTTATTTTTTATTTCAATTAAGGAAGAATCATGTCAAAAGTAATTAAAAAGAAAGTAGCACTTAAAGTTGCAAAAAAAATCACTAAAAAAGCAGTGGCTAAAAAAGTAATCGCAAAAAAGAATGCTAAATCTGTTCTTAAGTCTGCAGTAAAATCAGTTTTAAAGAAAAAAGCTAGCAACAAAAAAGCAGCTAAAAAAATTGCTAAAAAAGCTGTAAAAAAAGCGGCTTAAAAAGTTAAGCTCTTTTTAAAAATACTTTGAGCAACTTTAAATAGTTCATTAGTAAAGGTTGTTCAAAGTAATAGCTAACTCTTTAAATCAATATTGTTTCTAAATCACAACTTTTTCCGATTATTCCCTGTAACAATCCTGTCATACTTTAGTCATAGACTCATGTTAATATCTAGGGCTAGAATCCAATAATAAACTATTGTGCAATAATGACAGATATCCCTCTTTTTTTTGAACTCCCTGCAAATCTGAGTGCTAAAAAATTTATCAGTAAGTTAAATAAGTATACTGATCTACAAATTGTATCCCAGCAATACACCATAAAATCCTTTTACGATAGCTTTGATTGGCGACTCTATAGTGCCAATATGGTTTGTGAGTATGTACATTCTCAACATACATCCCAGCTTGCTTTAATTGATAATGAAACTGGGTATTTAATTGCTTCTGAAGCAACTGATTCTGTGCCTAATTTTAGTCAACAGTTTCCTAATGGTAAATTTAGAAAAGCCATTACAGCTGAATTAGAGATGAGAGCATTACTGCCCTTGTGCCAATTACCCCTTGAAACATACCGGGTTAATATTTTAAATAAAGATCAAAAAACTATTCTACGCATTGAAGTTGAAGATTTTGAACAGCTTAATATTCGTATTAAACTATTACCCCTTAAAGGCTATGAAAAAGCTCATCAAAAAATAGCTAACATTATACAAAATGACTTAGGTATAAAGCTTTCTAATTGTTCTGCTTTAGAAGAAGCACTTAAGCAACAAGGACGGAAACCTAAAGATTATAGTTCTAAACTGGCAATAAAATTAAAACCTGATGCCCGTGCGGATAAAGCAAGTAAAAAAATATATAAGCATTTGTTACAAGCAATACAAGTTAATGAAGCTGGCACTATTGCAGATACTGATACCGAATTTTTACATGACTTTCGCGTTGCGGTTAGAAGAACGAGAGCAGGATTAAGTCAGATTAAAAATACATTACCTGAAAAAACGGTAACAAAGTATTCTGAATTTTTTGCTTGGCTTGGACAAGTTACTGGCTCTACCCGTGATCTTGATGTTTATTTATTAAGTTACCAAGATTATAAAAAAGCTTTACCTCTGACTCTACGTGAAGATATTTCTCCTTTATATGACTTTTTAAAGCAAAAACAGATTTGTGCCCAAAAAGAATTAGTCGACCATTTAAAAAGCGATAAATATAATAAGAAACTAGTTGCTTGGGAACAGTATTTAAGTGAACCTTTACCAAAGAAAGGGCTTGGTGATCTGGCTAATTTAACAATTAAAGAATTAGCTGATATAAGGATATGGAAAGTCTATCAGCGTGTATTAAAAGAAGGTCATGCCATTGATAATAATTCACCTGCTGAAGCCTTACATGACTTAAGAAAAACCTGTAAAAAGTTACGTTATCTAATGGAATTTTTTCAAAGCTTATATCCTCAAGAAGATATAAAGGCTTTAATAAAATCTCTAAAGGGCTTTCAATCAGTTTTGGGTGATTTCCAAGATTATGAAATCCAGGAAATAAGCATAAAACACTTTAGTGAAGAAATGATGGACAATAAAGTAGCATCTAACACCTTAATGGCCATGGGTGTGTTAGTTCAGTACCTTGATAGCATGAAATGTAATGCACGAAACAACTTTGCCGAGCAGTTTGAGTTATTTATAGCAGCCAATAACAAATCCGCATTCAAACAGTTATTTACAGATAAAGCCTAGAGAGAATATTAATGACAATTATTGCAACATATAACATTAAAGGCGGTGTTGGTAAAACATCTACAGCTGTAAATTTGGCTTATTTGGCTGCGCAAAATAATTATAAAACTTTGGTTTGGGACTTGGATCCTCAAGGAGCAAGCAGTTTTTACTTTAGAGTTAAGCCTAAAGTAAAAGGTGGAAGTAAAGACCTAATTGCTGGTGCCAGAGAATTGGATGGTTTAATTAAGGCGACTGACTTTGAAAACCTTGATTTATTACCAGCAGATTTTTCTTTTAGAAATCTAGATTTAGTTTTGGATGAACGCAAGAAACCAACACAGCGCTTAAAAAAACTCTTAGCTCCATTAACAAAAGAATACGATATTATTATTCTTGATTGTCCCCCGAATATTTCCTTACTTTCAGAAGCTATTTTTGAAGCATCTCAATTAATTGTATCCCCTATTATTCCAACTATTCTTTCATTGAGAACACTGGAACAATTAAAAAAATATATTAAAGACAATAACCTTAAACATATTAAATTATTGCCCTTCTTTTCTATGGCTGACAGACGAAAAAAAATGCATAGAGAGATTATTGAATCATTAGTAGAAAAGCATCCAGATATTTTAAATACTGTTATTCCTTATGCCAGCGACATAGAACGTATGGGGCTTGAACGCATGCCTTTGGGCGGCTATATGAAAAAGTCACGTTCAGTTGATGCTTATCAATCACTTTGGAAAGAGATATTGGATTTGCTTGGTAAATAAGGTCGTCATAATTTTGTAATATTAAAACATCATAATACGATCAATTATTTAGACAATATTACAAAAAAGTCGGAGATCCTATCATGTTTAAAAAAGCTTCTTTTTCCCTATCAGTTCTTGCGCTTCTATTTACTAGTCAAGTATCGTTAGCTAAGCCTCATTACAATGTAGATGATTATTATCAGGTAACGAAAGAAGGCCGTATTTACATTTTTGATGATTATAAAACCTATGCTAGCTTTAACCAAGTTGGTGAAACAGCCTACCGTTTAACACGTATTGGTGCAGGTCCTAAAGGCGAGACTATTGTTTTTGGCTTAAGAAAACAAGATAAAAAAATGCGTTCTGGCTTAGGTTCAGTTGCTTTGTATGAAGGTACAGCTGAAGGTATAACTGATGGTTTTTATGGTGAAGTTGTTGATGAAGGTCGTATTTATGTCTTTAGTGAATGGGCTGATTTAAAATCATTTTTATCAGTAGGTGAGGCACCTTATCGTTTTACTCAAATTGGTTCTGGTCCAAAAGGCGAGACTGTTGTTTATGTGTTAAATAAGGGTAATAAAAAGAAACAACCTACTGCTTTAATGCTTGCTTTTAGCAAAAAACATAACAAATAATTTGTTTTAGATTTATCGGTAGGAGGGGCCTTTGGCCGCGATTGAAACAAGATCAATATCAAGGGCAATCGCGGCCAAAGGCCCCTCCTACTGACCCTATAAATAACTCTGCTACGAAGTTGCTGTATATACGCTTAAGCTTGTTCATCAGCACGATAATTTATTCCCAATTACTTAAATCCCTTTAAGTAATCCCTGTACAACTATCCCCCTGCCCTGCTAAAAACCTACAAGTTGTTAGCAATCTTTTGCTGATTCTTTTGTTAAGCCTATGCTTATTAGCAGAATTACAATACAATCTAGAGCTATTTTCAATTTAAGCTATAGCTAGGAGGCTGTCCGAGAATAGAGAACCTACTGCGAAAAACCCCTTTTGGCCATTTTCCCCGTTCATTTTCGTTGAATAGCGCAACTATTCGCCTCAAATGAACGAAAAAACTGACTCAAAAGGGCTTTCCCTCGCTACGGCTTCTATTCTCGGACAGCCTCCTAGACTTAATCTCATAGGGCCCTATTTTCTATAATTATAATGTTACTCCATCAATTAATATCAAATACAAGTAATACAACCCCAGATGCTGTAGCTATTATTCATAAAGATAATGCATGGAGTTTCCAAGATCTTAACGATTTAGTTAGTCAACAATCTCTTGCTTTATTAGCCTTGGGTTTAAAACCTCAACAACGTGTTGCGGTCTATCTTCCCAAACAGATTGAAACAGTTTCAAGTTTTTTTTCTATTTGCCAAGCTGGTGGCGTTTTTGTCCCTATTAACCCCATTCTAAAAGCGGCTCAAGTAAATCACACATTAACTGATTGTAATGTAAAAATACTTATCACCTCTAAAAGCCGATTAAATAGTCTGCATGAGTGTTTATTAAGTTGTCCAGAATTACACACCATTATTATTGTTGAGCATGAAACGCTAGACTATAATTCATATTTAGATAAATCGATACTAAGTTGGCCAGATTTTTTAAATCATTCAAGTAGCTTTAGTTTACCTACGTTAATAGATACTGATATGGCTTGCATTCTTTATACTTCAGGGAGTACCGGCAAGCCAAAGGGAGTGGTTTTATCTCATCGAAATATTGTTGCTGGCGCAGAAAGTGTTTCTGAATACCTAAATATCCAGGGAAAAGATAATATTCTTGCAGTATTGCCCTTTAGTTTTGATTATGGCCTTAATCAGCTTACGAGTTCTATCTTAAAAGGCGCTAGTTGTATTTTATTAGATTATTTATTACCTCGGGATGTTATAAGGGTTATAGAAAAAAATCATATTACAGGCTTGGCTGCTGTTCCATCTTTATGGGCGCAACTTGCTAAAGTTGAATGGCCAGAATCGATTGATAGTCATTTACGTTATATGACTAATTCTGGTGGCAAGATGCCAAAAGTGCTTTTAGATTGTATACAAAGCAAATCACCTAATAGTCAGTTTTATTTAATGTATGGTCTAACCGAGGCATTTCGTTCTACTTTCCTCCCCCCTGATAAATTAGGCTCTCACACTGATTCAATAGGTAAAGCCATTCCTAATGTGGAAGTTTTAGTAGTAAGAGATGATGGAAATTTATGTGAGGCTAATGAAATTGGAGAGCTGGTACATAAAGGTAGCTTAGTCTCCATGGGGTATTGGAATAATCCAGCTAAAACAGCAATACGTTTTAAACCTGCACCTAATCAATTAAAAGAACTACCCATACCTGAGTTGGCTGTTTGGTCTGG
>CAJVYL010000054.1 GCA_913009265.1 uncultured Methylococcales bacterium
ACTGTGAAAGTATTAGATTTTAGCTCCCCTCTTTGGAAAAGAGGGGCTGGGGGAGATTTTATTATAAAAATAAGACGATTAATATCAATATGTTGTATTTTTATAAAATCCCCCTCTATCCCCCTTTTCCAAAGGGGGAGGTTAAAAGCGGTATACTTTCACAGTCTCTGAAGCATCACGTCCTAAGTCAACAGATTACACCCTCAAACTAACAGGCACAAAAAAACCACTATTAAGTGGCTTTTTAAACTTGAAATGAAGAACTAATTTTTAATCTGCAATAAGCTATTTTTGATGCCCAAGATTAACTATCTTTTTAGAGCTATGATCAGCTAAATGAAAATGCTTTCTTACCCAGAAACCCGCTATCGCGGCTATCATTAAACCACATGAAGTTACTGTAAGGTATATCAATCGCTTTAACTGAGAAACCTCTTGTAACAATGCTTGATTCTGCTGACCACTTTCTACTTTTGTTTTTTCTGGAACAGAGTAGGCTTGCAAAACCTTTACGTCATTCTTCAAGTCCTGAATAGTTCCTAAAGAATCAGTCATACTTCCTTTACGAACACTGACTTCTAAAGACCTTAATTTGCTTTCAATTGAGCCACTGATTAACCCAACTAACTGTCCTTTTAAAGTATTAATTTCAGCTGACAATACCGGGTTTTCTACAGAATAAACTTTTGCAACAGGCGCATTCTTAGCTTGAAGATTGCTCAACATATCTTCTTCAGGTACTAATAAAAACCCCAATATAAAAACCACAACCATTAATGTTGAGGCAATTAATAATAAAGCTCTATTGGCTTTAACCAATCCCTGATGAGGAATATTTTGCAGAATCACAACACCCTGCTGATCTTCAGCATTGTTAAGTTCTGGTTTTATCTTACGCATAATATTACACTCATTATCTTTTTTATTATTCCTGAGCTAAGGTTGCATTAAAGACATAACTTACGATTATACAAGTTTAAAAAAAATATAACCATGTAGAATTTTAAAAGATGACAATTATCATCTTTCCTTAAGCAAAAAAAATGCTTGGTAATATTGCCATTACCAAGCATCATTATTTTTTACTTTTTCTGTGCTGCAATACGCATTCTCAATGCATTCAGTTTAATAAAACCTTCTGCATCTTTTTGATTGTAAGCACCACCATCATCTTCAAAAGTAGCGATACTTTCGTCAAATAAACTATCTGTTTTAGATTCTCTTCCTACAATAGCAACACTACCTTTGTACAACTTAACTCTGACTGTTCCATTTACAGTAATCTGTGAATGGTCAATCATTGTTTGTAGCATTTCACGCTCAGGGCTCCACCAGTAACCGTTATAAATCAACTTAGCGTAGCGAGGCATTAACTCATCTTTTAAATGAGTCACTTCTCTATCCAATGTAAGTGATTCCATTGCTCTATGCGCTTTTAGCATAATGGTTCCAGCGGGTGTTTCGTAACAACCTCTAGATTTCATCCCTACATATCTATTTTCAACAATATCAGAACGACCAACACCATTCGCACCACCAATTGTATTAAGCTTTTCCATTACTTCGTTAGGTGTATGAGGTACACCATCAATGGCAACAATATCGCCTTTTAAGTAACTTAGTTCTAAATATGTGGCTACATCAGGTGCATTTTCTGGTGATACCGTCCATTTCCACATACTTTCTTCTGGTTCATTCCAAGGATCTTCCAGAATATCGCCTTCGTAAGAAATATGTAGTGAATTGGCATCCATTGAATAAGGTGATTTTTTACCTTTTTTATTTTCAACAGCAATGCCGTGTTGTGCAGCATAATCTAGTAATGATTGACGCGAGTTAAGGTCCCACTCTCTCCAAGGTGCAATAATTTGAATGTCTGGGCGTAATGCATAAGCACCTAATTCAAAACGTACTTGATCATTACCTTTGCCCGTTGCACCATGAGAAATAGCTTGAGCACCTGTTTCATTAGCAATTTCAATTAACCGCTTTGCGATTAAAGGTCTTGCGATTGAAGTACCTAATAAATACTCACCTTCATAAATTGCATTTGCGCGAAACATAGGGAAAACAAAGTCCCTAGCAAATTCTTCACGCATATCATCAATATAAATTTCTTTAATACCAATGGCTTCTGCCTTAGCTCTTGCTGGCTCGACTTCTTCACCCTGCCCTACATCGGCAGTAAAAGTTACAACTTCACAAGAGTAAACATCTTCTAGCCATTTTAAGATAACAGAGGTATCTAATCCGCCTGAATAGGCTAATACAACTTTATTAATTTCCGACATAACGCCCTAAGTATTAATAGAATAAAAATTATTTTAATTATACCGAAAATTGTCTTTCTATTTTGATAACTTTTGCTGATTCTCTACCAAGCACTATTCTGTTATATCAAATATATTTTAAATGTGATGAAGTGAAATAAAAGCTTCACTGCATTATGCAATAAAATCAATAATAACTCGTCTATTTTGAGCGCGCCCCTTGGGAAAACGATTACTTTTAACGGGTCTAGACTCACCATAAGCTTTGATTTTCACCTTACTTTCTTCAACACCTTGGCTCACCAAATATCGCTTAACCTCATTTCCTCTATTTTTTGAAACTGTTAGATTTTTCGCCCTTTTACCTTTACTATCAGTATGGCTTTTAATCACCAAACTAGCATTCGGCATAAACTCCTGTGCATACTGGACGACTAAATTTAAACGTTTCTTTTCAGTTTGAGTTAATTTAATATTACCCTTTCTATAATAGATAGCCGTGAGTGCATCTGGGCCAAACACACTAAGCTGTATTGTTTTGTTATTGCCTGTCGCTTGATAAAAGCCATTTTTTATACTGACTTTACTTTTTGGAACGCCTAGACTTTTTAATTTACTGACAATAGTTTTTGATCTATTTGAAAACCATTTTTTATCACGACTGCCTGTTATTGCTGTATCGCTTACAATAACAATTTTTGCACCTTTCACTTCTTTAATATATCGAGCAGTATCTTTTAATTGCGTTACTGCAGCAATATTTAATAGCTGACTTCGCGGCTTAAAAAACAAACTTTTTTCCAGCAGGTCTTTTAAACCAAAAGGTAAAAAGTCTTTTCTGCAATCAGCAAACTTTTGATAATTTTCGGCAAAATTAACAGCAGAAATAGCAACTTGTGTTTCTGGTAACTGCCCTAGAACTGTTGACCTTACATAACTAAATGTTGGTGATAAGCCATTAGACAAAGCATCTAACATCACTTCAGCAACATCACCGTATACACTTAGCCTTGGTGTGTTTTTAATATCCACCATTTCATCCAGAAAAACCAAATAATCCTTTGCATCTAATGATTCATGTAACCAAGGTGGATTATCAATTGATAAACTTGCTTTTATAATTTCTGGCTTAAAACGGTCTTCTCTAATAGAAAATCGCAACAAGTCTCCCGATTGGTGCATGAAACCAACAGCTCCATACTGAGGGATGTTTTGATTTAACTGACAATATGACTCACCCTTACTGACATCCCAGTCAGCCGTCTGTAGTGGTGCCATATAATTTTCTGCTACTGATATTGAACTGAAAAATAAAACAGCTATCAATAAAACCTTTAAGATTGTCATCTTTTTAACCTACCTATGTCTCATACTATAGATAGCGGCCAAAACCAGGTTTTTTTTACTTTTTTCTACAAAAACTTAATAACTTCATCAATAAACTCAGCTGGCTTATCAATATGCAACCAATGACTCGCCTTTTTTATCGTTGATATTTGTGCATTGGGAAAGCTTCGTTTAATTGCTTCTTTGTTGGTATAAGTAGAGTTTCCACCCATAATAAATAACACAGGAGCTTTATAAGGTTCTATCAATTCAACTGATGGAAAAGCAATAATATTATCAGCCGTCCGATAAAAAATATCTAAATCCACTCGCCAACTATACTTACCATCCTTTAACTGTAAGTTTTGCAATAAAAACTGACGATATGATAACTCTGGGATAAACGCTGCTAAAAAATCATCAGCCTGTTTTCGATTAGAAATTTCATCTAAAGGTAACTGTTTTAAAGCGTTTATAGTTTGATCAAAACTATGCTGATAAGTAACAGGAGAAATATCTGCGACAATTAATTGATCTATTCTTTCAGGGTAATTTAAGGCAAACCACATTGCGGCTTTACCCCCCATGCTATGCCCTAAAATATTAGCTGTCAGCAATTGCCGATCATCCATAAAGACTTTTAAATCTTCTGCCATTACAGAATAATCCATCTCCTCAGCATGAGCTGATGCACCATGGTTTCGCATATCAACAACATACACACAGTAATATTCCGCTAGTTTTTTTGCCATTTGTCGCCAATTACGCGATGAAGCAAAAAAACCATGCAACACTATTAATGGAGACCCTGTATCGTCCCCAAAACATTCAAAAGCTAATTTAACTGGCTTCATACAAAGCTAAACCCTGCACCAATCAGCCCACCAAAAACACCGCCCCACACGACTAACCAGCCTAAATGCTTACGAATAATTTCTTGTACCATTTCTTTAACTAATTGAGGTGTTAATTCACTAAGGCGTTTATCTATAACCGTTTCAACCTTACTGATAATGTCTTCACCAATTTTATGTGCATCTAAACTTTGTTCAAGTGCTGCATTAAATTTATCTGATTCAACCATTTCTACTAAAGTGAGTTTCATTTTTTCAGTAAATGGTTCTTTTAAAGGAATTAAAGCCTCTTCCCCACCCATCATTTGTAACATGCCACCAAATGAAGATTCCATAATTGATGAAATCAAGCCTTCAAATATTTTATCGTAATCAACAGCTTCCATTAAAGGTTCTATATTTAAAACTTTCCCTGCTTGTTTTTCTTCAGTATGAATAAATTGTTCAATATTTTCTAATGTAAAAAACTGATTCATCATCAAGTTTTTAATAGATAACTTAAACTCTTCAAATCTATTAGGGATTACACCTGAACCATATAATAAAGGCACTTTTTCAAATAGCATGTGTATTGCAATCCAATTTGTTACCGCACCAGATAAAGCAAAAAAACCAATAGATTTAACTAATTCTGATTGCACAGGACAAAGATACCCTGTTGCGATAATTGCAATCGCAATAAAATTAGTAAAAAAGCTTTTATTAAATATTTTTTTCATTTTTTAGATAGTTTTATATTTAGAAGTAGAGTTTTAACAAAAAACTCAACAAAGATTTTCAAAGCAGGAGTATATCAAAGCTTTTGGTAGGAAGAATAGAATGTCATGAAACAATCAGCTATAAGAAAACCATTTTACTGTTGCAAAATTAGGAGGATGATAAACTTTCTGTGATTTCAGCACGCAGTAGATCAGCTTAAATTCTGGCAACAGTAGCAATATAATCAATCTCCCTCCCTCCGAAAGCATATTGATCTTCTGTTTAAAATGACTAGCAATCAACAGCCATGAACGGGCATTCAAAGAATCTAGGAAAAGTTTGATTTTGGCCTGCAATTGAGCTATCGTTAGAAATCGAACAAACATTAGAATATAGCATTATTCTAACTAAAAACACTTCCTTAATTATCACAACTTGAGAGATATATGCCTTCTTCTTTAATGCTTAGTTTTTTATTTTTTTTATTGAGTTTATCTGCCTGTAGCCTGAAAACTCAAACAACTGAGCCAGAAAAAATTTCACATATCAATAAAGAAAACTACATGATTCCTGGGATTAACCATGGACTTATTCAATCACCTATTAACATTTTATCAAATGAAAAGCATGAGACTAAAAATCATCAGATAACTTTACATTTTCAGGATGAAATCAAAGCAGTAGAGAATCTTGGACACACTGTACAACTTGACTTTAGCAAGGGTAGTAGTATCAGTAGTGATGGTATAAACTATGAATTTAAACAGATGCATTTTCATACCCCTTCGGAGCATTTGATTGATGGTATGACATTTCCAATGGAGATGCATATTGTTAATTACGCACCTCCTGCAACTAAAAATGGTATTCCTCATTACCTTGTTATTGCTGTGTTATTTAAAATGGGTAATGAGAATGAATTTATCAGTGAATTTTTAACCCTAATTCCAAAACAGTCGAATAATACGGTGAAACTTGAAAAGGGTAGAGTGAAACTACATGACTTGTTTCACGATGATTTGAGTAACGAAATGAAGAACTATTATCATTACCGTGGATCATTAACAACCCCTCCATATACTGAAACAGTTAATTGGTTTGTCTTGAAGCATATTATTGAAGCATCACCAGAGCAAATTCGTGCAATAAATGATATTGAAGGTGATAATGCTAGACATATTCAAACTATTTATGGACGACATATTGATTGATCAACGTTGATAGCTTATGAAATCAGAATTAACGGGGGAAGTTAAATTAATAGAGCCCCCCTATTAATAACAGCCTGTTGAGGTGCAGGTTTTAACCTGCATTCTTTAGCACAACAGCAGGCTAAACCCTACCCCCAAAATAGATGGTTTTTAAAAACCACCTTAATAATTGAAAGCATCCTTCATCTATCTAATCAATAGCATAGCTTTTTTTACTGTTCATAGTCTTCAAAAGCATGTGCCTTTTCTTTACCCTTACGAGCACGAATAGGCGCTTGTTCAGTTAGATAATAATCCTCTAATTCATCAAGCCCTCCTTCTATCAGTTCACGAAGAAAGAAATCCTTGGTACGCCCAATTTCAGAAGCTAAAAATTCAAGTCTATGTTCTGTCTCTGCAGATAATCTTATTGAAGTGTCCATTGTTATAAATTTAAAAATTTTATCTAAGTAAAGTTTAATTCTAAGAGATAAAAGTTAAAGTTTTGTGACAATTCCCAAAGCCTCTAATAATCCAATAATGTCATCCTTTATTCATCCAACCGTTACACTAATGTCATAAACAATTGTTATTTTGCACTTAAACAAAGTGGAGAACAAAATGACAATTCATTATCAAACTGTTTGGATTTCAGATACTCATTTAGGTACAAAAGGCTGTAAAGCCGAATATTTACGAGATTTTCTAGATCATGTCGATTGCGATACGCTTTATTTAGTTGGCGATATTATTGATCTATGGAGCTGGAATGTGAAATCCGGCTTTTATTGGCCTATTTTGCACAGCGATATTGTGCAAAGAATCATCAATAAAGCAAACCAAGGTACTCGTGTTATTTATATTCCAGGCAATCATGATGAACAACTTAGAAAACATGCAGGCACACTATTTAATGGGGTTGAAATTGAACTTAATGCTATTCATAAAACAAAGGATGGTCGCCGCTTCCTTGTTATGCATGGTGATGAGTTTGACAGTATTGTTTGTCACAACAAAAGCCTTGCATATATTGGCGGAGAAGCTTACGAAGTCCTTTTAATCGTAAACCGCTGGTTTAACAGTATTAGAAAATTATTTGGTTATAAATACTGGTCTTTATCTGCTTATTTAAAAACCAAAGTTAAAAATATCGTACAGGTGATGGATAACTATCAACATGTATTAAGTTTAGAAGCACAAAAACAGCAAGTGGATGGCATAGTTTGTGGGCATATTCACCATGCTGATATTAAAGAAATGGAATTTGGAAAAACCTACTGTAATACCGGTGACTGGGTAGAAAGCTGTACAGCATTAGTAGAAAATGAAACAGGCAAACTATCCATCATTAATTGGTTAGAAGATAGCTACCAATTGCTTGACTCAGCACATCAAACAGAAACAGTTGAATTAGCCAAAGTAGCTTAATAATGCTAAAGAAAACCTTATTAATGTCATTAGGTAGTACTTTATTTTTTATTGGGATGATTTTATTCCCACTCCCCGTCCCTTTCGGCTTACCAGTCATGCTTATTGGCTTAAGTATTATGTTTAAAGCATCTAATGCTTTTAAGCGTAAAGCAATTCGTTTATTCGATAAGAATAAATATAGCCGCCAAGCGTGGCAAAAGATCAGAGAATATAGACTGTCAACAAAACACCGTAATAAATATCCCCCTTTTATTTAAGCAGAAAATAACTGTCATTAAACCTTAAAAAAACATTCACACTTCTGTCATATTCTAATTCTATTCTTAACTCTAAATTATAAGACAAAAAAGAACTGAATTTTTACAATTGGGTATTCAGAAAAAAGAGAGGTAATGCAAATGGGACTAATCTATTCAGTACATAAATATGATGTGTTTATGTTTACATATTTAATAAACACCAGCATATACAAATATTTAGCACTATTTTCCCGTTATGTTTCTAAAACAGCAGATGGCCCACTGTACTTTCTTTTAGCTCTTTTTCTTTATTGGCAAGAAGGGCTAGACAGTTTATTTTTAAAAACATTATTACTGGCTTTTTTAATTGAAAGGCCAATTTATTTTATATTGAAGAATGGTTTTAAGCGAAACCGCCCCGCAGTTGCATTAGAAAACTTTACTAGCTTGGTAACACCATCAGACCAATTTAGTTTTCCATCGGGTCACACTTCAGCCGCTTTTATGGTGGCAGCGATAACAGGGTATTTCCTACCAGTTTTATTGTTGCCGCTATTAATTTGGTCAACATTAGTTGGCTTTTCTCGTGTAGTGCTCGGGGTACATTTCCCAACAGATACCTTAATGGGCATGATTCTTGGTGTTAGCGTTGCAATTTACAGTTTAAATCAAATTATCATATGAAAATTTTTTACGGCGTTCAAGGTACAGGCAACGGCCATATTACCCGTGCGAGAGTTATGGCAAATGAGCTATATGCCGCGGGTATAGAGGTAACTTTTCAATTTACTGGACGAGATGCTGATAAATTCTTCGATATGGAAGTGTTTAATGGCTACCAACATAAAGAGGGCTTGACCTTTAATACTAATAAAGGTCAAGTAAGTTACTTAAAAACAGCACTAAACTCTAGCCCTATTCGTTTTATTTCTGATATAAAGACGCTTGATTTAACTGACTATGATTTGGTCATTAGTGATTTTGAACCCGTTACCGCTTGGGCTGCTAAAAAACAGAAAAAACAAGTACTCGGTATTGGTCATCAATATGCATTTAATCATAACATCCCAAGAGCAGGATCAGACCCTTTAGCTGATACCGTTATGCGTTATTTTGCACCGACTGATTTAGGAATTGGTCTGCATTGGCATCACTTCGACCAAGCAATATTACCGCCAATTATAGAAACCCCAGAATTGCCTCAACAAATTATAAAAGATAAAATTGTAGTTTATTTACCATTTGAATCCCAAGAAGCCGTTATTAAATTATTGAGCCCTTATACAGACTATCAATTTCATATCTATTCTCCTACTCCCATTAAAAGCAAGTATTCGCATATTATATGTAATTCACTATCAAGAGTTGGCTTTCAAAAGGATTTATTTGATTGTGTAGGTATTATCAGTAATGCAGGGTTTGAATTAGCCAGTGAATCTTTACAACTAGGTAAAAAAATTCTAGCAAAACCTTTACATGCACAAATGGAACAAATTTCTAATGCGGCGGCATTAAAAAAATTAAATTATGGCCAAACCATGATGGATATGAATTCAACCGCTATAGAAAACTGGCTTGAGGATAATAATGCAGTACAAATCAGCTACCCCAATGTAGCAAAATTAATTGTGGAGTGGATACAGCAAGGCATGCCAGCAATGAATAAAGCATATACAGAAAAGGTGTGGTCTGAAGTTGATGTTGTACGTTTTAAAGTTTAACGACAGGTTTCTCCCTCCCCCTATATCAAAAAAATATTCCAGCCGTATACTTTCTTCTATTTTAGCCATCCCCTTATTCTATTCGATACCTCTTCCCTTGAAATAACATTGCTCTCCAGATAGTATAAATACACCTCAGAATAAAAGATAAGGAATACCCGATGAGCTTTAAAGCTTCTCTTGCAAAATTAGTAATAAAAATGACACCCAATAAATTAATTATATGGGTTGCAAATATTGTATTAAAAGACATTGCGGAATTAACAGGGTTTAATTTTGATATAGAAACCCGCCACGCATATATACAGATACAATTACTAGGAGAGTCAGAAACTATTGATGTTTGGCTTGAGGGCTTTGGTATTATTACAGATGGAGAAAGTTATAAATTTATCATCGAACAAGCCAAGTCCAACCGTCTTTGGCTGGGGAATTTATTATCGCGTTTTGTAGGAAAAACGTGGAAGATTCCAGTACCTGCTAATTTAGCGCCACAATTTAAATTTGTAGCTGAGTTGCTTCAAACTGAAGTCCCAGTCAAACAATTAAGTTGATCTGTACTAACTAAAATTTGCTCCTGCATGAATTAAGTTACTCAATTCATGCAATCCCCTTTGCTCAAGTTTATACACTTTATCAACCAGCTTTAGACCTGCTTCCCTATGAGTCACCATAATTACTGTTTTATTCTCAGCTATTTTTTCTAATGCATTCAACACATCAAGCTCCGTTGCCTTATCTAAACCCTCTGTAGGTTCATCTAATAAAATAATAGCGGCATCTTTTAAATATACTCTAGCTAGGGCGATTCTTCGAGCTTCTCCTCCAGAAACTTTTGAACCATGTTCACCTATCCATGTATTTAGCCCATCAGGTAACTGTTTTATAAATTTATTTAAACCTGCTTTTTTAATAGCTAGAGTAATTTCATCATCTGAGGCCGAAGGTTTTGCAATGAGTAAATTCTGTTTAATTGTTGTGGCAAACAACTCTGTGCGTTGAGATAACACCGAGAACTGTTGCATTAATTTATCTGAAGCTAGCTGTTGATAATCAATCCCTGAGTGTTTGATACTTCCCTGCTGTGGATCATAAAATCTCATTATTAATTGCAATAATGTACTTTTCCCCGCTCCACTTTCACCCACTATTGCAATTTTACTTCCTTGAGGAATTTCTAGGTTTATATTATTTAAAACCCAAGGAGATTGATCGCTATAACGAAAACTCAAGTTTTTGATACTAATTCCAGCATCAGTGTTAATTTCCTTGGGCTGTTCAGGTTCAATAATAAGTGGCTTTAAATCCGCAATATCTCTTATCCGTTTTGCTGACATTTGAGTTTTAGCCAACATTTGCATAGCTGATGATAAAGGCATCACTAATTCAAAAACAGCCAAAACAGTAAATACCAGCATTACCAAAACAGCACCTGAAATACTTTGTTGCTGAAAAAGCCATGCGGCTACAACAAGACTAACAACAACTGTCAGTTGAGATAAAAATAGAGTCAACGCTGTAGATAATGCCGACAATTTATTATTACTTCTTTGTGTTGTTATCATTTGCTCTGAAGTATGAAGCAATTGTTTTTTAAATCTTGTATAGGCATTAAATGCGCTAAGTTCAGTTATATTTTGTAATATTTCTATTTGTTCTACTTTAAATTTGACGGCTTGCTCGGTGATTTTTTCTGCACCACCCTGCCCTAATCGATTAAATATCCAAGGAATTATTACAGCTGTTATTAACAATGCCAATAGCACAATGACACTTAAATAAACTGAATAATAAGCTATAAACCCAACAACCAGCCCCCCTCCTAATAAAGCAATAATGATGGGGGAACATAACCTTAGGTACAAGGCATCTAAAGCATCAATATCTTGCGTTATGCTATGTAATAAGTCTGCACTCTGTTTATTAGCTAAATGTCCTGGTGCTAGTGGTATAAGCTTTGCGAAAAACCAACTTCGAATTTCAGCCAATACTTTAAAGGTTGCCTCATGTGTTACCACTCGTTCAGCATATCGACCCAATGTTCTGATAATTGCTAAAGCTCTTATTTCCGCAGCAGGTTGCATAAAATTAAAGGCAATCGCCACCCCATCTGGCGCTAACAGTCCGGCAATAGCCGATGAGGTAATAAACCAGCCTGAAAGGGTTAATAATGAAATAGAGGCAAGCGATGTAACTAGCGATAAAAAGATACCTGAGGCTAACCAAAAGTTATAGGGTTTAAATAGTTTTAAGAAAAACACTAAATCTTTCATGTTAAATCTATCACCCTATCCATTCTTTTAATCACATCTGGATCATGGCTGGCAATAATCAATGTGATGTCTTTAAATAAAAGATCAATCACATCAAGTAATCTGGTTTTAGTTAGCTGATCTAAGTGAGCAGTGGGTTCATCTAATAATACAATCGGTAAATTTTTAATAAAAGTACGCGCCAAAACAATACGCTGAACTTGTCCACCCGATAAACCATAACCTTTTTCACCCACTAAAGTGTCCAAGCCCTTTTCCAAGTATTGACTGTAATCTGTAACACCAGCAAGGTCGGCTACTGTGTTTATCTGGTATTCGGACAAACTAGTATCTAACAAACTAATATTATCTTTAATGGAGGCATAAAATATATTAGATTGCTGACCAGCCCAGGCAATATTTTTCTGTGTATTTTGTTGGCTAGCCATTTCACCATTGATTAGAACTACGCCTTCAGTCGGTTGCTCAAACCCTAGTAACAAGTTAAATAAGCTGGTTTTACCCACTCCCGATTCACCCGTTAATGCAATTTTTTCACCCTCCCTAACTTGCAAAGAAAGTGAATGAATAATGTCTTTTTGCTGATAATGTTTTGAAACATTTTTCAGTTCTATCGCAAATTCAGTTGAGTGGGAATTACTTTCTTCACAAGCGACTTTTATTTCATCTTGTTCCAAGACCTTTAAGATATGATCAGTCGCTCCCACCGCAGCAGCTTTATCATGATAATAAACGGATAATTGTTTTAATGGGTTAAAAAATTCTGGGGCTAATAACAGTACAAATAATGCTTCTTGTAGACTAATGCCAACAGCAGGGCCAAAGTGAACTAAGCCTAATAAACCTAAACCTACATATACAGCAACTAAAGCAACGGCAACCGCACTAAAAAACTCTAAGACAGCCGATGAAAGAAATGCAATCCGCAAAACATCCATCGTTCTTTCTCTAAAATTATTAGAGACTTGTTTAATGGTAATTAACTCAGCTTCGGCCTGACCAAATAATTTAAGTGTTGTTAAGCCTTGTAAGCGGTCTAAAAAATAAGCACTCATTCTTGCCATTGCTAAGAATTGATTACGATTTGCAGAAGCCGCCCCCATACCAACAAGCGCCATAAACAGGGGAATTAAAGGCCCCGTCACTAAAAAGATAACGGCAACAACCCAATTGATAGGTATTACAACTGCAATCATTATCAATGGTAAAACCGAAACAATAATTTGCTGGGGTAAATAGCGAGAAAAGTAATTATCTAAAGCTTCTGCATGCTCTAGAGTTGTGGCAGCTAATTCTCCACTTTGCTGTTGTTTACGAAAGGAAGGATCAAGTTGCCCAAATTTATTGAGTAATTGCTCTCGAATTGATCTTTTAACAGTTTCAGCAACCTTAAACCCCATAACAGGAGAGTAATAGCTACATACACTTCTTAAAATAAAAACGATAATCAGTGAAAAAAAATGCAGTATTAGGACTTGTATTTGCTGCTGTTCAATAACGAGTTGCTGAAGAATATAAGCAAATAAAGCGGATTGGATAATGATTAACACACCATTGATAATGCCAATCAATGCGGTGATATTAATGAGGTGTCTAACTGGTTTTTTCTGATCTTTTAACCATTCAATACAACGATGTTCTCTCAGCTGATTATCATCGTAAGATTTTTGGTTTTTAGAATTAAAACTTGTTGGCATTATTTATAGCTATGTCACCGTTAAGTGTAGATTTTGTTAGCTCTTAAGCCCTCTCCTGCAGGAGAGGGCTTAAGAGCTAACAGGATGTAATTCAAATTTTCTTTTATCTCTTGATTTATAAGAAAATATTAAAGAATAAGAGAATTGTTTTATTTCTCCTCACCCAACCCTCCCCAGCAAGGGAGGGCTTTGAGAAAATCAACTTTATTACTTAGGAATAAGGGTTTAATAAAATCCTCGCTCCTTAGTGTGAATGCGTATGCTCCATAAAATAATCCATACTTGTGACCTTTACAGCTTCTACAGCAACACCGTGTTTATAGACCATCACGCCACCTAAGTCTGCACCTAACATCATCAAGACATTAAGTACTACGCCAAATAAAATAAACACAAAATTTAATGGACCTTTAATCTCGCTACCCAAAGCTAGTCGCCATAAAGAAAGCAAAGCTGAGAAACCTAAAACACTAAAACCTAAAAGCTTATGACGCTCTAAAATCAAATGTACATTTTCACCATGTTCAACTGTACTTGCAGCTTCTAAACCAACTAAAACAGCTACACCCGCCGTTA
>CAJVYL010000055.1 GCA_913009265.1 uncultured Methylococcales bacterium
GCTTGGCGGACTGAAGTCCGCTCTACATCTTTATTCTAGGCTATATCACCTTAAGCATTGAAAAGTCAAAGTAGCTACCAAGCCCTCTCCTGCTGGAGAGGGAGGGGTGAGGAGAAATAAAATAATTCTCTTCTTCTTTAATATTCTCTTATAAATATAGAGATAAAAAAGAACTTTGAATTACATGCTATTTTATCTCCTCACCCAAACCCTCTCCATCAGGAGAGGGCTTAAGAACTAACTAACCCATACTTAACGGTGATATATCCTTATTCTATAATACCGTCTTTTTTAAGCATTGCTCTAATGCCACGTAATGCTTGTCGTGTTCTATGTTCATTTTCAATTAAACTAAAGCGAACATGATCATCACCATATTGGCCAAAACCCACACCAGGCGAAACAGCTACTTTTGCATCAATAATCATTTTCTTACAAAATTCTATTGATCCCATTTCTTTGTATTGTTCTGGAATAGGTGCCCAAACAAACATGGTTGCTTTTGGTTTTTCAACGGTCCAGCCCATTCCATTTAAACCATCACACAATACATCTCTGCGGCTTCTATACATTTCTGTAATTTCAGCCACACATTCTTGAGGGCCTTCAAGTGCTGCAATTGCCGCTACTTGAATGGGTGTAAACATACCGTAATCTAAATAAGATTTTATACGGGTCAGAGCTGATACTAGTGTTTTATTGCCACACATAAATCCAACACGCCAGCCAGGCATATTGTAACTTTTAGATAAAGAATAAAACTCAACCGCTATATCTTTAGCCCCTTCGACTTGTAATATTGAAGGTGCTTTATAACCATCAAATACAATATCAGCATAAGCTATATCGTGAACCACCCAAATATTATGTTCTTTAGCAACAGCAACTATCTTTTCAAAAAACTCCAACTCAATACATTCACTGGTTGGGTTACCCGGAAAGTTAAGAATTAACATTTTAGGTTTAGGCCATGAATCTAAAATAGCTTTATGCAATTCATCAAAAAAATCAACGCCTGGCACCATTTTTACATGGCGTAAATCTGCACCAGCAATAACAACACCATAGGGATGAATAGGATAAGCCGGATTAGGTACCAAAACTACATCACCTGGGCCTAAAGTTGCTAAAGCTAAATGTGCCAAGCCTTCTTTTGAACCGATAGTAACAATGGCTTCTGTTTCTGGATCTAAATCAACATCGAAGCGGTTTTTATACCAACTACAAATAGCTTTTCTTAATCGAGGGATACCACGAGAAACAGAGTAACGATGCGTATCATCTCTTTGAGCAGCCTCAACCATTTTATCGACAATATGCTTTGGTGTTGGCTGGTCAGGGTTACCCATCCCAAAATCAATAATATCTTCACCTTCTGAACGCGCTTTGGCTTTCAGGTCATTAACAATATTAAAGACGTAAGGAGGTAGGCGGCTGATACGATGAAATTCTTCCATTGATTATGTCAAATAGTGGAGTAGCATTAAAATGCCGTATTATAACCTGAATTGAGTTATTTTAGGGTGATGGATTAAGAGATTCTCAATTATTGATAACAAGATCAATACCTTCCTTACAACTGACTATTTAATATTGCACGTTCAACACGTTCTAAGTCAGCCTGTGTATCGACCCCTGCTTCAGGTGCTTTAGCAACCGTTTTAACTAATATTTGTTGCCCATACCATAATATTCTAAGCTGCTCTAAAGATTCCACAGCTTCTAACTCTGAGGCTTGCCATGAGCAATAATCTTTTAAAAACTTAACCCTGTAAGCATACATACCTATATGCCGTAAATAAGGCATGGCATGAGATGGCTCCCCCCCACTCAAGCTAAAAGCATTTCTATCCCAAGGTATAGCAGCTCGACTAAAGTACAAAGCATAACCCGCTTGATTAAGCACAACCTTTACAGCATTGGGATTAAATATCTCTTCTGATTCATTAATTTTAGCGGCTAAAGTAGCAATCCCAGCCTGCTCCTGCCCACCCAAAGCTAGCGCTACATCCCTAATGTATGCAGGTGGTATTAAAGGTTCATCCCCTTGTAAATTGACCACAATCGCATCATCATCCCAGCCCATTTTAACAGCGACTTCAGTAATACGTTCTGTGCCACTTTGGTGATTAGCATCAGTCATCACAACTTTTAAACCTAATGCCGTTACCTGATCAAAAATGCGTTGATCATCAGTTGCAACCACAACTTCATCCGCCTCTGCTTCTATAGCTCTTTGACAAACATGAGCAATCATCGCTTTTCCTGCAATGTCTAATAAAGGCTTTCCGGGTAACCGGGTTGAACCATAGCGAGCAGGAATGACAACTTTAAAGGGAATATCCATTACTTTGCTAAAGCATCAATTTCTTCATTAGATAATTCACGTGCTTCATCAGCTAACATGACTGGAATACCATCTTTTACTGGAAAAGCTAATCTATCAGCTTTACACAACAATTCTTCAGCCTCTTGCTTATAAATCAAAGTGCTTTTACAAATAGGGCAAGCTAGAATATCAAGTAATTTTTTATCCACGAATTTTCTCTTTTATAAGGGTTAATAGTTTATCTATAAATTGTTGCTGAGGTTTTGCCTTTACAGGCACAAACCAGTGTTTTTCTGAGGCAAAATCGAAACATTTTACCGCATCTTTTTCGGTCATTAAAACAGCTTTATCATCATTAAAATTAATATCAGCTTCTGTATATTTATAATGATCAAGAAAAGCATGCTTTTCTATCGCAATATTTTTCTGTTCCAGTAAAGCAAAGAATCGATTGGGATTACCAATACCTGCTAATGCGTGACTAGGAATATAGTGAAAGTCAGATAATAATTTCTGTTCTTTGGTGACTAGGTTTATAGCAATATCACCTTCCATAAACATAGAGAACTCATTTTCTTCTTCTGCCTGACCATTAACAATCACAAGATCAACTTTATGCAGTCTTTCTGTTGACTCTCTTAATGGTCCACAAGGTAATACATAGCCATTGCCAAAACGTCTTTGTCCATCAACAACAATAATTTCTATATCACGCTCTAAAGCATAATGTTGTAGACCGTCATCCGACAGAATAATATCGCAATCAGATTTATCCAGTAGCATTTGTGCAGCTTTGGGTCGTTCTGGGCCTACTGCTATAGGGCAATCAGCATGCTTTGACATTAATACTGCTTCATCACCGACTAAATCAGGCTTACTTTGCTGATCCACCCATTGAGGCCAGGTTTCTGCGCTACCACCATAGCCACGACTAATAATACCTGGTTTATAGCCTTGCTCTTTTAAAAACCTAGCCATCCAGAGTATTAAGGGGGTTTTACCTGTTCCACCAACTGTAATATTACCAACGATAACAATAGGCACAGCTAGTTTGGTCTTCTTTTTCACCCCAATTCGATACAAAAACGCTCTAAATCGCATAATATCGTCATAGACCATAGAAATAGGCATAAATGCAGCTGAAATGTACATTTCCTTATACCAAACATCTTGTAGCCAACGCGAAAACCTTTGTTTCATTTTTATTGTCCAGACTTATTTTTGGTTGCAAAAGTAATTCTTTTAAAACCCAATTGACTGGCAATATCAAGTGCAGTCACAACAGATTGATGATCTGTCTTACTATCTGCGCTAATAACAAAGGGAATTAAACGGGTGTCACCTGCAGTTTGAATTAATGCCCTTCTTAATGTTTCATTTTTCTGATTAACTAATTGATGAGGCAAACCATCATCACCATTAATAAAATAAAGCCCATCGGCATTAATGGTTAAAACAATCATTTTTTCTTTACTTTCAGCTTCAGCACCTTTTGCTTCTGGTAAATTAATTTTTAACTCAGACTGCTGACTAAAAGTTGTTGTCACCATAAAAAAAATCAATAGCAAAAACACCACATCAATCATGGGTGTTAATGTTATTTCTAGTGGCTGCCTGTTTCTACGTGAAAAATTCATTAGACAGTCTCTCTATCTCCGGCCATTAAATCGACCATTTTTAATGCTTCTTCTTCCATTTTTAAAACATAGTCATCGATTAATCGTTCAAAATAACGATGAAATATTAAACTTGGAATAGCAACAGTCAATCCAGCAGCTGTGGTTAATAACGCTTCTGAAATACCACCCGCTAAAATACCTGGATCACCAACACCATGAATCATAATAGCCGCAAAAACTTTAATCATCCCGACTACAGTTCCTAATAATCCAAGCAATGGCGTGATTGATGCAATGGTGCCCAAAGGGTTTAAAAATCGTTCAAGCTCATGTACGACTTGTCTTCCTGTTTCTTCAATACTGGTTTTCATCATTTCACGCCCATGATGTTTATTGATTAAACCAGAAGCCAAGATAGCACCAAGGGGAGAATTTAATTTAATACGTCTTAGCGTAACATCATCAATTTCTTTCTCTTTAGCCAATTTCCATAATTGAGGAACCAGTTCAGGAGGTAAAATTTTATTACGTTGTAATGACCATAAGCGCTCGACCACTATTGCCATAGCAACAATTGAGCAGAGAATGATTGGTAACATTAACCAACCACCATTTTTAATTAATTCAAACACTTAACTTATTCCTTTTAACTAACTAGATTCTAAATCTTTATACCAACAAAATGTATTTTAACTTATCACTTGCTGTTTTTCTCTATCAACCCATAAATAAGCAATAATCAAGGCAATAAAACAAGAAACTGCTGCCATTGAGTACACAAACCAAGCTCCATATAAATCCCAGAAATATCCACTGTATAAGCTACCAATCATCCCACCCAAACCAAAACTAAGACTGCTATATAGTGCCTGTCCTTTCCCTTGGTGATGTTCACCAAAGTATTTATGCACCAAGTGAATAGCAACTACATGAGAAGACCCAAAGGTCGCTGCATGAAGTAATTGAGCAAAAACCATTAATTCTAAAGATTCCACATAAAATGCAATCAATAACCAGCGGCAAATACTTAAGAAAATACTAACCAACAAAATATTTCGTAAAGACATCCACCTCAATACTTGTTTCATAAAAACAAATAAAACCACTTCTGCACACACACCTAAGGCCCACAAAAGCCCAATAATACTGGATGAGTAATTAAACTGGTTTAAGTAAATTGAATAAAAAACATAATAAGGGCCATGCGCTAGCTGCAAAAGCATATAAACAAAAAAGAAGGCAATAATTTCAGGTTTCTTAATTATTTTAAAAATACCGACTGTATTTTCTGTTTTATGAGCAATCTTGGTTTCAGGTGTGGTTAAACTTACCAGCCAGATCATCGTTAATAAACAAATGATCATCTCAGGAAGATAATCAATAGTTAAAAGATCAACTAACCACCCGATCGATAATACCGTAACAATAAAACCGATTGAGCCCCAGAGCCTTATTTTACTGTATTGATGAGGCTCCTTTTTTAAATGGAATAAAGTTGCAGCCTCAAATTGCGGCAAAGCAGCATTCCAAAAAAAACTAAATCCTACAGTTATCATCGCTACCCAAAGATAACTGTCTTTATAGAAAAAACCAGCAAAAATAATAGCGGCAAAAAATGAAGCGATGCGAATTACTCTTAGGCTTTTCCCAGTATAATCAGCAATCCAGCCCCATAAATTGGGTGCAATAATCTTGGTAGCCACCATTAATGCCGAAAGCTCTCCAATTTCTAAGGCATTAAACTTAATATGTTCTAGATATAAGCTCCAATAGGGTAAAAAACCTCCTAGTGTTGCAAAATAAAAAAAATAAAAACTAGATAATCTCCAATATGGAATAGCCATTACTTATCTTAATAATGGCAAGCCTGAATCTACATCTATATTTTGCGCACGATGCCGCATGATATGATCCATAATCGTAATTGCCATCATTGCTTCTGCAATAGGTGTTGCTCTTATGCCAACACAAGGGTCATGTCGCCCTTCGGTAATAACATCAATCGCTTCGCCTTTGGTATTAATGCTTTTTCCTGGGATTCGTAAACTTGATGTTGGTTTTAAAGCAATACTCGCGACAATATCTTGCCCTGTTGATATTCCACCTAAAACACCTCCAGCATGGTTACTTAAAAAACCATCGGGTGTAATTTCATCTCTAAAATAAGTACCTTTACTAGCGACACAATCAAAACCATCACCAATTTCAACACCTTTAACGGCATTAATACTCATTAAACTATGTGCTAATTCAGCATCTAAGCGATCAAAAATAGGTTCGCCCAAACCAGGAGGTACATTCGTTGCGATTACCTCAACTTTTGCACCAATTGAATCCCCCTCTTTTCTAAGGGCATCCATATAGTTTTCCATTTCTGTAATTTTATCGGCATCAGGACAAAAGAATGGATTGGTTTCGACAATTGTTAAGTCAATATTTTCGACTTTAATAGGGCCTAATTGTGATAAATACCCGTGAATTTCAATATTAAATTTTTCTTTAAGGTATTTTTTTGCTATTGCACCAGCAGCAACTCTCATCGCAGTTTCACGTGCTGAAGACCGCCCTCCTCCTCTATAATCTCTGAAGCCATATTTATGCTGATAAGAATAATCAGCATGGCCAGGACGGAAGGTTTCTGCAATTTTAGTGTAATCTTTTGATCGTTGGTCGGTATTCTCAATGATTAAACCAATGGGAGTCCCCGTGGTTTTTCCTTCAAATACGCCTGAAAGAATTTTAACCTGATCCGCTTCTCTTCTTTGTGTTGTATGTCTTGATGTACCAGGTTTTCTTCTATCTAAATCCAGTTGTATATCAGCTTCTGTTAACGAAATACCTGGAGGACAGCCGTCCACTGTACAACCTAAAGCCAAACCATGGCTTTCTCCAAAAGTAGTTACTGTAAATAATTTTCCTATTGTATTGCCTGACATATTAGATTTTAGATAAAAATAGTTTATGGTATTGCTGAACTTGTTCAGCAGTCAGAAGAAAAACGCCATCACCGCCGCGTTCAAATTCAAGCCAGTAAAAAGGGATTTCTGCAAACAATTGTTGTAAGGTTTCTGCACTACTCCCTACCTCAATAATTAAAATACCTTGATCGGATAAAAATTCATTAGCATCCGCTAAAATACGAATAACCAAATCTAAACCAGAAACACCGCCTGTAAACCCCATTTCTGGCTCTTTATGATATTCAGCTGGAAGCTCTTCCCATTCCTGTATTGCAACATAAGGAGGGTTAGTTACAATGACATCATATTGTTTTTTTGGTAAGTCATTAAAAAGATCTGACTGATACAGTCCTAGTTCTTCAGTTAAGTCATGCTTTTCAATATTGATCCCTGCAACTTCAATGGCATCATCTGATAATTCAACAGCATCAACTTGTGCTTCAGGAAAAGCATAAGCACATGCTATAGCGATACAAGCACTCCCAGTACATAAATCCAGAACATTAAAAACCTGTTCTTCATCTATCCAAGGTGCAAATCGTTGCTCAATTAATTCTGCAATCGGAGACCGTGGAACTAAGACACGTTCATCAACATAAAATGATAAGCCCGCAAAAGTTGCTTCATTAGTTAGATAGGCAACTGGCTTGCGTTCAGTTATGCGTTGCGTAAATAAATGAACGACTTGCTTACGCTCTTCTATTGTTAACACTGCCCCCATATAACTTTCATCAAGATTATAAGGTTGGTGAATTGCATGTAAAACAAGTGCCGCTGATTCATGTAAGGGTGTCGCTATACCATGTCCTAAAAAAACATCTTTTTCTGATAATTGACTTGCCCCCCACCGAATATAGTCCCTAATAGTTTGCAAGGTTGTGATAATATCAGCCTCTATCAACGCCTGTTCTTTAGTCATTTAATATTACAATTCTTCACGAAAGCGATAATTTTAAACTAAAATCATATTTGTTGATGACAAAAATTAGAATCGTCTTACTTTAAAGTCTCACTTTTTTTGCAAGACAGCAATCTTTCTGTATATGCCGACCTTAGATAACACAAGAAAAACAGCAGCCAGTTTAGCTAAAAATCGTTTATTTCTCGATTGTTATAAATTTATGCAATCTGATAAGCTTGCTTTACCTACTATCCCCGATGTTTCCTTTAAAATTCGTCGAGCCATTAATGATGATAAAGCAAATAACTCTAAAATTGCACGAGTAGTTCAAACAGATCCAGCCATTACAGCTCGCTTAATACAAATTTCTAATAGCCCTCTTTACAGAGGACGACGAAAAATTGAAAGTTGCCCAGAAGCTCTAACTCGAATTGGCCTTAAAGCATCTCAAGATATTATTACAGCCTTTGCTATGAAAGCAGTATTTAAAGCAAAATCCCCACTTATTAGAAAAAAAATGCAAGAACTATGGGCTCACAGTAGTTATGTTGCATCTATTAGTGCAGTGTTTGCCCATAAAACACCTGGGTTTGACCCTGATAGAGCTATGCTGGCTGGGTTAATACATGATATTGGTATTGTGCCCATTTTAACCTATGCAGATAAGCACCCTGATATTCTGGAAAACCCTAAAGATTTAGCTGAAACAGTAAAAAAATTACGTGTTGAAATTGGAATACAAATCATCAGAAAATGGGATTTCCCAACTGACTTTGAAGATGTAATTACTCATGCAGAAAGTTGGCGACGAGACAGTGGTAATACAGCTGATTACAGCGATATTGTTATGATTTCTCAACTCCATAGTTTTATCGGTAAAATTGATCTGAAGAAAATGCCTAAAATGGATGAATTACCTGCTTATCAAAAGTTAGTCTCAGGAAATTTAGATATTGATCAGAGCATTAATATTCTTGATCAGGCAAAAGATGAAATTGAACATATCCGACAAATGCTAAATTAATTTTAATCAGCATTATTTTCTGCAAACCTTCCTCTCCGCCCTGATTGGGTTAACTAACTCAGTCCGCTATCATTCAACAATAGGTATGCTGTACTTGCTTCTTCGCCATTAAACAATAACCATTGAATTTATAGTTTTATTATCTATACTCTATATTAAATAGAGCTTATACAGCCTTATATATTAGCAATTAAAGAAAAACTAATTTCCTCTTCCCAACTGCCTTCATATAAATATATTAACGCAACAAAAACGTCAATGAATCTAAAATTATTCTCCATACCTGTACTGGTTTTTTTGCTGATAAATTTTGTCTCATTTTCAGCCTATCAAATATCCATATCAAAGCAAACAGAGTATTCCATACAGTCTTTTGATCAGACATCGGATAAATTCTTTAATATATTCAAACAAGTTATTGAGGCAGACCTTGATATAGCACGTGCTATGCAAGCTTTTTTTGATGGCAGTGATTTTGTTAGTCGAGAAGAATTTAAATCTTTTTCTAATGTGATTTTAAAAAATCATCCAGAAATTAAAGCCCTGGCCTGGCTACCTAAAATAACCCAAGAAAAAAGAAATGCTTATGAAAAAGAAATGCAAACTAAAGGCTTTGATGATTTTGCTATATTAGAACGTATAAATAGCTCCAATATTAAAACTCAAGTTTCATCAAAAAAAGATATTTACTTTCCCCTACATTATATAGAACCCTTTGAAAGCAATAAAATGGCTTTTGGACTCAACTCTGCTAGTGTGCCGGTATCAAAATCTGCTATTGATAATATAACAAACCAGTCTGGTTTTTCTGTTAGCTCCCCCTTAACAATTACTCAAGAACAAGAAAACCAAAAAGCAGTTTTAATTTTTTATCCTGTTTACAAAAACAATGCTCTTTTGGGTTTAGTTGAAATTGTATTACGGATGGATCATGTTCTTAATATTACCCGCTCCCTGTCTCAATCTCATTTAGATAAACAACTAAAAGTTTATCTAAATGAGATTGATCAAGGAAACAGCTTGTCGATGACAATTAGTGATGCAACCCAAGAACCTAGACACCCTTTATTTTTTCATCAACATTCCCTGGAAATTGCTAATAAGCAATGGCAATTATCATTCTATCCAAGCATTGAACTAGTCAATACATATCAGTCTGATAAAAAAAGAATTATTATCAGTTATTTGTCTAGAGGCCCTGTAATTAGTATTGTTATTTCTTTTTTATTGTTTTATTTATTAATACAAAAAGAACAAATTTCAAACAATGCAAAGCAACTTAAACAATCAGAGTCTCGCTTTAAACAGCTAATCAACCAAACAACCGACTGTTATTTTTTAAATGATATAAAAGGGAATATTCTCGATATAAATCAAAATAGTTGTGATGATTTAGGTTATAGCCGAGAACAACTATTACAACTTTCTATCAATGACATAACAGTTGTTTCACACGAAAAATTAAATACATTATGGATTAATTTAAAGGTAGGTGAATCAATCACTATTGAAGATTTTCATATCCATAAAAATGGCAAGGTCATACCTGTTGAAACTAGCATCAACCATTTCATTTTAAATGGTCAATCTGTTTTTAGCGCCTTAGCCCGAGATATTACCAAAAGAAAACAAGATGAAGCCCTACTTAAGAAAAATGAAAAAATTTTAAACCAGGCACAACAACTTGCTCATTTGGGGAGTTGGACTCACTTTATCAATAACAATTTGTTGGAATGGTCCCCCGAGGTCTATAAAATCCTTGAAATAGATAATAATAACGTACAGCCATTCTATAAAGACTTTATAGAAGCAGTTCACCCTGAGGATAGGGCATTCGTTAATTCCGCATACATTGATTCAATGACAAACCATAATACTTTTGATATTGAACACCGCTTATTACTACAAAATGGCACAATTAAGTATGTTAATGAACGTTGTGAAACTGTTTATACAGAGGATGGAACACCGCTTTATTCCACAGGTTCTATATTAGATATAACTGAACGGAAAAAAAATGAATTACGACTAATTCAATTACAAAAAGCAGCTGAAGCCGCCAACAAATCAAAATCTGAATTTTTAGCTAATATGTCACATGAGTTACGCACGCCTATGCACGGTATATTAAGTTTTTCTCACTTTGGAATTAAGAATATAGATAAGCAAGACAAAGAAAAGAACTTAAAATACTTTGAGCGAATCCATACGAGTGGTGAGCGTTTATTAAACTTATTAAATGATTTATTGGATTTATCTAAACTAGAAGCAACACTCATGAAGCTTGAGCTTAAAGAATGCCAATTATCTAGTATTTTAGACTCTTGCTTAGCAGAACAGGAATCTCGTATTGTAGAACACCAATTACAAATCAAACTTGCAATTTGCAAAGATGATCGAGCAAAATGCGATTCAGCTCGCATAGGTCAAGTTATAACTAATTTATTATCTAATGCAATTAAATTTACGCCAGAACAAAAAACTATCTTAATCACTACCACCAATACTATATTTAATGACATGCCTGCACTTACCTTTAGTATGGAGGACGATGGCATTGGTATTCCTGAGGGTGAGCTAGGACAGGTATTTAATAAGTTTATTCAAAGTAGTCAGACTAAGACCAATGCTGGTGGTACTGGCTTAGGCTTAGCGATCTCCCAAGAAATTATCAACCTGCATCAGGGTAAAATATGGGCTGAACATTCTGCTAATGGCGGCTCTATTTTTAAATTCGTTATTCCTATTAGTCAACAGCAAACATAAAAAAACTAAATTTAATAACGAATGGAGGCCGGTTTATTATTAATAACAATACACATAAACTTCTAGCGCATTCAAATGACTTTTTCTTACCAAGAATAATTCCATATCGCTAATACCTCTTGATTAAAAAAATCTTGTTTAGCTTGTTTAGTTGTATCTTTAGCTAAATTGGTATATTTAAAAAAACCACTTCCTGGTAAGCCTTCTTTTTTATTGACTACCAAACCAGAGATATTTGGTTTACCCTCAAGTACAGCCTGATCTGCAATTACATCTAACACCCTTGTTAAAACACCAACAGTCCCTTGATTGCACGGCAAATTAAAATATTCAAGACAAGTCCCATATGTGACAGTTTTTCGTAGCACAGCAATTTGAATTAAGTAATTCATAACAACTAATTTGTTTAGTACATCAGAAGGCTTACAATCGACAGTCCTTTTCACCGACTGAATGTTAGCTTCAACTGTTACTAAGTTATGATTTGTAACTTGTTGACCCTCTACCTTGATAGATGAAGAAATTTTTACATTCTCCAGCGCACAATCAGCCTCACACCACGAGATATTAACGGGAACTTCTCTCATTTTTGCAGACTGGCTTAAAATTTCAGTTACACTAGGAATAACAGGGGTGATGACATACCCAGTTTGTATATCACCAATAATTACATTTTTCTTTGTTCCATACTGATACCAGTGATAACCAATTACTGCACAAATTGCACCATCCAGCCTGTCTTGATCTGATTTTGTAGGAGACTTAATAACTTTTGTTAACTGAGCCCATTCTGATAAACCTTTTATGTCAAATTCTTTAGCATAATTTTCAATAAACTCACAAATACAAACCCAATCTTCAATATTAAAGTTCTTCTTATTCGCTGGGTTATATTTAGCCCCTTTACCTCTAGTAAAGAAAAATGGAATGAATCCAGGCAATGCTAAAGCTGGATAACACTCTGCAATAATTTTCAGTGGAACCGATTTATGATTAATTTGACCTTCTTTGCGGGCTTGCCAAGGAGTTTGTTTATGGGGAAGATTACTAAGCAATTTCCATATTGGCGCATTATCGCCAAACATTGTTTCCTTACCACGATTTGCAGGCTGTACCCCACCCTTGAGCTTACTAACCAAAGAAGCTGCAACTTTATCAACAGGACGACTACCGGTCTGGTTTCGTACAACTATTGGTTGATCTATAACTACAAAGTGAAAAGGTGATTGTTCTGACAGGGTACATATAATGGTTTTAGCTTGACTAAAGGTCGCCAGCCTCGGTTCCATCCAACGTCTTTCTCCATTGGCATACTGGATGATACTAGCAATTGCTCCCGGCTGATTTTTCTTATCTGTCCAAGCACTATCAAAACCAGTAATAATTTGAGTTATTGAATTCTTCCTGCTATCCACTTAATAATACCTACATTCCCCAATGTACATTTATTGGGTAATAATTATAATCTACTATAGTTATTTGCAATTATCTAAAGTATAAGCGGGGCTAGCTCCATTGTTAAAAATACCCTAAAGCAATGCAGGCATAACAAAAGACATTATCTTTCAATAAATTAAATGGCGGAGAGCAAGGGATTCGAACCCTTGATTCTGGAATCATAGTCCGCTCAAGTCCCGCAGAGTCCCAACTCCATAAAAAAACAAGTGGACTATATACGACTATATATGTCTGGTGATTGTCACAAATACGCCACAAATTTTTTTAAGCAAAAAAATTGCTGAATAATCATCTAAAAGCATGCTGTTCGATTCCTTGTTTTGAAATCGAACAGTACCAAAGTAACAGCGGCAATTGAACCTGCATCTACCGTCTTAAAATCAATAAGTTATATTACCAACAGACACTAAAAAAGACGACTTTTATTTTTTATTAAACTAACAATATGCATACATTGTAGTCTTAATGATAAGCAACTATCACAACCAATACTTATTCGACTGATTTGCCATTTCCTATTCAGATAGACCTAGATGTTCTGGGCATAAACTTCCTATCGCATAGGATTCTAAAAGAGCTCTATCTCTAGGTGATTCGACTAAGATATATTGATATTGAAATTCTTCACCTCTTAATAATGCCTTATCTTTCAAAAAATTTTTCACAAATGATGATGAACCATATAAATGATTTTTTAGACGTTGGTTTAGCCCTTCTTTCCCTCGCAATGTTCTCCCTACATGAACAACATCATCATTACGATAAAGAACATATACCCCATGCTCTTTTGAAACTTGAAGTTTTCTCTCCAACTCAGGAAAAAGGTGTTTTGGTTCTTGGCATAATTTCGCGAACAAATTTCTTACCTTACTAATTTCACATTCCATTTTACCTCCTTAATTGTTGAATCAATCTTAATGCTGAACGTTGGGTGGTGGAACTGGCATATTTTTAAAAGCACATTACATTTTTGTTGAACAACCTATTTTTACTCGAAAAGTAATTCT
>CAJVYL010000056.1 GCA_913009265.1 uncultured Methylococcales bacterium
TTAGGTATGGTTGCAGCTGTTTCATTTAGAGTTAATCCTAATGTAGATGCTAAAACACACCCTTATATTTCAACCGGCCTAAAAGAAAATAAATTCGGTATTGATATTGAACAAGCTTTATCTGAATATCGTCGTGCTGCAAAAATGGACAATATTAAAGTCATAGGGATTGACTGTCATATAGGCTCACAATTAACTGAAACTGCTCCATTTTTAGCCGCTTTAGATAAAGTGATCGACCTAGTCAATACTTTAAAACAAGAAGGTATTGAGCTACACCATTTAGATTTAGGCGGTGGGTTGGGCATTCGTTATAAAGATGAGCAACCACCTTTACCAGCAGATTACGTTTCAGCTATTTTAGAGCGTTTAGGCGATAATAAATATGAAATAGCCTTAGAGCCAGGCAGAGCTATCGCAGGTAATGCAGGAATCTTGGTCACTAAAGTTGAATATTTAAAACCAACAGAACATAAAAACTTTGCCATTGTCGATGCCGCAATGAATGATTTGGTTCGCCCCTCTCTTTATAGCGCTTGGCAAGATATTGTGCCAGTCAATAAAGATAGCAAAGCAAACGAAGAAATATGGGATATTGTTGGCCCAGTTTGTGAGACAGGTGATTTTTTAGGTAAAGAACGGACATTAAAACTTTCTGAAGATGATTTATTAGCTATTCGTTCTTCTGGAGCCTATGGGTTTACTATGAGCTCCAACTATAACTCAAGGCCTAAAGTTGCTGAAATAATGGTTGATGGGGCGGATATTCACTTAATCAGAGAAAGAGAGTCCATTCCTCAACTTTGGCAAGGTGAAAAACTATTACCTTAATACATACCTTATGTAGCCTTGATGAAACAAAGTGGAATCAAGGTTAGCATTTAACACGCCTTGATTCTGATTCTCTGCATCAAGGCTACATAGTTTGTTTTATTAATTTCAAGTACAAAGCAGTATGATTAAATTTACTAAAATGCATGGTTTAGGTAACGACTTTGTTGTTATTGATGCTATCAACCAAAATATTTCATTAACATCTGGTCAAATAAAATTTATTGCTGATAGAAACTTTGGTATTGGTTGCGATCAATTATTGTTAGTTGAAAAGCCTGTTAATACTAATGCCGATTTTAAATACCGTATTTTTAATGCTGATGGTAGTGAAGTCGCTCAATGTGGAAACGGGGCTCGCTGTTTTGCTCGGTTTGTCAGAGACAAAAAATTATCCACAAAAGATAAAATTACTGTAGATACTGATTCTGGCCAATTAATTCTCACTTTTGATAATGATGATTTAATTACTGTAAATATGGGTGTTCCTAGGCATTTACCTAAAGAAATTCCATTAGCTACAGAGCAACAAGCGTTGTCTTATAAACTATCCGTCAATCATACTGAAATAGTTTTTGGAGCAGTTTCTATGGGGAACCCTCATGCTGTTATAACGGTTAAAAACATTAATACAGAGCCAGTGGCTAAAATAGGTGAAGCATTAGAAAGTCATGCTTTTTTCCCAGAAAGAGCTAATATTGGTTTTATGCAAATTATAAATCGTCAGCATATTAAATTACGTGTTTACGAACGCGGTGCTGCCGAAACTTTGGCCTGTGGTAGTGGGGCATGTGCTGCTGTAGTTATTGGAATAGAGCAAAAGCAACTAGACCAAGAAAACATTACAGTAGAATTACCAGGTGGGCAATTAGAAATAAATTGGGCAGGGCCTGGGCAAGCTGTTTTTATGAAAGGGCCAGCAAAATCCGTTTTTGAAGGACAAATAGAATTATGAGTGACAAAATAACATCAATTGAAGCTACTGACCTCCAGCCAGCTCAAATAGAAGCTTATTTACTCGAACACCCTGAATTTTTTCATCAGCATCTAGCGCTGTTAGAAAATATGAGTATTCCACACCCTAGTGGCAATGCTGTTTCTTTAATTTCTAAGCAACTAGAGATTTTTAGAGGTAAACATAAAGAATTGGAAAACCAATTAACGGCTTTAATTGAAATAGCGAAAGATAATGACATAACACTCAATCAAATGCATGAGCTTACTTTAGCATTAATGGAGGCCCATTCTGTTGATGAGGTAGTTATTAATCTTGATAAAGTGTTTAAAGAGTGTTTTTTAACTGATTTTTCTTCTGTACGTATTATCAAACAAGATACCGAATCATTAAACAGTGATGTTTTTGTTGAAATTGATGATGAAAATTTGCAACACTTTATCCAAATATTAAGCAGCAACCAAGCAAAATGTGGTCGTCCAACTTTGGCCCAGGCTAAATTTTTATTTGGCGATGTAGCAACAGAAATAAAGTCTTGTGCAATTATTCCAATGGCTTTTACTGGTTTAGAAGGCCTTATTGCCATCGGTAGTAAAGAAGATGCCCGGTTCCATTACAGTATGGGGAATTTATTTCTAACTCAAATGAGTGAAGTTATTGCCACACGATTAATAGCGCTTTTAGACTAGATCCATTAATGCTTCCCTCTGAAAAAACAATATTAACTGATTATTTTAAGTATTTAGAGTTTGAAAAGAGGGTTTCAGAGCACACCTTAAAAAGTTATCAGCGTGATATTAAACAGTTGGTAAGCTATTGCGCAGCTCATCAAATCGAGCAATGGCAAGGTGTTCTGCCTATCGATATAAGAAATCATATCGCCAATCGGCATAGAAAAGGCTTATCAAGCAAATCTTTACAGCGAGAACTCTCAGCTATCCGTAGTTTTTATAACTATCTGTTAAAAAAGCTGCTAGTTCAAAATAATCCAGCTAAGCAGATTAAAGCCCCAAAGCAAGAAAGAAAGCTCCCTAAAGTACTTGATGTTGATCAAATGTCAGGCATATTAGATAGCCCACCCGACTCATTTCTAGAAATACGTGACCTAGCTATGTTTGAGCTTTTTTATTCTTCAGGCTTGCGATTAAGTGAGCTTGCTGATTTAAATATGGATGATATAGACCTTTCTGAGCGAGAATTACGTGTATTAAAAGGTAAAGGAGGAAAACAACGAATTTTACCCATTGGAGGTAAAGCCGTTACAGCTTTAAAAAAATGGTTTCTCTATCGTACAAATACAACTGATTTGGCTGTTTTTATTTCCAATAAAGGTAAGCGTCTTGGACAGCGGAGCATTCAACTTAGATTGAACCGTTGGTGCAAAAAAATTGGTTTACCCGAACATGTTCACCCTCATATGTTGCGACACTCTTTCGCTAGCCATCTACTTGAATCAAGCCATGATATTCGTGCTGTGCAAGAATTATTAGGGCACAGTAACCTAAGCACTACTCAGATATACACCCACTTAGACTTTCAACATTTAGCTGAAGTCTATGACAAAGCCCACCCTAAGGCAAAAAAGAAGTCTGACCAAACCTAAAATCTGTTATTATTGCAAGCATTTTCCATAAGAAATTTATTCATACTTGTTACCTAGGGACAATACGAAAATGACAGACAGTACAGCCACAGAAGATGCTCGATCGAAGGGAATCCTTTGGTTTTTTGGATCCTTATTAGGCGTAACGCTTATTGTTATGCTCGTGCTTGGCATTTGGTGGGGAGATGAACCAGATACTTTTGATGTAAGAGAAGCCGCCGTTCAATACCTGGAAAAAAGTGGTTCAGACAATATGCCCATTGGCTTTGTTTACACCAATACTTTAGCGCATATGGCTGAAGTATTAATGGAAAAACCAGGCGGCTACATTTCAAATGATGTGGCACCACCAGGGGTATTTTTAGATAATATTCGTAGCTGGGAATATGGTGCCTTGGTAATGCTACGTGACGGTACAACAGCGTTAAGAAACCACTTTGCCCGAGATCAATCACAATCAGTAGAAGATAAAGACTTAGGTGTTGCTGAGCCTTATTTTTACTATGAACCCAACTCTTGGGCCTTACCTTCATCAGAGTCAGAATACGACAAAGGGGTTAAGTTTCTACATAAATACATGAAGCGCCTACAAAATCCTACTGGCGATGAAAGACGGGCACAGTTTTATTCTCGCTCAGATAACTTATGGACCTATTTAGAGGTAATCATTAAACGTTTGGGTGGATTATCTACAAAATTAACAGCAAGTTCAGACCGGTTTGCTGGTGCAGCGGGTATTCTTTATGACCCAAGTGGACAAAAAGCACCGCAAAATGTTGAAGAATTTGAAAAAGGCGTAGGCAAAACACCTTGGCTATTAATTGATGATGTATTTTATGAGGCGCGCGGGGCTAGCTGGGCATTAATGCATATCTTACAAGCTATTAAAGTTGATTTTGAAGATATTATTTTAGATAAAAGAGCGATGAATACATTAGATAATATGATTCGAGCACTCCAAAATGCATTAACACCTATTCTTAGCCCTATGGTCTTAAATGGTAACGGTTTTGGAATAACGGCTAACTACTCACTTGCAATGGCAAACTATATTGCCAGAGCCAATGCCTCTGCTCTTGATTTACGTGATTTAATGAATAAAGGTTAAAATAGGTTTTAGCATGCAACATGAAATAAATGACAATATAAAAAAAATTAGCACATGGAAGCGTATTTTCTTTATGCTAGTTTTTACCGTAGTCGTCAGCTTAGTTCGAATATTGCTGTGGACAGTTATTTTATTACAAGTTGCCTCGGCTTTATTAACAGGTACGCCAAATCAAAACATTCTTAGTTTTGGGCGTACACTTTCAGCCTATTTGTATCATATCTTATTGTTTTTAACTTACAATACAGACCAGATACCATTCCCATTTTCTGATTGGGGTTTAACTGAAGATCTAGAGTTGCCTAAAATAAAAGAGTAGCTTTTATGGCTGAGCAAGGTAGAAAAATCATCCATATCGACATGGATGCTTTTTTTGCAGCCGTTGAGCAACGAGACAATCCAGAATACCGCAACAAACCCATTATCGTCGGTGGGAAACCAGATAGTCGTGGCGTAGTTGCCACCTGTAGTTACGAAGCTAGAAAATTTGGCATTCATTCTGCCATGTCATCTTCCCAAGCTTATCGGCTATGTCCACAAGCAATTTTTGTAAAACCTCGTTTTGAAGCTTATAAACAAGCCTCTATTCTTATTCGTCAGATATTCGCTAAATATACAGAATTGTATGAACCTCTATCTCTTGATGAAGCTTATTTAGATGTTAGCCAAAATTCATCCCATCACGGCTCGGCGACCTTAATAGCTAAAGATATAAAAAAGTCTATTTTAAGTAAAACAGGGTTAGTTGCATCAGCAGGTGTTTCATACAATAAATTTCTAGCTAAAATTGCCTCAGATATGGATAAGCCTGATGGCTTATATTTAATTACCCCTAAGCAGGGTGAGCAATTTGTTGAAACTTTAAATGTAGGAAAATTTCATGGCATAGGTAAGGCGACTGAAAAGAAAATGCATGATTTGGCTATTAAAACAGGATGGGATCTAAAGCAGCAGTCACTCCATTTCTTAACCCAGCATTTTGGAAAGTCGGGGCAACATTACTACAATATATCAAGAGCCATTGATCTTAGGGCCATTAATAATCACAGAGAAAGTAAATCAGTTGGTGTGGAAACAACCTTTCAAATTGATATTAAAGACCGTGCAGAGGTTCTGAATCATTTACAGCAACTGTTAAAAAAAGCACTAAAAAAACTTAATGAAAAAGAACTAAAAGCACAAACCATCACTATAAAAATAAAATATCATGATTTTGTGCAAATAACGCGAAGCAAAACGCTAACATCCATAGTTTCTAATTCTATTGATTGCATGGCTGTTTTTGAAAGTTTATTAACAAATACGGAGATTGGGCGGCGGAAAGTACGTTTGCTAGGTGTATCTTTGTCATCATTTAATAATCAGACACAATTATTAAATTATCGACAGATGGACTTATTTGAAGATAATTAAAGTAATGTAGCCTTGATGTAGCGAAGCGAAATCAAAGGTTTTCAATATTCCTTGATTCCACTTTGTTTCATCAAGGCTACAACGACTAAACCTAGTGTTATTTTAGCCAGAGGAAATAAAAAGCTATTTACTTAGCTGCCATTTCATCAACACGTTTTTCTAATGCTTCTAATTTAGAGCGTGTTTTAGCTAAAACAGCTTTTTGCACTTCAAACTCTTCTCTAGTCACTAAATCTAACTTCCCTAACGCGCCTTGTAAAATAGCATGGAAATTTTTTTCCATATCTTCTTTTATATTGCTTAGACCAGAAGGAAGCGAATCAGCTAGTCGACTAGCCATATCATCAATTGATTTTGGATCAAACATAAGTATTTTCTCTAATTAGAAATTAATTTAATAAATCTATTTTATCATAGAAGAGAGATCACTCCACCGAGTGCCACTATTATGTCGTAAAATCATCATAATGAATTGGCAGTATTAAAGGAAAAATAATGAAAGTAGGATTAATTGGTTTAGGTGCAATGGGTGCAGGTATGGCTGATAATTTAGCCAAAGCAGGGTTGTTATCAGCTATCTATAATCGAACGGAACATAAGGCAAAAGATTTATCCTGCCAACTCAATATCCCTTTTTTTAAATCAGCAGAGGAATTAGCAAGGCATGTTAATATTGTTTTACTTTGTATTTCTGCCGATAATGATGTTTTAGAAATTGTTAAAACCATTACTCCATCGCTTCAAGCTCATTCGATTGTTGTCGATATGTCTACAGTGAGTAAGGAAACAGCCATTAAAGCAGCTGCTATTTTAGCAAGTAAACAAGTGGAATTTCTTGATGCCCCTGTATCTGGTGGTGTAGAAGGTGCAAAAAATGGCACATTATCAGTGATGGTGGGTGGAGATGAAACGGCTTTAGAAACTGTTCGTCCAGTTTTAGAGGCTATCAGCTCGCGCATTGTTCATATGGGAAAGGTTGGCAGTGGTCAAAGCACCAAAGCTGTAAACCAAATAATGGCTGCAGGTATTAACCAAGCGGTGACTGAGGCATTAGCTTTTGGTCAAGCCCAAGGCTTAAATATGGAAAAAGTTATTGAGGTTGTTTCTGGGGGCGCAGCAGGGAATTGGTTTTTGCAGCATCGGGGAGAAAGTATGACAAACAACATATTTGAGCCGGGTTTTAAACTAGCGTTACATCATAAAGATTTAAAAATATGCCAGAATATGGCTAAACAAACATCAACAGCTCTAAACTTAACCGATAAAACTATATTAGACTATGAGGAGCTAATGAAACAAGGAAGGGGTGATGATGATATTTCAGCCTTATATCTGTTAAAACAGTAAAAATTTTAATAAACTAAGGCATGAAGTGATCAACACTCTCATGCCTTTTAATTAGCAATAAATTAGTTTCCAACACCTACATAAACCATTTTTAATGCATGCAGTGTATTTTTACATGTAGTAGATTCTTGTATGCTAGGGTCATCAAAACATATTTTGTTTTGAGCTCGAGCGGCTCTTACATTTGCAGTATACCAAGCAACAGATTTAACATCTTTTTCTTGCTCAGTCGATACAGCAACAGCAGTAACAGTTACAGTTGATAAAATAAGCGCTAGGATAATGTTTTGAGTTTTCATGGCAGTTTCTCTATATAAGTTCACATTAAAAAAGTTAGACTCATAAATACTTACGAGTTGGGTTAAGAATAGAGAACAAAGTTTGCTTTGAAAATGTGGTGGATTGTCGCGCGACAAAATGACGCTAATAATGGCATGAAAGTTGATACTACCATTAGTTTTGTCTTTTTATACTGCCTATAAATCAAGCTATTACAGTCTTTTTAAGGGTTGTTTTAAGGCATTTGCCATATACTGATAAGTCAAATAACCGAAATTTAATTAATCACTAATTTTATTTAAAGAATCTTTCTGAAAATATAATATTAATCAATCGGAAAAACTTATACGCCCTTGGTGCTACTTGCCAATCTATTTCGGAGTGAGTTAAATCAGAAAGTGTTAAAGCGTTCGACAGTCCAATATTATTAACTTAGCAAGTGATACTTTAGCTTCACTTGATTAAGGCTAGACTAGAACCTCACGCTCATTATTACTTTGCTAATAACAGATAATTAGCAAAACCATCTAATTGTTGTAATTTTTTACTAGAGGGAATTAATAGACGTATTTGGTAAAGTCTCTTTTTTGCTGATATAACATCTGCTTGTGCCAGCAATGTTAAAACTTCTGTAATCTGTTGTTGAATTAAAAAATCATAAAAGCTTTTTGCGATTGCAGTTTCTTCGAAGTATAGCGATCGCTTTATAGCAATACAGCTTTGCTCAATCTTATTAGACAATAAAAATTGTAGTGCTTTAGAAAGCCAGGTTTTGGCTGCTTTTTGAGCATTAATAAGACTGCTCAAATCCGCTTGGCAACGCGAACAAACATTATTTTCTTTTAATCGTCCCTTACAGCATGGGCAGCGCTCTATCATGATTCCAAATAATAGATAATATCATTCAACTCAGATAATGGTTTTTCTAGTCCAGTAATATCTTCAACATCAATACAAGTCTTTAGTGCTTCAATTAAAACCTGCATATCTTCTTTATCTTCACTGGAAATTGTGGCAAATAAATTTTCAGCTTTAGTAATAAGTGCTTGCGCGGCTTCTATTTCAGGATGAATATTATTGCTTTCTTGAGTTTTATCTTGCTCATATAAGCTAGCATCTAGTTTGCCAAATAAAGCTGAAATACGCTGAGTCGCTACTTTTACAGATCCACTTTCAAAATTAGAAAGTGCATTATTAATGGTAATGGATTTTCTTAAGCCTGTGATTCGTTCCTCTGCTGAAACTTGTAATATGCCATTTAAATCAAGCTCTAAAGTCAGCGTAATTACATTTCCTGCTTTTGCATCAGATAAACCTTCAACCCTAAACTCAGCAATTTTTACGTTGTTTAAAGCATCGGGGTCTTCACCTTGATAAATTGTTATATCAACAAATTCCTGACCATCTTGGTTAGTTACAAAAGCTTCAGTTTTTCGACTGGGTAAGACGCTATTTTTATGAATAATAGGCTCATAAGTAAAAGGATATGATTCACCTCTTAAAAGACCTATTGCACTGGTTCCATAAGTATAAGGGGTAACATCAACTAAGACTTTATCAACCTGCTGCCCATTAATTATCGCCGCTTGTATCGCAGCGCCCATTGTGACGCATAAATCAGCATCAACTTCGCCATGAGGTTCAAAACCAAATTCATTTAACAGTCTTTGACGAATACAAGGCGTACGCGTAGACCCTCCTACTAAAATGATTTCATCAATATCGGCAACAGTAAGTTTTGCACCTTTCATTGCTGTATCCACCGCATCCATGGTCAGATTAAGGTAGTCTTCAATCATTTCTTCATATAGCGCTCGCGAGAGTTCAATGGATAAATGAACTGCCGCGCCCTCATGCTCCAGCAAATATTCTTCATCAATTTGTACATAAGGTTGATCAGATAAGATCAATTTTGCTTTTTCAGCGGCATGGTTGATACGCGCCATCGCTTTACTGTGTTGGCGAACATCAACGGCATAAGTCGATTGTAAATGATCGAGTAGGTAGCTTATGATTTTCTGATCAAAATCATCGCCCCCTAAATGATTATCACCATGGCTAGAGAGTACCTCTATCACACCTGATTCGATATTAACCACGGAGACATCAAAAGTGCCACCACCTAAGTCATAGATCAATACTTGTTTTTTCTGTTGCTGGTTCGCATCATAAGTCAATACGGCAGCAGTAGGCTCATTAATCATTCGCACTACTTCTAAGCCTGCAATTTCTCCTGCTTCACGTGTTGCTTGGCGTTGAGCATCTGAAAAATAAGCTGGCACGGTAATGACCGCTTTATTCACAGTTTGCTCTAAATACTTTTCTGCAATCTGTTTTAAATGCTTAAGAATAATGGCTGATATTTCCTGAGGCGAATATTGTTGATCTGCCAGGTTGACTTGAGTATTTTTACCCATCAATCGTTTAATTGATTTAATGGTACGCTCGGGATAAAGCAAATACTGGTTTTTAGCTAGTTCACCGACAATAATATTACCGCTATCATCAAGACCAACATAGGACGGCAGAATCTTTTTATCGCCATCAGCAATAACCGTTACTTTTCCTTGCTCTACAACCGAAACTTCCGAATTGCTGGTTCCTAGATCTATTCCAATAATAATGTCGTTCATAATGATGTGTTTATTATGTAGCCTTGATGCAGCGAAGCGAAATCAAGGGGATTGATAGATAAACCTTGATTCCATTCCATTTCATCAAGGCTACATGGGGTATGTGAAAATTATTTTGTGTACATTTCTAAATATTTTTATTTACCTTAACTTCTGCCAACCTTAGCACTTGGTTTTTATAAAGAAACCCATCACGTAAAACCTCTAGCACGATACCTTTTCCAAATTGTTGATTATTACCTGTTTCAGCAGCGATCATTAATGTTGGGTCAAATTGTTTCTCTATACAGTCAATAGCACTCACTTGATAGCGCTGAAATAACTGATCAAAGCGCCGAAGACTCATCGCTTGGCCTTTATGAAAACTTTTAATAAATTTTATATCCAGCTTTCTAGAACTTTTGAAGATTGATTTAACAGGTCTGTAATTTTTTAAGATATCAGTTCCTGTATTTAGTCGATCATAAATATCAATGAGTTCCAATAACATCGCACGTTCTTCTTTAGCTTGTTGCTGCTTTAACTCAAGTAAGCTTTCAGCTAAATGCTTATTTTCTGTTTGTATAGTGTCTAAAGCTGAACTAAGCGTATCAAGTGTATTTTTAAACTGTCGAGACTCAGCTTTTACTTCGGTTTTTAAACCGGCCATTTCAGTTAACAAGGTATATAAATCAGGTTGTTCATTTGCTATGACAGAGTCAACGCCACTTTGTTCTAAATAACTTTGAAATTGCTCTAGCAAATTATTTTTTTCCACATCAGAGTTCATTGTTTTTTAGTCCGAGAAATAGCATTTTGGATAGTTGAATCATCAATACTCAGCTGTAGCAAAGTATTAAGTTGCCTTGCGCTTATAGTGTTTTGTTGTGTTGTTTTTAAAGCTTGATCAACGAGTTCATCAAAAGACATACTGGGAACCGTAAATAAATCGTAACTTATCCGACTTTTAAGGTCTTTAATCGCAATATAAGCATCATGTATTGACTGAAATAGTAACTGATCTCGATCTGGTGGGTTGTTTTTTACTTTGCTCAAATAAGCCTGTTTAATTTCTGCATCCGTTGCTGATGGCTGTACATCAAGTATTTGGTAAGGCGTTTTTATAATATTCATTAACTTGACCCTATACGACTCGTTCAACATTAAAAAAACCAAGCACATCATTAACACTAAGCTTTATATCAATTTTTAAGCTAATAGCTGCTTTAATCACGATTAAAGCAGAAAATAAATCAGGGTCTTGCATCATGGCTATTAAAATATGTTCATTCTTTTCACTATTATGTGTCAATTCCTCAACTAATTGCTCTGGTGTTGTTTCCATCATTAATTCATCTGATTTATCCATAATCTTAAGTAACTCATCTTCGGGGATATGTTTAAATAATTCTTCAGTCGGGTCGACATAAACATCATCACTATTGTCTTCACTAGGCAAAGTAAAAAAACTTTCAACTAGTCCCGTACTTGTTTCTGAGTGAGCTTGATAATATTGTTCAACAAAACTATCTATTAAGACTTTTGTTCGCTCATCCTTATTATTAATCGCTTGTTCTCGTACTTTTTCTAAGTGATTAATTTGTGCTGGTGAGCACTTCTCTGCCATTCCTTTTAGCTCTGAGTAAATAAGGTAGTGCTGCCAAATAATGGTATTCCATCTCTCTGCTGCTGATTTTGCACAATGTTGTAACAATTCAAAAGCATTAATTTTTTCCAGTGTTTTGGATAGCTCTATTAATAGTGCCTCATCATAATTTTGCTGAGATAAGGAGTTTGTTAGGGTGGGGGTGATTCGATCCAATGCTTTTAATAATAACAGTTGATGCTCAAAATCTTTAGCATAAAAATTTAACTGTTGAATAACTTGGTTTAACTGCTGTTTTGACAATAAATAATCGTCAGCTGTTTCTATTCCTTCCAAAATATTGGCAACAGGCAAGGCCGTTAACAAAGCTTCCATTGTTGCTTGTAAGCAAGCATTAACTGGATCTTTATGTATTTTAGTTAATGATTCAGTTATTAAAGTTAAGCCCTGTACTTTATCTTGGTTTGCATAGTCATAAAACCCTTGAATCAACTGTACTTGCGCTTGATATTTTTGGCCTAGCTGTAAATCTTTGGCTTGATTAATATAATGTTCAACACTTTGATAATCCTTCTCCTGAATCAATTTTCTGGCATGATCCAAGTAACTAGAAAATAAAATATCTTTAGCAAAACGATTTAAAGGATCTAGGCTTGTTATTTTTAAAGCATATTCACTGGCTTTTTTATATTGCCTATTCTCTATTGCCTGTTGAATAGCTAAGGTAAGTAGCTCAATACTTTGAGGGAAATGCTCAAGGCTTGTTTGCAACCATTGATCATGCTCTGCTCTACCTAAAGCATTCTGTTTAAAATAATGCAATATTTGCAGATAACTGTCTAAATCATCAGCATCATAATCTAAACTTTCAATCGTCAATTGATTACAACGTTCAAGATCATCTTGCAGCTCTGCTATATGACGAAGAATTAAGGCGATTTTTAAATTATTATCAGCATCTTCATGTTGCAGAGCTTCTACACATTGCCGCCAATATGGTTCAGCCTCAATATTATTGCTCTTATTCTCACAAGCGAGTGCTTTTAACCTATTTTCCTCAAAACGACTAAGATGATTAAAATGTTTATTAAAAGCCTTATGCCCTTCGGGATAATGTATTAACATCGCTTTACAAAAGCTTTCTGCTATACCTGTAGCCCATAATGATTGATATTGAAGCAGAGTATTAAATTTTACTTGATCAGTTATATCATCCCGATATTGAACTAAAGATTCTATAAATTGTTGTTGCTGATTATTAAAGCCTTTTATTTCAGCAATTTCTCTTGTTTGTGAGTAACTGTATTTAGCTAATTGCTGAACTAATTTTGTACCTTCAAAAGTACTGCAATGTAACAAGTTAAACACCTGATAATAAGGTGAGCTTACAGGTATTTTAGGTGCTGCCTGTTCGATTGATTGAGGAAGGTTTTGAGCTGCATTTAATAATGTCCTAAAATCCCTAAAGGCAGAACGATAGGGTATTTGTTTTAAGGCTTCATTTAACTGCTGTTGATTATTATCAAGGTGAGCCTGTAAAGCGGCTTGAGCTAATTTTAGATGAGCAATAAAAATAGAGTCTTGCGGTAAAATTCGTTTAAATTCAGGTTTTTCTGTCAGTATTAAGCAACCAAGAAGAGCGGCAAGCTCTGGAAATTGTTGATCTACTTGATGAGCTGATAATTGCTTTAAAGCTTTTTGGGTTTTATCACTATCTTGCGCTTGAACCTGCCAGCATATATAAAGGTCAAATGCTTCCTCTGGGGATTCTGCATACTGAATATAGCTATCCCAAAGCACTAATGCTTCTCGATACATGTTTCTTTCAGCAAAAGACGAGGCTCGTTGCAAGTAACAATAGGCTAATTGTTGCGACCACTTTTTATTATCAGATGTTTCCCATAGTTGCCTATAAAGCTCTATTGCCTCTTTATAATGCTCAGTCTTTAATTCAGCTAATGCTTTTTGCTCAAGGCTGTCATCGGTATGGGTAGAATTTATATCGGATTGCTCAGTCATTGAAATTATTAGTTAGGAATACTGCCTTTATTATAACGATGAATGATGTTTAATAACGTGATATAAAAAGACTGTCATAAAACTGTCATACTAAATTCATATTACTGTCACATTGTCGTAGCACAATAGCCCCATACAAAAACACAATCAGAGAAAAGTATGAAATTAAAATCATTAGTTGC
>CAJVYL010000057.1 GCA_913009265.1 uncultured Methylococcales bacterium
AGTCTTTAGTCTTTAGTCTTTAGTCTTTAGTCTTTAGTCTTTAGTCTTTAGTCTTTAGTCTTTAGTCTTTAGTCTTTTATAAATTTTCGTACAAAAAACAAAGTTAAGTTAAAATATCACTCAAACTAACCAACTCAAATAATTATATGCAAATTAAACTCGCTAATCCTCGTGGATTTTGTGCTGGTGTAGATCGCGCCATAGACATTGTAGACCAAGCAATAGAAGCATTTGGAGCGCCAATCTATGTACGTCATGAAGTGGTACATAATCGTACCGTTGTTGAAGGATTAAGAGACAAAGGCGCTATTTTTATTGAAGATGTCAGCGAAGTACCTGAAGGCTCATACTTAATTTTTAGTGCTCATGGAGTCTCTAAAAAAGTACAACAAGAATCTAAAGATCGTAACTTAACTGTTTTTGATGCTACCTGCCCTCTAGTTACTAAAGTTCATATTCAAGTTGCAAAACACGCTAAAGCAGGAAGAGAAGCTATTCTAATTGGCCACGAAGGGCACCCAGAAGTTGAAGGTACAATGGGGCAATATGAAAAGCTAGCTGGATCGAATGGCGGCATGTATTTAGTAGAAACGCCTGAGGATGTTAAAAACTTAAAAGTGAACAACCCTGAAGACTTGGCTTATGTTACTCAAACAACCTTATCCATGACAGATACTCAAATTATGGTGGATGCTTTACATAAATACTTGCCTTCTATTCAAGAACAAAAGAAAGATGATATTTGTTACGCAACACAAAATCGTCAAGATGCAGTTCATGACCTGGCTGAAACAGCTGACGTTATCTTAGTTGTTGGCTCACCTAATAGTTCAAATTCAAATCGCTTACGTGAAATTGCTGAGCAATTAGGTAAAGATGCTTATTTAATTGATACCTATGAAGATATGCAACATTCGTGGTTTGATGGTATTGATACGGTAGGCGTTACAGCCGGTGCCTCAGCTCCAGAGGTTTTGGTTCAAGCTGTAATTGACCAGTTAAAAGAATGGGGTGGCGATAATGCAGTGGAAATACAAGGTATTGAAGAGAAAGTTGTTTTTTCTATGCCTAAAGAGCTAAAAAAACATATAAAAGCTTAACTAAATCATTTAAACGCAGGTCTTAGCCTGCGTTTAAATGATTGTTCATGGTTATATACAAACCACAATTTATAAATACTACCTTTATGGCGGACTAAAGTCCGCCCTACAAATGCCTGCCCTAATTATCCAACAGTCTCTTGTTTTTCCGTGTTAACAACCAATTAGTCAAATAACTTCTAGGCTTGTACACTCCATGCTGAACATAATAAAGCTTATATTCACTGTTAATTGTTGCATTAAACAACCTACAAGCTAACCCCGTTCCACAAAATAATATCTCATCATTTTCTTGTATCTCATAGCTTTCTGGGGGTAATACAATTTCCTGGTCCGATGACTTAATAACAAAAACCACCAAATCTAATGGTATGTCTCGCGCCCTTGGGTCCCGAATTAACTCACCTAAAGTCACTTTTTTATCTTCATCCAACAACTGCACAACAGCTCTACTTTTTTCTCTTGTAAAATGGATAGTCACTAAATGAGGCACCTGCTTCCCCACTTTTTTTCGTAGACAATTGATCACCTTTTCCATTTCGCCCTGTCGCCCTGGCTTACTTTCTAACAAATAATAAAAAAAAGGTTTTAACAAAGGCGCTATTAATAAGAATAATATTTTTCTAGCCGCAACCAATGTTGGCTGCATAACCATATCAACATTTGTTGCTCTAAATGCTACTTCATTTTCATGTTTATTCTGCCTAACAATAGTAAATAAATCATTATTAAAATAACGAGCATTAAGCAAAATACCTAAATTATGCCCATCATCATCAGTTCCTGAAAGAATACCTACAGCATTTTCAATCCCTGCTTGTTCAAGTGTTTTTGAGGTTGTTCTTCCAACAATATAACGATCAATATGCTCTTCTTCTTTTGAATCATGAGGATCAATAACAGCTGTTTTAATACCATACTTACTTAAAACCCGGTTGATCTCATGCCCCATACGACCATAACCACAAACAATCCAGGTTCCTACTGGAGGGGCAATATATCGCTCTAATGTCGCTCCTTTTTCTCTTACCAACCATTTATTAAAAGCATAAAAGCCTGGATTATGCATTGCAGCAGCCAGAACTTTTGCAAAGATTTTAAAGGGATCTACAATATGTACTTCCCCACCTAATGTTGCCAAGGTTTCTTCAAAAACCTCAACCTTAGACATTGTGATAATACCCACTTCTGGGTTTAACAATCTTGCCAACGCTGATATTTTTAAGTTTGCTTCTTCACTGTTAGTAATTGCAATAACAGCTTTACAGTTTGACAGCCTTAACCCAGCTTCAATCAAATGTTTAGGTACACTGGCATCACCACAAAATGAAGGTGTGGCAACCTTATAATTTCTCAGTTGCAGTGCTTTTATCCGCTCTTCATCACTATCAATAATAACAGCAGGGTAACCATAATCACTTAGCCCACGCATCAAAACACTGCCAGTATCGCCAAAGCCACAAAGAATGACAAAAGGGGTATCAATTCGCTGCACACCTCTAGAAAACTGCCACTCTGAAAGCGCTCTTAATAGGAAAGGATTTTGAAATAAGCGAATAATAGAACCAATGGCATAAAGCCAAGTTATCACACTTACATAGAGACAAATAATTGCCCAAAAACGCTGAGCATCACTAAATTTTATAGGGATTTCACCAAAACCAGTTGTTGTTGCCGTATAAGTCATAAAGTAAAATGCATGAAAAATACTCATATATTGCACTTCACCATCAACTTCTATACCTGGTATAAAAACCATACCTAAAATAGAAGCAGAATATACAGTCAGCAAGGCAATTAGAGGGCCTCGCATTTCGCGCATAACAATAAAGGTTACGCGACTTAAATCAACTGACGTAGCCATACTAATTCTCCATCAGAAGCATTATCAAAATATTTTCAACACTTAAACCTTACAAACGATTAAATAAAGTTTCAGAAACTAAAATAATAGTTGAGATAACATTGGCTAATAACGCGCCTCCTGTTAAAGAAACGATACTCGACATGATTTCTGGGGTAAGTCCTGTACCTGAAATATGTACAGCAAACGTCCAATAAGTAGCCGCTGCAATCAATTCTAAATCAGCCACTAAACTAGTCGCTAATAATACTGCACCAATTTGTGACCGATCACCAAATTTTAAAACAGTCGCAATTAAATTAACCACAATTACAGCAAATAGCTCTAAAACATTATGATGTGCTGGATTATCCATTTCCCCTAGGAAGAAACCAAAGTTTAATGTTAAAGCCAGTACTACAAAAAAACCAAATATGACTTTCTCTAGATTCATTTCCTTCCACCCCTGTCGTTGACAATCAAACAAATTACTTTGAAAGATCTATTTTAACGCTAAATACAACTTTCAGAAACGTGATTTTAAAATAAAGCTAGCGCAGGTATATTATTTATTGCTAATATAGGTTTTTGTTTTGGAGTATTATTATGTCTATTACCGCACTTGACCTTGTTGCTGCAGCTAAAGAAACCATCTCTGTCTGTGATATTGAAACCGTAAGAACCGATCTATCTACTCATTTAATTCTAGATGTTAGAGAACCTGCAGAGTATGCTGCTGGCTGTTTACCTGGCGCAATCAACATCCCTCGAGGCGTATTAGAATTTAAAATTGGTGCCCACCCTGCTTTTCAAGACTCTCAGAATGCAAAAATATTTGTCTATTGCTTAACGGGTGGACGCTCTGCTTTAGCAACAGAATCGCTGAATAAACTAGGCTACTCACATGCTTGCAGTATGGAAGGTGGCTTTACTTTATGGAAAGAAAACGGACTTCAAGTAGACACACCTTAAAGAATGCCTGAATTAGATTCTATTCGAATAGATAAATGGTTATGGACTGCGCGTTTTTTTAAAACGCGCAAACTTGCCAGTGAAGCCGTTTCTGGTGGCAAAGTTCATATTAATGGGCAGCGTTGCAAACCGGCTAAAGAGGTTAGCCCTGGTATGGAGTTGACTATCACTAAAGACCAATTCCAATGGGATCTTACCGTTATTGCCATTAATAGCCATCGACGCCCCGCTAAAGAAGCGGTTTTACTTTATAAAGAAGACTCGGAAAGCTTTAATAAAAGACAACAGCAAATTATTCAGCAAAAAGAACAACGCGCGTTAACCCCTCATTGTGAACGCGAACATAGACCCAATAAAAAACAAAGAAGGCAAATTCATCGTTTTAAACAAGGTTAGTTTATAACTTATCCCTATGGGCGCATTAAGTTAATGATAATAAGAAATTAAGTAGCCTTGATGCAGTGAAACGAAATCAAGGAAAATCTTAGATAAACCTTGATTCCACTTCGTTTCATCAAGGCTACAAACAAGTAGGAGGTTTAGGAATCCCTGCTACCTTACATGCATATTTTAGCGGGCCTTTAGGGAATAATTTATGCAAATATCGACTATTACCCTTCTCTTCACCAAATTGTTTTTTTATCGCTTTGGTAAACACTCTGGCATTAGGCAAATGCTTAAATTGTTGATAATAATTTTGTATAAAAAACACAATTTCCCAATGCTGGGTAGTTAATTCCAGCTCATTTAATGCGGCGATTTTAATAGCAACCTCTTCATCCCAGTCATTTAAATCAACTAAAAATCCATCATCAGTTGTATTTAAAACCTTGCCATCAACAATCAATTCCACGTTTTAATAACCTTAGAGTTCTCAGTCAACTCAACAAACCCTTGATAATTAATTACTTTAACCCCCTCAACTAACTCGGCAATATTAACCCCTCTGGTTTCAAGCTCAACATCTAAAACATAAAAGTTAATTCTATTGTTGAGCATTTGTTCTAGCTCTGGATTTAATGTGCCATTTTTATTAATTTGAAAAATGGCATTTTCAAGAAAAACCACACTATCTAGGCTACTTATTCTCTGTAACAATGCATTATCAATAGCTGACTGATAAATTAAATGTAACATTTAACTTACTCAACATGGCTTAATTTAAGCCCAACAATACCTATAACAACCAGACAAATTGATGACATCCGAATCCAATCTACTGATTCTTTAAAAAGAAATATACTTAAAATAGCGACACCAACAGCCCCCATTCCTGTCCATATTGCATAAGCAGTACCTAATGGTAATGTTTTTATAGCCAACATTAACAAATAAAAACTAGTTCCTCCAGAGGCCATAGTGACTAAACTTGGGTACAGTTTAGTAAACCCCATATTGTATTTTAAACTTAGTGCAAAGATTATTTCAGATAGTCCTGCTGAAAACAAAAACAACCATCCCATTTACTTCTCCTACTTTCAGGTGCAAAAAAAAGTTATTTATTCTACAATACATCATTATAAACCAATAACTAACATTACATTTTTAATGACTGATATAGCAAAATACGTAGTTAGAAGCGAAAAACAAGTTCTCGCTTATCTAAATCTATTATCTACAGAAAGATGTTTGATTTCTGCTGCATTTGGTCAAAGTGATAAAGATACTTTTTTATCTGCAATTATGGATATTGATAAAAAAAAGAAAACTATCACTATTGATTGCGGACCCAAAGAATATCTAAACAAAAGGTTATTAGACAGTGCAATTATAAAGTGCTCAACAGAGTACAAGGGCATAAAAGTACAGTTTGAAGGTAGAAAGGTAATAAAAGCAGGAACTCCAGGCAACCCGGCCTTTATAATTCCAATTCCTAGCTCAATTTTCTGGGTACAAAGAAGACAGTTTTACCGTATTAGATCGCCTTTATCTAAACAAAGCTATTGCGCCGTTTCATTTAAAAATTCTGAAACAGAACAAGAAACAACTGTTAACCTACCTCTTAGTGATTTAAGTGCTAGTGGAATTTCTTTTTTAAATGAATCAAAAGAGCTAAAAGAACAACTACAACCTGCAACTGAATTTAATAAATGTCGCCTAGTTCTTCAAGATCAAACACCTCTATCTGTTGATCTTGAGATCCGTCACTCCTCTCCCCAACAATCAAAAACGCCAGGGAAAGTAGAGCGGGTTGGTTGCTATATTACCAACTCAACCCCTAGAGTTGAATCGACTATATTACGTTATATGCAGAATATAGAGCGTGAAATACAGCAAATGACAAAATAATTGTCAATTTCAGCTATTCCCGCTTATTTCAACATTTTATAACTTTGTTTTTAAATGGAAGACATTTCAAATTATTTGGTTAAAAACCCAAAACAAATAACAAATCATTTAAATACACTTTCAAAAGAAAAATGCCTTATCTCAGCTGTTTTTGGTGAAAACACTTCATTTTTAACGGCTATTTTAGATATTAATGAAAAAAAACAAATAATTACCCTAGACTGCGGCCCCAAAGAATACCTTAATAGGGAACTTCTAAGCTTAGGGCTTGTGGATTGCACAGCTGACTTTAATGGAATTAAAGTTTTGTTTAAAGGTAGACAAGTAAAAAAAGCAGGAAGCCCAAGCAAACCTGCTTTATCAATCAAAATCCCTGATTTATTATACTGGGTTCAACGCCGACAATTTTATAGAGTACGCTCCCCTTTATCTAAAAATAGCTATTGTAGAGTATCTCTGCAGGACCCAGAAAACAATGCAACACAATCATTTGACTTTAAACTGTTCAACCTTAGTATTTCAGGCTTCTCTATTACAGTTGAAGAATTAGCATTAACAAAAAAACTCAGCTTAAATTCAGAATTTACAAATTGCTATTTAGTTTTAAATGGAACTGAAACTCATGCTATCTCTTTTACCCCTCGTAACATAATCCCTATAAACCCAAATAACCCATCCAAAGGCCATAGAATAGGTTGTGAATTTATTGACATATTACCTAGAGAAGAAAATGCTTTTGCTCGTTATATGCAAGAAATAGAACGTGAAATAAAAAAGAATTTTGATTAACAAGAAAATATACAGCGTTTCAGAACTCAACAAAGAAACCAAAGACCTATTATCAAACCACTTTGCTTTTATTCAAGTTGCAGGGGAAATATCTAACTTAAGCCAACCCTCATCTGGACATATTTATTTTTCTCTAAAAGATAAAAAAGCACAAATACGCTGTGCCATGTTCAAATCGCAATTACGTCGGCTTTCTTTTTCACCCAGTAATGGTAAACAAGTTGTTATTTCAGCTCAGGTTAGTTTGTATGAAGCTAGAGGCGATTACCAATTAATTGCAGATAAAATGCAACAAGCCGGTGAAGGCGATTTACAATTAGCTTTTGAACAATTAAAAACCAAGTTATTTAATGAGGGTTTATTTGATCAAAGCACTAAAATAGCAATTCCAAAATTTCCAAAGCATATAGGTGTCATCACCTCTCCATCTGGCGCTGCTATTCATGATATTTTAAGCGTTCTAAAAAGAAGATTCCCCGCTATTCCTGTCGTTATTTATCCTACAGCAGTACAAGGTGAAGAGGCCAAGCTTCAAATTTGTCAGGCTATTGAAAATGCTAACCAACAGAAACTTGTTGATATTATTATCTTAGCCAGAGGAGGAGGCTCAATAGAAGACCTTTGGTCTTTTAATGAAGAAACTGTTGCTCGTAGCATTGTAAAAAGTAAAATCCCCATTATTTCTGGTGTGGGTCACGAAGTTGATTTTACCATTGCTGATTTTGTTGCTGATTTACGAGCACCTACCCCATCTGTAGCCGCTGAAAATGCAGTGCCTAATCAATTGTCTTTAATGAATAACTTGCTGGCAATTGAACAGCAATTACAAAATATTGTTCAACGTCAGTTACAGCAATCTCAACAATCAATAAACTGGTTAAATAAAAGGCTACAGCAACAGCACCTTGGCCAGCAATATCAACGCCTAGCTCAAACACTGGACAATTTAGAAACTAAATTACAACATCTTATTCAAACCCGAATAAAACAGGATATTCATTCATTAAGCAAACAAAGTTTTTTATTACAAAAACATAATCCTGCAAATAGAATCATTCGACACCGGCAACAGCTCGACTATTTAACGACTCGTTTAAATAATGCCATAAACAATAAAATAGATAAACTTAAAACAAAGCAATCAGCACTGGTCCATACGCTTAATGCGGTAAGTCCTTTAGCAACTTTAGAAAGAGGCTATTCAATTACTAGCGAGCTAGAATCGTCTTCGATTATTTGCAGCAGTGAACATTTATCAATTAATGATACGATAAAAACACGTTTTGCCAATGGCTCTATCATTAGCCAAATAAAAGAAGTTACTCATGAATAAATATATATTTTTACTACTGTTATTTTTTTCTCCATTTAACTGGGCCAATAAATTACCTGAACAACTGGCTGTACCAGGTGGCGTTATCAAAATTGCTATTGCAGAAGTTAGCCAAGAATCACCCTCAGTATTTTTTAATGATAACCGAGTTGCTGTAGTTAAAGAAAACACGCATTGGAGCGCCTTAGTCGGCATACCTCTATCTACCAAGCCAGGGCAACATACAATAACAGTTAAAACACCACAAAATAGTAAAGAATTAAACTTCAATGTTTTTGATAAAAACTACCCTGCTCAATACCTTACAATTAAAAAGAAACGGATGGTGACAGGTTTTACTGAAACTGATTTACAAAAGATAAATGCTGATAAAAAAGCAATGACTAAGGCAAAATCAATATGGGCAGAACAAATAGTTGATACAAGCTTTATCACGCCTGTCGATGGCAGACTAAGCAGCTTATTTGGTTTAAAACGTTTTTTTAATGATATTCCTAAGCGCGCCCACAACGGACTAGATATAGCAGCAAAAATAGGTACACCCATCATTGCCCCAGCATCAGCTACAGTTATAGATACAGGAAACTACTATTTCAATGGTAATACTGTATTTTTAGATCATGGCCAAGGTTTACTAAGTGCTTATCTGCACATGAATAAAATAGCGGTTAAACCGGGGCAAACGGTTAAACAAGGCGAACAATTAGGTACTGTCGGTGAAACAGGACGAGTAACAGGGCCTCATTTACATTGGATTGTATATTTAAATAAAACGCCTGTAGACCCTGCTCTATTTATTGCCAATGATATTCCAAGGCTTGATGCTCGGAACAAGAAGTAACATGATTATAAATGTAGAGCGGACTTCAGTCCGCAATATTTTATAATTTCTGTCTTTATGGCGGACTGAAGTCCGCCCTACAAATAAACACAGCTACACCACAACCACACAATTCCGCCCTTGATGCTTAGCTGTATACATTGCCGCATCAGCAGCTTCTATCATCTGCTTATAACTGCTAAATTTCTGATCATAAAGACTAACACCAATGCTTATGGTCAACGCATGACCATGAAAGCGCTGCTCAAGGATTTTTCCTTTACGTTCTATTTCTAAGCGAATACGCTCTGCATAACACTGTGCACCTTTAGCAGTTGTATTGCGTAAGACAAAAACAAACTCCTCTCCACCATAACGCCCAATAAAATCACTTGGTCTTGTTAGTGTCTGCATTATTTGAGCAACAATTTTAAGCACATCATCACCCGCTTCATGCCCACAGCTATCGTTAAATTTCTTAAAAAAATCTATATCGATAAACCCTACTGCTACCTTGCTTAATTGCTCTTTGTCTTCCTGAAATGTTGCTGTCAAATACTCAGCTACCATCCGTTTATTAAGCAAGCCCGTTAAAGCATCAACTTCAGCCCTTCGTTTCTCAAGCTGAAATCGCTTAGCATTATTTAATGCAACACCTAATTCATGAACAATCGGTGTAATTTGAGTAATACAATTAGAAGCAAGAGCAGTCTTTCTTTTCCCATTATCTATATAAAGTAATGCTATTAACCTATTCTGGCTCAATACGGGTACCAGCAAAAACTCTTCAACATTAAAGCCTTCAACAAAATGAACTTGAGTATCATTAATCACCATAGCTTTACGCTCCCTTAAGCCATTCAAAATAACTTTAGGTAAAGACTCTATTTTAATTAACTGCTTTTGTAAATTATTGCCTAATGACTCAGGCCAACAATAAGAAGCGAGCAAACCTCGCTGTTTAGTTTTAACTTCAAAAAAAACAATGCGTTCAAATTTAAAATCCGCCTGAATAGCAGCCAAAGTCCAAGGTACTATTTTATCTGCATCAAGGCTTTTATGAGGAACCGTTAAACTCGCAAAGTTATCATTAGCTAATACTTTAGGGGAACTATCAATCGGTTTTTTACAATGGCTTAACAATAAAGCTGTTTCAATTAATGTCGCCCGTAATTTATTAAGGCCTGGAAACTGAATACCATAAAATTCACGGGTATGTTGCATTTCATTATCGACATTACTCAATAGTGTCTCAAGATCCAAATTTTGTATATTAAGGTGATGAGAGATGTCAGAATGTAATTCGGGTGGATTATTTAATGTTGTAGAACCAATACCTTGCATCCAAGCAATGTAGTTAGCAAAATGAACGATTGAAATATCATTAGTGTATTTCACATAAGGAGAGTCATTACTTGGTAACTCATGATGACAATAAACGATAGCTGCAATTTGCTCAGGAATATCCCATTGCTGACAAAAAACAAACCCCATTTCAGCATGATTTAAACCAAAAAAATCATGTTCGCCCTTTAAAGTCGTCTGTTCATCTCCCTTACAAGCAACAAGAAAATCACTGTAACTAACCTTACCATGTGTTTCTAAAACAATTTTCCCAATATCATGCATTAAACCTGCACAATACATTAAATCAGGATCTTGATGATTTAAGGCTTTTGCAATAGCTCTGCTAAGTGAAGCAACAAACAAGCAATGTTGCCAAAAAAATAGCTGATCAAATTCTTTATTTGCTTGGTGATGAATCAACTTATTATAAAGCAATTGATTCAGAGCCAGTTGCCGCACAGAAGAGAAGCCTAATATACTAACGGCACGCTTAATTGAAGTCACTTTATGAGCCAAAGCAAAAGCAGCAGAATTTACATTCCGCAGTACCTTGGCTGCTAAGGTCGGTTCGGTTTCAATTAATTGAGATAAATCACCCACCTTAGTTTTTTCATCATTAGTCAACCGAAGCAACTTAAGTGCTGCAGCAGGAAAAACCTGTAACCTCTCAACCTTATGCTTAAGTATTAAATCAGCAGCTTGATTAATAGCTAAAAATTGATCAGCATTATCTGTCATGATGAGGTTATAAACAGCCTTTTATAAATTTAAAATTAACAAGAAGTAATTGCAGAATAAAATAAACATTTACAACGTCTCTCTTGAATATAGATTCAAGTTGTTAAAATTACCATATTTTAATTAAAATAAATGGGGACTACTTCCTCTCAAATATTTAAACCCATAAATTTTGACAGCAAATCATTTTCAGTTTTTATCTAGGGACAACTAAAGTAGATAAAATAACACTGCCAGAATTTATACTAGCCGTTGGGGAGAGGGAATCATGTAGAAAATTTATTTTAAGAAAATGTAGCCTTGATGCAGTAAAACGAAATCAAGGAAAGTTTCAGCAAAACCTTGATTCCACGTTGTTTCATCAAGGCTACAAAAGCTAAATCTAATAGCATTACCTCTTACCGATAAAAATAGCTGAGCAATTACAGTTACTGTGCCTTATTCAAGCTTTCTAAAGCTGCCTTAGCAATATCAAGTTCTTTAAATTTTGCATCACTTGCAATAGCTTTTTCTAATTCCAATTTAGCTTCTTCTACCCTACCTTTTTCAATATAAGCCATCCCTAAATGATAGCGCATTTCAGCCACTACTCCTTTTTGCTTAATCACTGCTTCAAAAGCAGAAAGTGCTATATCTATGTTTCCTTTCTTAAAATTGGCCCATCCATAAGTATCTAAAAATGCTGGATGTTCAGAGTCTTTTAAAGGTGCAATTAAAGCATAAGCCTCTTCAATAGCATTTTCATCTGCTGACTCTGTTAATAAAGAAGCCAAATTATTAACGGCTAACAAATTCCCTGGTACAAGAACTAATAACTTTCTATAAGCATCAATTGCAGCATCTACATTACCATCAACAGTATTTAGAACACCCAACTGCATTAGAAAGTATTTACTTTCAGGAATCTGTTTTAATCCTTGTTGAAAAACATCAATAACCTTATTAATATCTTTCTGAATTATATAAATTGAGACTAAGTTTTTATAGCTTAACTCCACTTGTGGCTTTAATTCTACCACTTGTTTAAATACTGCTTCGGCTTCAGATAACTGCTTCATCTGCCTATATAACTCTGCACGCATTGTTAATAAAACAGGGTTATCTTTATCCTTTAATAATAAACCATCAAGAAGGTCTGCTGCTTTGTTTTCCTGCTTTATCGCCAAATAACTATTTACTAAGCCAGCAAGAACATCAGTTGCTTGTGGTTTGGTTTCTCGTATTTTTTCAAACTCAACAATAGCATTCTCAAATTTCTGCTGCCCCATATATAACTGAGCCAATTTATAATGAGCAAGCTCTTTATTCTCAGATTGTTCTAATAATTCTTTAGCGATTTCTTCAGCTTTATCCCATGATTTTTGTTTACCATACAAATCAATCAACATAATAGAAACTTGCTGGTCATCCTTCAATTGAACCTTAGCTTTCTCTAATAGTTCAATGGCTCCTGATTCATCTTTATTCCTTAATTTGATTCTAGCAAGGTCTTTTGTTGCAACAGCATTCTTTGGGTTAATACCTATTATTTTTTCCAATGTTTCTTGTGCCAACTCAAAGTTTTTAGCTTGAAGTTGAGCAACGGCTAAAACCATCAGTGCTTTTTCAGATTCAGGGTTATCTCTTAAGATGCTTCGTGCATCTGCAAGTGCCGCATCAAAGTCTTTATCCTTTAATAATAACCCTGACCTTAGTAATAAAGCTTTTTCATTTCTAGAGTCTAGCTCAATAACTTCCTCTATTAATACTCTCGCCTTGCTATATTCACCTTTAGCATTAAAATAACCAGCCAATCTATTTCTAGCATCAATACCAGCAGCACCTAATTTATCATCCTCAACAATACCTTCTAGGATTTTCTGATTTTTTTCAGGCTGGTTTTTATATAATGCCAATTTTGCGAATCTAAAACCAAAATTATCTGGATTTTCATTAATTAAAATATCCAATTCTTTTTCTGCCTGCTCTGTCCCTCGTTGATGCGTTAAAAACTCAATTAGGACAAACTTTGGCTGATCTTTCTCAGGCATTTTGGTAACCAGATCTTTCAATACACCTTCTGCCAAGTCAATTTTTTCCCTTGAGTTATAAAGCTTAGCCAGATTGTAATAAAGCCCCTCATTTTCAGGGAACCTTGTTAATAAGGAGGCATATAGCGCTTCAACTTCATCTTTTTTATCTTCAAGTAATAAAATATTAACCTTAACCAGCTCTAACTGTAATTTATCAGGGTTAGCAAGCAGAGCTTTTTCCAAAATTTGCTTTGCCTCGGTAATATTTTTATCATCACCCAATATTTTTATCATTAATAAAGAAGCATCATAATGACCAGGCTTAGATTCTAAGGCTTGATTCAATAAAGTCGTTGCTGTTGCAATATCTTTATTAGTTAATGCAATAGTTGCCTTTAATGCCAATGCCCCAGGGTTATTGGCTTGAGCGGCCAAAACCAACTCTGCTTTTTCTGAAGCCTTTGCTATATCTTTACTAAATAACATTAACTTACCCAGTTTTAACTGAGCATCATAATGATCTGGCTTTGCTTCAATAACAGCAGCTAAATTTCCATACATTTTACGCCAATCTTGATTCTTCTCTGCTGCCAAGGCCGTTAAATAACGAGCGTCTATATTTTTAGGGTTGATTTGTAATACATTCTTTAACTCAACCCTCATTTTGTCGTAATTTCCATCATCAAAATA
>CAJVYL010000058.1 GCA_913009265.1 uncultured Methylococcales bacterium
GGTCCTACTGGATCAGGTAAAACGTTATTAGCTGAAACATTGGCGCGATTGTTAGATGTTCCTTTTACGATTGCAGACGCTACAACATTAACAGAAGCAGGTTATGTGGGTGAGGATGTTGAAAATATCATCCAAAAAATCCTACAAAAATGTGACTATGATGTTGAAAAAGCAGAAACTGGCATTGTTTATATCGATGAAATCGATAAAATTACTCGAAAATCTGAAAATCCATCAATAACTCGAGATGTATCGGGTGAAGGTGTCCAGCAAGCTTTATTGAAATTAATTGAAGGTACGGTTGCATCTATTCCTCCTCAGGGTGGAAGAAAGCATCCTCAGCAAGAATTTTTACAAGTAAATACAGCTAATATTCTATTTATAGTAGGTGGAGCATTTGCTGGCTTAGATAAAGTTATTAAGGATCGAACTGAAAAAGGCGGTATTGGTTTTTCAGCCGAAGTTAAAACTAAAGATGAAGCTAAAAATGTAGGTGAGCTTTTTTCTCAAATTGAAGCTGAGGATTTAATTCGATATGGTTTGATTCCTGAGTTTGTTGGTCGATTGCCTGTTGTTGCAACATTGGAAGAGTTGGATGAAGAGGCTTTAGTTGAAATTTTAACTAAACCTAAGAATGCATTGATTAAACAATATCAGCATTTGTTTGATATGGAAGGTGCTGAATTAGAGTTCAGAGAAGAGTCCTTACTAGCAATTGCACGTAAATCGATGGAAAGAAAAACAGGTGCTAGAGGGTTGAGAACAATTGTGGAAAATGTTCTGCTTGATACTATGTATGAAATTCCTTCTACAGAAAATATTAGCAAAGTTGTTGTTGATGAAGGTGCAATTTTAGGTACTTCAGAGCCAATTTTGGTCTATGAGGACAGCGAGCAAAAAAAAGCATAAGCTTTAATTTATAGTAAAAAAGGGAGTCTTTAATATAAGGCTCCCTTTTTTTTGCCTGAACAAAAGTGGCAAGGTGCTGGTCGTTTTATGCATTTACATATACTTTCTCTTGATATTTAAAATTCCTCCCCCATATATTTCAATTACAGTACGATAAAAAAAGGTTCCTTTGATGGAAGAGCTGACAGATTTAAGCAATATAGACGAATTAACTCCCGTTTTACCTCTAAGAGATGTAGTGGTTTACCCTCATATGGTTATTCCACTTTTTGTGGGTAGAGAGAAATCCATAGATGCAATAGAAGCAGCTATGAAAGACGATAAGCAATTGCTATTAGTAGCGCAGAAAGAAGCTGATATTGATGAGCCAGAGTTTGATAGCTTATACCGTGCAGGTACTTTGGCTAATATTTTACAATTACTAAAATTACCTGATGGAACGGTTAAAATTTTAGTTGAAGGTGAAAAGCGTTGTAAGGTTACTAAGTATAAAGAAGTGGATGGGTATTTCGGCGCAGTTGTTGAAGATATTGTCGATGGCATAGAAATATCAGATCAAGAGCAAGAGGTTTTGCAGCGTACTGCGATTAGTTCTTTTGATCAATATGTAAAGCTCAATAATAAAATTCCACCTGAGGTTTTAAACTCATTAGCTGGGATTGAAGATTTAAGTCGTTTGGCAGATACCATAGCTGCGCATATGACATTAAAGATTGAAGAAAAGCAGCGAATGCTTGAAATGGATGATATTGTTCAGCGCCTAGAAAGCTTAATGACCTTGATGGAAGGTGAGAATGACTTGCTTGAAATGGAAAAGCGCATTCGAGGTCGTGTTAAAAAACAAATGGAAAAGAATCAAAGAGAATATTATCTGAACGAACAGATGAAAGCGATTCAAAAAGAATTGGGGGATATGGATGATGCCACTAATGAAATTGAAGAGTTGGAAAAGAAAATAAATGCAGCGGGCATGTCAAAAGATGCCAAAGTAAAGGCGGATGCTGAATTAAATAAGTTGAAAATGATGTCTCCCATGTCTGCAGAAGCGACAGTGGTAAGAAATTATATTGACTGGATGATAGGCGTGCCATGGAAAAAGAAAACTAAGGTTCGCCATGATTTAAAAGTTGCAGAAGAAGTTTTAGAAGCTGAGCACTACGGCTTAGAAAAAGTTAAAGAAAGAATTCTTGAATATTTAGCGGTTACTCAGCGTGTTAAAAAGCTAAAAGGCCCGATTTTATGTTTGGTTGGGCCTCCAGGTGTTGGTAAAACTTCTTTAGGTCAGTCTATTGCAAGAGCAACTAATCGTAAGTATGTGCGGATGGCTCTAGGTGGTGTAAGAGACGAGGCTGAAATCAGAGGGCATAGACGTACCTATATTGGTTCTATGCCAGGAAAAATATTACAAAACCTATCTAAAATAAAAACTAGAAACCCTATGTTTTTATTAGATGAAATTGACAAAATGGCTGCTGACTTTCGCGGAGATCCTGCATCAGCATTGTTAGAGGTTTTGGATCCAGAGCAAAATCATACTTTTGCTGATCATTATTTAGAAGTGGATTTTGATTTGTCAGATGTTATGTTTGTAGCAACTGCAAATACCATGAATATTCCTTCGGCTTTGCTAGATAGAATGGAAGTTATTAGGCTGCCAGGCTATACAGAAGATGAAAAAATCAATATAGCATCTCGGTTTTTGCTTACTAAACAACTGGAAAATAATGGTTTAAAAGTTTCTGAAATTGAAATTAAAGAGTCAGCAATAAAAAATATCATTAGGTTTTATACTCGAGAAGCTGGTGTTCGTGGATTAGAGCGTGAGATTTCAAAAATCTGTCGCAAAGTAGTTAAAGGTCTATTGTTAAAACCACGTAAAACAAAAGTCTCTGTATCTGAAGATAATTTAGAAGAGTATTTAGGTGTTAAGCGTTTTAGTTATGGTTTAGCAGAAGAGCAAGACCAAATAGGTCAAGTTACAGGTTTGGCTTGGACTGAGGTTGGTGGGGAGTTGCTTACAATCGAAACGGCAGTGATGCCCGGAAAAGGAAAGCAGTCAGCTACTGGTAAGTTAGGTGATGTGATGAAGGAGTCTATAGAGGCTGCTGTCACAGTAGTAAGAAGCCGAGCCCAAGTGCTAGGCATTGATAATGATATGTTTAGCAAGAATGATATTCATATTCATGTGCCGGAAGGGGCAACACCAAAAGATGGGCCAAGTGCTGGTGTCGGGATGTGTACAGCAATTATCTCTGCATTAACAAAAATTCCAGTACGAGCAAATGTTGCAATGACAGGAGAAATAACTTTAAGAGGTGAGGTCTTACCGATAGGCGGGCTTAAAGAAAAGTTGTTGGCGGCACATAGAGGGGGCATTACAACTGTATTAATCCCTTCTCAAAATGAAAAGGATTTGGCTGAAATTCCTGAAAACATTAAACAAAACTTAGATATCAAACCTGTGCATTGGATTGATGAAGTGTTAGAGCATGCACTACAGTACATGCCTACACCAAATAAGGAAGAAGAGAAGAAAACAGTAGATTCAAAAAAAATTAAAAAAACTAAAGAGAATAAGATAATTGCTCATTAGTGTTTATTTGAATGGATTTAATTGATGTGTAACAAAAAAACCGATAAATATCGGGGTGTCTAGCCGTTTTAGCTTGACACTTACTTGTTGCAGTTGATATAAATAACGCTGTTTTACAGGCTTGTTTTATTTTCTATACAGGCTAAGCTTAAAAGAGTAACTAATTTTTATTTTTGCTTCGTCATTGTGGTTACACGCACGGAGTGTATTAAACATATCATCACTTTACTTCCTAAGGGGGAATAATGAATAAATCGGAACTTATTGACGCAATTGCTGATAAATCAGAGTTAACAAAAGCAGATGCTGGTCGTGCTTTAGACGGCTTTTTAGGTGCAGTAACAGAAGCATTAACTAATGGTGATCCTGTTGCTTTAGTTGGCTTTGGAACTTTTTCTGTAAAAGAAAGAGCTGAGCGTAAAGGTCGTAATCCACAAACTGGAGCAGAGATAACAATTAAAGCTGCAAAAATACCTGCATTTAAAGCTGGTAAAACTTTAAAAGATGCTGTAAACTAGATTTCTTTAGTCGGGTGCTTAGCTCAGCTGGGAGAGCATCGCCCTTACAAGGCGAGGGTCGGGGGTTCGATCCCCTCAGCACCCACCAGACTTTGGAGCGGTAGTTCAGTTGGTTAGAATACCGGCCTGTCACGCCGGGGGTCGCGGGTTCGAGTCCCGTCCGCTCCGCCAAATATAAAAGCCCTGAACCTTTTGGTTTAGGGCTTTTTTTTTGCTTAAAAAATGTTTTTATCAGACTGGCTTCTAGTGTTATTGTTAGCCTTGTCTTAGGTCTTCTGCCTGCTTTTTTAATTAATTATTTCAAATTTGTTTTAAGGATTTATCTATGCTGTTAAAGATTAGAGAAAAATCACAAGGTGTTTTTGCCTGGGTCATTTTACTATTAATTTGTGTGCCGTTTGCTTTGTGGGGTATTCAAAATTATGTAGGTGGTGCTAGTGAGGACGCTATAGTAGTAGTAGGTGATAAAGAATTCTATCAGCAAGATATAAATAGAGCTTATTCGCAGTTTAGTCAAAACATACAAGGTGCAAACTTTGATGAAAAAGCTGTAAAAGCACAAGCACTAGATAAAATGATCAAAGATGAAGTCTTATTACAGTACGTAGAAAATGAGGGTTTAGTAGTAACTGATCAAGCTGCTAGAGATTTCATTAAAGGTTTGGAGTATTTTCAGACTGATGGAAAATTTGATAATAAGCAGTACAAAGCAATGCTTGCAACTCAAAGAATGGCACCAAGTGAGTTTGTAGGTAAAATTAAAAAAGCACTTGTGATGGAACAATTCCAACGAAGTGTTGTTGAAAGTGGTTTTGCGACAGAGAAAGATATAGATAATTTCTTTAAAATACAAAACCAGAAGCGTGATGTAGAGATTCTTGCTGTTGCTTTAGAGGAAATAACTGAACAGCCGACAGTAGAAGAGATTGATGAGTATTATCAGCAAAATCAAAATTCTTTTTTAACTGTTGAGCAAGTTGCTATTGAATACGTAGAGCTAGCATTAGATGATTTAGCAAAAAATGTTGAGCCATCAGCAGAGCAATTAGCTACTTACTATGAAGAGCAAAAAGATTTATATACAACGAAAGAGCGTAGAAAGATCAGTCATATTCTGTTCTCTTTTACCAAAGATAGTGGTAGTGATAATGATCAGCTTGAGCGTGCTTTAAAAGCAAAAGCTGAATTGGTAGGTAAAGATTTTGCTGTTTTAGCTACTGAAGTTTCAGATGATAAGTTATCTGCTTCAAAAGGTGGTGACCTAGGGCTTTTTAATGTTGGGGTTATGGAAAAAGATTTTGAAGACGCGGCAATGTCTCTTCAATTAAATCAAGTTTCAGAGCCAATAAAATCAGCATTTGGGTATCACTTAATTAAAGTAACTGAGTTAGTTGCAGGCGAAGTAAAATCTTTTGATAAGGTTAAAGCTGAACTGACAACTGCTTTTCAAAGGGCTGAGGCTGAAACTGCTTTTTATGAGTCAGGTGAAACTTTAACTGAACTTAGCTATGAAAACCCAGATAGTTTACAAGCAGTTTCTGATGCTTTAGGTATAAAAACGGTTAAAACAGAATTGTTTTCAAGAGTAGTTGCTATTGATACTCAGAAAGTAAACTCTCAGAAATCAGTAATTGACGCAGCGTTTTCAGAAGATGTTTTAAAGGGTGAAAATAGTTCTGTTATTGAGTTAGGTGATGATAAATTAATTGTTTTAAGAATGATTGAGCATAAACCTGCTGAAGTTAGAGCTCTAGAAAGTATTAAGCCAGTTATTGTGGCAAAGCTTTTAAGTGATAAAGCAAGAAAAGTAGCTGCAGATAAAGCTATAGAAATTAAGGCTGCTGTAGATGGTGGTCAGGCTTTAGTTGATGTTGCTAAAAAATATGATCTTAAGGTAGAAAAATTATTAGCATTAAGTCGTTCTAATGGTGATGTGCCATGGCAAGTAAGCCAAGCTGTTTTTAAAGCTGCAAAGCCTGTTGATGGTAAACCTGTTGTTGTTTTAGTAAATGATGCTGCAGGGGCTCAAACTGTTATTAGCTTACTTTCTGTTACTGAAGGTAAAATGACGGCAAGTGATAAAGCTAAGAAAGAATTGGCAGAGTCCAATTTAGCTAAAGCATTTGGGCAAGCAGATTTTGGAGCGGCACTTAATAGTCTTCAAGATAATGCTGAAATAGTTGTAAACTTTACTGAGTAGGATAAATTCAGTTAAATATTGAAGAATATAGAACCTTTTCTCCTCACCTATTCCTATGCTGGAGTGGGTGAGGAGAAACCTAAATCCATTTCTTTGTTTAGTATAAAAAGATAAAGACGTCTCCTGTCTTTGCTTCGCTCTACCTCACTTAAGAACAGTCCTCTTCCTCTCTGGAAGGAAAAACACCATATTGTACGATTGAAGGTTTACCTGACGCTTTTATACAGTTTCTTTATAGTCAGTGCTTTGCAGGTGGATGTAAAGCAACTGAAAAGGGATGTTTAAGCAGATATGGGTGCTGATTAAATGAGTTGTTGGGCGGGGAAGTGCAGGGTGTGTATAAAGGTAAAATAGACCCTAGCAACATATATTATATGTTGCTAGGTTTTTATTATCTTATAGTTGATATAAAACGCTACCATTTTGTGGTGGGCGAGTTGTTTTTGAGCTTCTGTTTTGATTAATTCGTTCTTGGGTAAAACGAGTAATCATTTGATCCCAGTTGTTATATTGAACATAGCTTTCAAAGCCAGCATTTTTACGTTGTTGAAAGACTTCCTTACCTAATACAATAATTTCTTCAGGCGTTTTTCCATCAACAGTATCTAGAAATTCATTCTTATCTCTAATTGAGTCACGTAAAGTCCAGTAAGATACTTCAAACTCAATACGTAATTCAGTTGGTAGGCGATCTTTAATTCTACCGACAGAACGATTAGCTGTTTTCAAGCTTCGCGCGTTGATTTGATTGCCGCTTGTACAACCCGTAAGAGATATGCAAATGGCAAAAACAAAAGCAGTTGATAAAATCCTCATATAATTTAAACCTCAATAGTGCAGGAATAAGTATGTTAATAGATACTTATTCTTAAAAATAAAATAACCTGATGATTTTAATTTTATTAGTTTCAGGTTATTAAAATGATATTTGTAAAAGAATCTTGAATATTTCATAGATTCTTTTCCAACAAGCATTTAAACAAAGTAAAATACTCGGTTATTATAAACCCAAGCTCACTCTTATGCTGGAATTTATCCAATTATTAAATCTGCGCTATCAGGCAATTATTGCTAACTTAAAAGAAAATGATCCTCAGATTACTTTGTTTCAGCAGCGTCTTGAGCAGTTAATTTTTACAGAGGCCTTTATTAGAAAGGGTGTGTTGCTTGAGTCTTCTCCTGAAACACCTTTGCAGATTGCAATTATTGGTCCTACTCAAGCAGGGAAAAGTTCAGTTGCAAACCTTGTTCTAAATAGCAAACTCGCTGGTGTGAGTCCGTTAGCTGGATATACAGTCCATCCTCAAGGGTTTTGTCACCAAGTCAGTTTGCAAAAATGTTTTGATTTACAAAATTATTTTGGACGGTTTCAACAATTAAAGTTATCCGAATTGAGTTCAGAGCGGCATGATTGCTATTCTTTATCTGAAGCAGAAATCGAAAGTGATTTTTTACCTCCTTGTGTGTTCTGGGATACACCCGATTTTGATTCGATAGATTCAGAAGACTATAGGGAAGGGGTGATTAGAACTATTGCTTTAGCCGATATAGTTATATTAGTTGTCAGTAAAGAGAAATATGCTGATCAGTCGGTATGGGAAATGATGTCAACGATTGAATCATTTCATCAGACAACTTTAATTTGCGTTAATAAATTAACTGAGGGAACGGAAGAGTTAATTATTAACTCATTACAACAGAAGTGGTTACAAGCTAGACAAGATAAATTCCCTCATGTTATTCCTTTGCATTTTCAAAAACAAACAGCAGCACCCGTTTGGCCTGATTCAGAAATTAAACGAATTTTTCAATTGCAGAAAGCAGTTTCCAAGAAAAAACATTTTGAATATCAGCATGATGTATTAAATAAATATTGGCATAGTTGGTTAGAGCCAATAGTAGCAGAACATGAGGCGTTAAAATTATGGGAACAATTAGTCGATAAGCAGGTTGAACAAGCTGTAGAAGATTATCAGAGGGATTACTTGAATCATCCTCATTACTACGATACTTTTCAGAATGCCCTTATTGAATTGCTTAATTTACTAGAAGTTCCTGGTATTTCTCGAGTTTTGACCAAGACTAGGCGAGCCTTAACCTGGCCAGTTAGAAAAATGGTGCAATTAGGTAAAGAGTTAACGGTACCAAAAAGTCAGGAGCAAGATTTATTAAATCAGATTGGAGAGCATTTAGTTATTTCATTAGCTGACCAATTATTAGAAAAAATTGATTCTGATACCAAGCAACATAAATGGTGGAAAGATAACTATTGTATTTTAAGGCAGAAAAAAGAGTTGATATTGAATGAGTATCAGCAGAGTGTCGATAATTATTGTATATCCTTTCAGCAAGATGTTGATGCTACTGCAAATCGACTTTATAACAAATTATCAGAACAACCTGTCGTTTTAAATAGTTTAAGAGCAACAAGACTTAGTACAGATGCAGCAGCAATGGCTTTAATGATTACAACGGGAGGGATTGGGGTTCATGATTTGGTCATTACCCCAGCTATGTTATCAATGACGTCTTTGTTAGCAGAGAGTGCCGTAGGCAGTTATATGGGGACGGTTGAGGCTGAGTTAAAACAACTTCAACTGGAGACTGTTAAAAATGATTTGTTTGTCGCAAGTCTTAAGCAATCATTATATGAATTGCCCGAGCAGATTTCTGATAAGAGTCGATTTAATATTTCACCTGAGTTATTAAAAAAAGCAGAACAGCAACGTAATGAGAAAAAACATGGCATACGATTACTCTAATCTACTTGCAAAAATTGCTGGCTGGGCTGAGCAATCTGTTAAAGATGGCTGGATTGAACCAAGGCAAGCGAAATTACTAACAGATGAGCCAGAAAATTCGGCCAATGAATTGTTTGTCAGTAATAATGAAAGACGTTTGATTGTCGCTTTTATGGGAGGGACAGGAGTTGGTAAAAGTTCTTTGTTGAATAAGTTAGCAGATCAATCAATTGCGCGTACCGGAGTTGAAAGACCAACATCAAGGGAAGTGACCTTATATCATCATCAAGCTTTTTCCTTGCAGCAATTAGATCAAACTTTTCCGTTACAGCATATACAAGTCGCACAGCATAATGATTCATCAAATGAGCAGGTGATTTGGATTGATATGCCTGACTTTGATAGTACAGAAGAAAAAAATAAAGACATTGTGATGCAATGGTTGCCTTATATTGATGTGCTTATTTATGTAGTAAGCCCAGAACGATATCGTGATAATAAAGCATGGCAATTATTACAAGCTGAAGGTGCTAATCATGCTTGGCTGTTTGTAATGAATCAATGGGATAGAGGGGAAACCTCGCAATATGAAGACTTTAAGCTGCAATTAGCTAAAGCAGGGTTTGATAAGCCTATTGTGTATAAAACAATATGTCATGCTGACTCTGCATTAGAAGATGACGAGCTAGATCAATTACAAGCTAGTATTTCATCTTTAGCAACAACAAATACAATAGAGCAGCTTGAAAATCGCAATTTAACATTACGAAAGAATGCTAGTAAACAGAAGTTGCAACAGTGCTCTCAAGTATTAGGTCAGCAACAGAGTTTTTCAGTGCTAGATAAAGAAAAAGAAGCAAGGTGGATAAATACTAAAGCGCAATTGCTGCAAGGGTTTGAGTGGCCTGTGCAACAGTTGTCAGTTATCTATGCTAAAAAAGCTAATGTAGCAGACCAAGACAAAATATCTCTATGGGATGATTGGGCGCAAAGTAGATTTAATGATTATGTTGATGAATTGGTCTTAACTACAGACCAGCAAGGGTTACCAAATAAACCTTTACGAACTGCGTTATTAAGTTGTCGAGGCATGGCAGTAAAACATATCCAGACACAAACTGAATTGAGTTGTCGTAAAGCGTTGATTAATCCTGGCAATGTTGTACAAAGAGTTGTTTTAAGAGTGGCTAAGATAGCTGAAGTTATACTACCCTTAATAGCGATGGGCTTGGTAGGTTTTCAGGTTTTTCAAGGCTATTATGATAGTGCTGTAACTGATGAGGCTTTTTTAGGAGTGGATTTTGCTGTACATAGCGTGTTGCTGGTTGCAATTAGTTGGCTATTACCGTTCTTTATTTGTAAAAAAATGCAGCCATCATTAGAAAAAGCAGCATTTAAAGGTCTTAATAAAGGCGTAAGCTTGGCATTGCAAATGATTGATAGTGATATCAGCAATGTTTTAATAGGCTTTAAAGATCAGCATTCCCAAGTTACAAAGTCTTTAGCTTTATTAATAAATGAATGTGAGCAAGGTGTTGAATTTAAAAGTACAGAATCAGAAAATCAACAGTTAGATAGAATGTTGCTAAAAGATTAGTTTGGGTTAGTTTTTGCTAAAACTAACCCGATAGATGGCTTTTTAAGCTTGAGTGATATATTTTAAAATTTCTACAACTTCCTGTGGCGTTTCTGTAACAGCAAGTGCTGCAGCATCAACTTCTTTAAGCGGGTGAGTTAGATCAGGGCTATGCATGGTAATTGTTGGGATTCCTAAACCAGCAGCAATACCTGCATCAAAAGCGGCATTCCATTGTTTGTATTTGTCACCAAACCTGATAACAACAATATCTGAACGACTGATATAGCTATTAGTGCGTAATGCATTTATTTTTGCAGCTTTATGGTCTTTCCAAAAATTACTGGCTTCTTCGCCTAAAATTTTAGCACCTACATTGTCGCTACTATCATGGTCAGTTATAGGGGTTAATACCTCAATATCAAGTTGGTTTTCAGTGATACCTTGTTTGATTTGTTCACGCCAGTCGGAATGGATCTCTCCAGATAAATAAATTGTATAAGACATAGTATTAAATTATAGGTGGTAAGTTTGCTTGTAAAAACTCGGTACAATATAGCTATTGTAGTAATAATCTATTTTAACTGGATGTAAGTTGTTATGTCAGAAAAACATATTTATAAAATCGTATTTATCAATAGAGAAGAAGTTTATGAGCTCTACGCTGAAAGTATTTATCAAGGGGATATGTATGGATTTGTAATTGTGGAGGGTTTTGTTTTTGGTGAAAAAAGTGCAATCGTTGTTGACCCTAGTGAAGAGAAATTAAGAGCAGAGTTTGAAGGAGTTAAAAGATCCTTTATTCCAATGCACGAAATTATTCGGATCGACCAAGTTGAAAAACGAGGAAATGCTAAAATTGTTTCAACTGATCAGGCAACTAAATCAACAGGGAATGTATCATCTTTATATGCGCCAAAGAAAACATAATCGACTCAACTTAAAAGTGAATTAATATATTTACGGTTTAATTACTATCAAAGCATATACAAAAAAGCTGATATCTATCCATTGCTACTAGCGCTAAATCGATATGAATATCCTTAAAATATAGGCAAAAGAGGATAAACAATATAATATGACACATCCCAAATTATTCTGATTCTGGGTATAAAATTAAACTATTAGGAATAACATGAAAGAGATTACAGTTGATAGCAACCCAAGTGAAGCCCTTTTAAAAGAAATGGGTGCTAGTCACTGGCCAACATGGGAAAAAGAAGTGTCTGTATTTGAGTGGGAATTTGTTACTACAGAAACAGCTCTTATTTTGGAAGGTGAATGTGAAATGACACCTGCAGATGGCGGTCCATCAACTACTTTCAAAGCGGGTGACTTAGTGGTATTTCCATTAGGTTTTAAAGGTACTTGGGAAGTGAAAAAGGCACTTAAAAAACGCTTCAAACACGACGGCGGCAACTTTGTTAAATGTGCTTTTAACCGTTTGAAAAGAATATCAAATTTCCTTAAATCAATCGGGAAATAAAGTTCTCTTCCATTGATCCCACAATAGCGGCTTCTGATATTTGGGCAAGTTCGTACTCTGAAGGTGAATTCATCTCATCTTCTTTTAATTGCCCAATGCTATTCTTACAACGTCAGGTTTATCAGCATGGATAAGAATAACTATTTTTATCTAGAGTGATAGTTTATCAATCACTTAAATTATTCTGGTATTTGTAAAGCTCTAGTTGCATTGCTTTTTTTATAGCTTTTAATCGCCTAGCGTTCACTCCAAAGTCATAATAGCCAGACCTAGAAGCTGAGCGTAAATGAATAACTTTAGCTTCTAAATCAAGTCGAGCCTCAACATCATCAATAAAGCCAAAAATATCAGATATAAATATTGCTGATAAATAATCCGTTGATTTAGATTGTATGTCCCCATCTTGCTCGTTAATCACTTTTTGTAAAAGTGACCATACAAGTTTCGTTTCTATTTTTGATATATTAATTGGGCTAATTGTTAGAGCTTCACTGTTAATACAATTGGGTGAATCAGGACATGATTGTAGTTTTCCATTGACCAAACCGCTTTTAAATTCAGATGCATGAGTTGAATGGCTTAGTAGGAAAAATACACTGATAATAACTTTTGATATAACTGATTTATTTGGCATGAGTAGTTATAGGGTAGTGAGGCGATATTTGTCATCATACACCCAAGGCAATTAACTCAAAAAAAAATAATACTTGAAAAAAAAATTAACGCCCCCAAATTTAATTCAATCAAAATTGAAATAATAGGAAATGTGTAAACCATGACTGTTGAAGCTAAAAAAGAAACCTTAGGTTTTCAAACTGAAGTAAAGCATCTGTTACATTTAATGATTCACTCTTTGTACAGTAACAAAGAAATTTTTCTACGTGAATTGATTTCAAACGGTTCTGATGCAGCGGATAAATTACGTTTTGAAGCCTTATCTAATGAGAGTCTTTATGAAGGTAATAGTGATTTAGGTATTCGAATTTCTTTCGATAAGGATGAGCGTACCGTAACGGTTTCCGATTCTGGTATTGGTATGACACGTGAAGAAGTTCAAGATCATATTGGTACGATTGCAAAATCGGGTACAAAGCAGTTTTTTGAAAAAATGACAGGTGATGAAGCTAAAGATAGTGAATTAATCGGTCAGTTTGGTGTTGGTTTTTACTCTGCTTTTATCGTTGCTGATAAAGTCACTTTAACAACCCGTAAAGCAGGAGAGCAAGAAGCGGTACGGTGGGAGTCTGCTGGAGAAGGTGATTACACTTTAGAGTCGGTTGAAAAAGCAACGCGCGGTACAGAAATCGTTTTACACCTTAAAGAAGGTGAAGATGAGTTTTTAGATGGCTTTAGATTGCGTTCTATTGTTAAAAAATTCTCTGATCATATTTCTTTACCTATCGTGATGGATCAGGAGATTCCTGCTGAAACTGATGAAGAAGGTAAGGAAACTGCCCCAGCACGCATTGAAGATGAAACAGTAAATAGTGCTTCTGCATTATGGACTCGTTCTAAAGAAGATGTTTCTGACGAAGAATACAATGAATTTTATAAGCATGTAGGTCATGATTTTCAAGATCCTTTGACACATGTGCATAGTAAAGTGGAAGGCACTAACGAATACACTTTATTGCTATATGTTCCTGCTCGTGCTCCTTTTGATATGTGGGACAGAGATGCTAAACATGGGGTGAAGCTGTATATCCGTAAAGTCTTTATTACTGATGATGCAGAACAATTAATGCCTCGTTATTTGCGTTTTGTACGCGGTGTGATTGATGCAGATTCTTTACCATTGAATGTTTCAAGAGAAATTTTGCAACAAAGCAAGCAAATTAGCACTATTAAAGCAGGTGCGGTTAAGAAGGTACTTGGCTTGTTAAAATCTATGGCTAAAGACGCAG
>CAJVYL010000059.1 GCA_913009265.1 uncultured Methylococcales bacterium
CGTGAGTTCTTAACTCGTGGCGGTGTATTCACTGATGATGCAATTGATGGTTATATTGACCTTAAAATGGAAGAAGTAACTCGTCTACGTATGAGCACACATCCTGTAGAATTTGATATGTACTACAGCTTGTAATATTCTTCTTGCTACTTTGTAGCAACGCAAGATTAAAACGCCCCTCTTTGGGGCGTTTTTTGTTTGCGGCTCTTTAAAAAAGATAAATACTTTTATCTCGCCATCCCACATACAATTCAACACCCAAGCCTGTAACTCAACACACTCTACACCCTGCCTTTTCTTTAAAAATAACTAACACGTCTACTGAGTAACAATTTTGGTATATAATTTGCTTTATATTGCCTAGTCCATTACAAAATTTTCAATTCCTGTGCATAAAAAAATACTTGCTCACCTAAATGAAGCAATTTTATTATTTAACAATCAATTAGTATTAACTTACATTAATACCGCCGGTGAAATATTACTAGAAGACAGCGCCAAACATTTGCTTGGGCTTAATGCACAAATCTTATTTAAGTCTTCAGACTCTTTATTATCTGACTTAAAACAATGTTTAAAAAACAATGAACCCTTGGTCGACCGAGAGCTAAGCCTGTCTTACCTTAATCAATCAATGATCATTAATTTTAGTGCCACACCACTCTTTGAAAATGGTCAGCTAGCAGATATTTTAGTTGAGCTACAACAAATTGACAGACATATCCGTATTAGTAAAGAAGAACAGCTTTTAGCCCAACAAAACATTAGTAAACTGCTAGTTAAAGGCTTGGCTCATGAAATAAAAAATCCGCTTGGAGGAATTAGAGGAGCGGCTCAACTTCTTGAGTTTGAGCTACATGATGAAGAACTAAAAGAATACACTCAAATTATTATTCAAGAGTCAGATCGCTTAAAGTCTTTAATGGACAAAATGTTAGGGCCAAACAAACCCTCAAAGAAAAAATCTTTAAATATTCATGAAATATTAGAGCGTGTTAGACAATTAGTGAATATTGAGGCTAATCACAATATTAAAATATTAACGGATTATGACCCCAGCATCCCTAATTTAAAAGCAGATAAAAACCAATTGATTCAAGCGGTACTTAATATTGTGCAAAATGCAATGCAAGCAATGGTTGATGGTGGACAAATAATAATGAAAACACGTATTCAGCGCCACTTAACTATCGGGCGCAAACGTTATAAATTAACAGCAAAAGTTGATATTATTGATAATGGTCCCGGTATTAGTGGTGAGCTTATGAGCCAAATATTTTACCCGATGATTACCAGTCGCGCGGAAGGAACTGGCTTAGGTCTATCAATAGCCCAGTCTTTAATCAATCAACATAACGGCCTTATTGAATGCGAAAGCGAACCCGAAAATACAGTTTTTACTATTTATTTACCTTTGGAGGCTGAATATGCCCAATCCTAATGTTGTTTGGGTAGTCGATGACGACAAATCTATCCGTTGGGTTCTCGATAAAGCTATACAAAAATCCTCGATGATTAGTAAAAGTTTTTCTAATGCATCTCATATTTTAGAGGCATTAAAAACAGATATGCCTGATGCGCTTATTACTGATATTAGAATGCCTGGAATGGATGGCTTTGAGCTATTAAAACAAGTTCAACATAACTATCCAGATCTTCCCGTTATAGTTATGACTGCTCATTCTGATTTAGACAGTGCTGTTTCTGCATTTCATGGTGGAGCATTTGAATATTTACCTAAGCCATTTGATATAACAGAGGTCGTTGAAGTTGTTCAAAGAGCCTGTCTACAAAGTAAACAACGAAAATCACTAAACAAACCTGAACCTGAAGCCCTTGAAGAAGCTCCTGAAATTATTGGCGAAGCTCCCGCAATGCAGGAAGTTTTTCGCGCCATAGGCCGATTAGCACGCTCACATATTACAGTCTTAATTAATGGCGCCTCGGGCACAGGAAAAGAACTGGTTGCCAAAGCCTTGCACAGACACAGTCCCCGCAGTAAAAATCCATTTATTGCTTTAAATATGGCGGCAATCCCTAAAGACCTAATGGAATCAGAGCTTTTTGGTCATGAAAAAGGCTCCTTTACCGGAGCACATACTCGTAGAGCAGGACGTTTTGAACAGGCCAATGGTGGCACCTTATTTCTTGATGAAATTGGTGATATGCCAGCAGAACTTCAAACACGCCTACTACGTGTACTGGCAGATAATATGTTCTACCCCATAGGCTCTCATTCTGCCGTAAAAGTTGATGTCAGAATTATCGCTGCCACACATCAAAACCTTGAAACCTTAGTTGAACAAGGACTTTTTAGAGAAGATTTATTTCATCGCCTTAATGTTATCCGTATTCATATCCCTCCTTTATGTGAGCGTAAACAGGATATTCCACTATTGATGCGTCATTTTCTAAATGAAGCAGCAATAGAATTAAATAGCGAAGTTAAGATACTCAAACCCGAAACAGAATCTTTTTTAAGCGCTCTTCCTTGGCCTGGTAATGTTAGGCAATTAGAGAATATTTGTCGCTGGCTTACTGTGATGGCATCAGGCAGAGAGATCCACTTAGAAGACCTACCCCCTGAACTTAGCCAACCAGAAAAGGAAAGTACTGAAGGATCTCATAATAGCTGGAAAGCTTTATTAGAAGATCAAATAAACCAACAACTGCAGCTGGGGGAAGCCGAGGTAGCAAAGGTTATTATCCCTGAAATTGAAAGGATCCTTATCAAAGCAGCGCTTAGACATACCTCAGGTAAAAAGAATGAAGCCGCATTAATGCTAGGCTATGGACGAAACACTCTGACTAGAAAAATAAAAGAGCTTAATATTTGAATTGTGGTGGGTTAAACTTGTAACCTTAACAACAGGCTTGGCCCACGACCCAATCAACTATATGGCATTAGAGCCAGCAATAGTTATTTAATGGTTCTAAGCACCACATAATACCAATCACAATAAGCTTTTATTTAACCTCCTCATCCTAGCCTTCTCCAGCAGGAGAAGGAATAACAGACGAACTTATTGGGATTGGTATAACTATCTATCAAAAACTAATGTCAGTCTACACTTCTATTAATCACCAACAAGTACAAGAATTTTTAAATTTATATTCATTAGGGCGTTTAATAGAATATTCTGGTATTCAAGCTGGAATTGAGAATACAAATTATAGAGTTACAAGTTCTCAAGGTGACTTTATTTTAACCATTTTTGAATCTTTAACGGCTCAAGAACTTCCCTGCTATTTAAATTTATTAAACCATCTGAGTTCAGCAGATTTCCCTGCCCCTAGCCCTCAAAGATGTATCCATAATAAATTTATCAACATATTATCTGGAAAGCCTGCGGCTTTATTTAATTGTTTGCCTGGTCAATCTATTGAAGTAGCATCTACTTCAGACTGCTCAGAAATAGGTAAGTATCTAGCAAATTTACATATCCTCAGCCAATCTTCTGGGTTTAAAAAACCAAATTCAAAAAACATAGTTGCTTGTCAGCAGGTTTTTGAACAGGTAGACCCTTTTCTATCAAAGCCTGATAAAGAATTACTCAATTCAGAGCTACAATTTCAATTAAATTACCTCTTACCTACCTTACCCAGCGGCATTATTCATGCAGACTTATTTAAGGATAATGTGTTATTTAAGCAACATAAAATTAGTGGTATTTTAGATTTTTATAATGCTTGTAATGATTTTTATTTATTGGATATAGCAGTTACTTGTAATGATTGGTGCGTTGATAACAATAAAGTAAATCAGCAAAAAATTAACAGCCTTTTAAGCGGTTATCAAAAAATAAGAAAATTAAATAAAGACGAACAAACACATTTAACTTTTTTTCTACGCAGAGCGGCATTGCGCTTTTGGTTGTCTAGATTAGAACATCAATTAGAACCTAAGCAAGGTGAGTTAACATTACAAAAAGACCCATTAGTTTTTCGATCTATTCTTGAGCAACATAGACAGGGAAATAGCTGTGATTAATGCTTATCAGTTAAATGGAGTGGTTTTTTCATACAATAATAATGAAGTATTATCCATTGATTCATTAAATATCCGCGCCAATAAAATAACAGCATTAATTGGGCCTAATGGCTGTGGAAAAACAACTTTACTCAATTTATTAGCCTTTTTAGAAAAAAGTCAGCAAGGACAAATGCAGTTTTTTTCTGAACAGGCTTCAGTAAAACATTTTCGTAGATTTATTCAACATGTGTCTTTTTTACCTCAGCACCCCTATCTGTTGCGAGGTACTGTAACTGATAATCTTGCATTAACCTTAAAATTCCACCAGCAAAGCGATAAAGAAGATAACAAAATAAAAGCGGTATTAGAGCAGCTGGGGATTGAACATTTACGCTTAAAAGAAGCAAAATCATTATCAGGAGGCGAGCAACAGAAAGTTGCTTTAGCACGAGCGATTATTAGCAAACCTGATGTATTATTAATGGATGAGCCATTTAGTTATCTTGATCACTGTAGTGAGAAACTATTAGAAAATTTCATCCACGAATATATTAAACAGCCTAATAAAACCCTTGTTTTTAGCACCCATAATAGGCTTCAAGGTATTGCAATTGCAGACGATGTGATTTCTTTAATACAGGGTAAAGTGGCAAACTCTCCTTTAGTAAATTTCTTCCATGGGACTGTTAAGCATGATGTATTTGATACTGGAAAAATCAAAATTACCTTGGCTGATAATCGCCAAGATAATAAATATGTTTCAATAGACCCCAGTAAAATCACTTTATCATCAATAAAGCCGGCTATAGATAACAATCACTATCACGGTAAAGTGATGGCTATTGTTGATGAAATAGAACAAATAAGGCTGAGTATTTTAGCGGGTGAGTTATTTCAAGTGATGCTCTCTCTTCAATCATTTAAAGAGTTAGAGATTTCTTTAAGCGATCAAGTTTGGGTAAGTTTTCAACCAAAGTCTATTTCGGTTTTTAACGAGTTTTAAACGTTCAAGAAACAGCTAATACTGCCGATATCTATTTTTATGAAGAAGATAAGATTACCAAACCCAATTATTTTAGCTACTGGCGGTATAGGTGCTTTTTGGATTGCAGATATTATAAACCCTGGGTTTAACCCCATAGGCATTATGATCTTTATGCTAATCCCTATAATAGTATTTGAATTTTTGTATCCAGAACCAGAGATAGACCAATTAATCGAGCAAGCGCATTATCATGCACTTACAAACCCTGAAGAAGCTGAAGCTAAACCAGGGGAATTGCTTGATGATAAAAATGAAGATGAGACAGAAGAGAAAGCATAAGAACCTATCTCATACTAAACATAACCTAGGTTTTAGGCTTAACAAACTCGTGATACAGGAAAAATACATTTAAACTGGCTACCTTTTCGTATTTTACTGCTTATTTCCAGCCTTGCATCATGTCGAATCAAGACATGCTTAACAATCGCTAAACCTAAACCTGTTCCACTTAGCTTTTTCTTACGATTTACTTCGGCTCTAAAAAAACGTTCAGTTACTCTAGGTATATCTTTTGCAGAAATACCTTCACCTTTATCAGTCACTTCAAAAATGACAGCATCATCAACCCTTTTCCAGCTTACTTTAACCGGGGATTGATAGGGTGAATACTTTAATGCGTTGACGATTAAATTAGAAAATGCGCTGCGTAAATCTTGTTCTTCACCTGTAATATTAAGCCCCTCTTCAATATTAAGTTCAATCCGTTCGTATTGATTTTTTACAACGCTACTTTCTAGACAAATATTCTTAATAAGGTTTTCAACCTTTACACAATCAATTTTTTTCTTTTTTGTTTCTAGTCTGGCCAATAATAAAAGGTCATCTACTAAATATTGCATGCGATCAGTTTGTGCATTCATTTGTTCTAGGGATGCGCTTAACAATGATGAATGATCAACTTCAATATCTTGTATCGTTTCTAAATAACCTTTTAATACAGTAAGAGGGGTTCTAAGTTCATGCGAGACATTATCAACAAAATTTTTGCGCATGGTTTCCATCAATTTTTGTTGAGTCACATCATGGGCAACAACAAGATGCTGTCCTGCAGCATAACTTACAATTTTAAATTGTAAAATAACTTGGTCATTAATGGGGGATGATAAAATCAGTGGTTTTTTATCATTTCTATTTTTAAGAAACTCAACAAATTCTGGTGCTCTAATTAGGTTATCAATACGCTGTCCTTTGTCAGACTTTTTAATACCTAAAACCAATTTAGCGAGTTTATTTGACCATTCAATTTCATCATTATGACCTAGTACAATGGCGGCATCAGGTAAAACATCGGTAGACTTTCTAAATTGCTCAATAATTTTACCTAAGGTTTTTTTGCGCTTTTTTTCTTTTTGTTTGATTCTATAAAAGTGATAATAAATATCGCCCCAAACACCTACGCCACGGGGTGTTTTACCACTTGCACCATGACTTAACCATTGTTCTAGGCGAGATAATGAAATGGCTTGCTTGATTACACAGGTAGCCAAAATCAACACCAGCATATGGGTAAAATAACCCACAAAATGACTTAATACTGCTGCAATAACGATAAATAACGATACATAAATCGCTTCTTTACGCCAAAACCATAAGAATTTCATTATTATTCAATCACAGAAAAACGGTAGCCAAACCCTCTAACTGTCTGAACTAAATCGTCTTTGTTAAAATCTTTAAGAATTTTTCTTAGTCTTCTGATATGTACATCAACGGTTCTTTCTTCAATATAGGCACTGCGTCCCCAAACCTGATCTAATAGTTGTGTTCTGCTATAAACATTATCTTGATGAGTCATAAAGAAATGCATGAGTTTAAATTCCGTTGGACTGACAATAACGACTTTATTATCAATTGTAATACGATGTTTATTAACATCTAAAGAAATATCACCTACTTTTAGAATTTCTTCTTCAATATTTTTCCCACTCCGTCTTAAAACAGCCTTAATACGAGCAACGAGTTCTTTGGGAGAAAAGGGTTTGGTCATGTAATCATCTGCCCCAATTTCAAGCCCTCGAACCTTATCTTCTTCTTCGCCCCTAGCTGTTAACAAGATAATGGGTAAGTCTTTATACAAGTCGTCTTGTTTTAGTCGTCTTGCTAATTCAACGCCACTAATTCCTGGTAACATCCAGTCAAGTAATACTAAATCTGGACGAGCATTATCAGCAAGTGAATGCTGTGCTTCTTCTGCACTTGCAACAGCAATGACATTTAAAGAAGCTTGTTCCAATACCATCACTAACATTTCTCTGATGGCATCTTCATCTTCAACGACCAGTATATTTAATGCGCTCATTTGTTTATTTTGTATTCCAGCTCATCTTGATTTAAGTGCCTAACATCATCACCTTTGACAATATAGACAACATGCTCACATACATTGCAGGCATGGTCCCCAATACGTTCCAGAGCTCGAGCCGTCCAAAGTATATCTAGCATTCGAGTAATATTTCTAGGGTCTTCCATCATTCTAGTTATTAACTGACGGATAATACTGGTATATTCTCTATCCACTTTTTCATCTTTTCGGGTGATTTTTGCTACGCCATCTACATCCATACGAGCAAAAGCATCTAAACTACCGCTTAACATGCCTTTAACCATCTCAACCAAATGATTTAGTTCATGGTATTGGTCATGATAATAATCAGTTGCATCTAGACGGATAGCCATTTTTGCAATACGACCTGCTTCATCACCTATGCGCTCTAAATCAGTAATTACCTTAATTACAGAAATAAGCATACGTAGATCAATAGCAGTGGGCTGGCGCTTGGCTATAACTTGAATACAGTCATGGTCAATCTCCATTTCTAAAGAATTAACCATTTCATCCTGTTGTAAAATATTTTCAGCTAAAGATTGGTCACTGGTAACAAAAGCAGTAACTGCCTGTTCCATTTGTTGCTGAACTAAACCGCCCATCGTTAAGACTTTGTGTCTAATATTCTCCATTTCTTCATCAAATAAATGAGAAATATGTTGTCCGCTTGCTCTATTATCCATTAGCCGTATCTCCCAGTAATATAGTCTTCTGTTTGTTTTTTTGTTGGGTTAGTAAACAAGTCATTAGTTGCACCAAATTCAATTAACTCTCCCATATACATAAATGCAGTATAGTCTGAAACCCTCGCTGCCTGCTGCATATTATGAGTAACAATAACAATAGTATATTTTTCTTTTAATTCGTGGATCAGCTCTTCAATCTTTAAAGTTGAAATAGGATCCAGTGCCGAAGCGGGTTCATCTAATAACATGACTTCAGGTTCAATTGCGATAGCGCGGGCAATAACCAATCTTTGCTGTTGTCCACCAGACATACCTAAGGCATTATCTTGTAAACGGTCTTTTACTTCATCCCACAGAGCAGCACCACGTAATGACTTTTCCACAGTTTCATCTAAGGTTCTGCGATCATTTACACCTTGTATGCGCAATCCATAGGCCACATTTTCGTAAATAGATTTAGGAAAAGGGTTTGGTTTTTGAAATACCATACCAACCCGCCTACGTAAATCAGCGACATTAACCGCTTTATCATATATATCTTCCCCATCAAGCAAGATTTTTCCATCAATTCTTGCACTATCAACTAAATCATTCATTCGGTTGATACTTCTTAATAAGGTAGATTTACCGCAACCACTGGGGCCAATATATGCCGTTACCTTTTTTCTAGGCATTTCCATATTGACATTGAATAAAGCCTGTTTCTCACCGTAATGTAAATTTAGATTATCAATTTTTATACAAGTGTCAGTGACTTCATTATTACTTTGTGATGCATTTGCTATAGACGACATATCAATTGCATGTGTTTTTTGCTCTGTCATATTGTTATTCTGTTTTCTTTAATTAGAAATTTAATTTAGACTCAGATTGATTTGGGGCGAAGTAATAAGTAAGTGTTTAAAATCATTCTAACAATTTTAATTTATATGTTTTTGGAAGTGAGGCTTTAGCCTCGCCTGAATCTTGCGAGGCTAAAGCCTCACTTCCAAATGCTAAAATAAATATAGCTACCTACATAGCGCCCCATTTTATTTACATACCTTCTAAAGCTCTAAATTTTTCACGTAAATTATTTCTTATACTGATAGCAAACATATTTAAACCAATAATTACCATCACAAGTAATAGTGAGGTCGCATAAACTAAAGGTCTTGCGGCTTCAACATTTGGGCTTTGAAAACCCACATCGTAAATATGAAAACCTAAATGCATAAATTTTCTATCTAAATGTAAAAAAGGGAAATTGCCATCCAAAGGTAAAGTAGGAGCTAGCTTAACTACCCCGACCAACATTAATGGTGCGACTTCTCCGGCTGCTCTTGCCACAGCTAAAATTAAACCTGTCATCATTGCAGGGCTCGCCATAGGTAATACGGTGCGCCATAAGGTTTCTACCTTGGTTGCTCCTAAAGCCAAACTACCTTCTCTGATAGATTTAGGTACACGGGACAAGCCTTCTTCTGTTGATACAATCACAACAGGCAAGGTTAATAACGCTAAAGTAAGTGATGCCCATAATAGCCCAGGTGTACCAAAGACGGGGGCAGGTGCAGATTCTGGAAAGAATAATTCATCAATATTACCCCCCAATATATACACGAAGAAGCCTAGACCAAATACCCCGTAAACAATTGAAGGGACACCCGCCAAATTGTTTACAGCAATACGAATTAATCGCGTAGTAAAACCTTGTTTTGCATATTCACGTAAATAGACTGCAGCAATCACACCAAATGGCGTGACAATAACAGCCATTAACATAACCATCATCACCGTACCAAAGATAGCGGGGAAAATACCGCCTTCAGTATTTGCTTCTCTTGGGTCTTCTGAAACAAACTCGCCAAACTTAACAAAATACTGCAGGATTTTAGTAAAAACATTCATGCTGTTAGGACGAATCACATGAACAACAGACTCTAAAGGTATTTCTAACTCTGTCCCTGTAGATTCTTTAGCAACCAAACTATCTCTTCTGATCTGTTTATAAAGAACATCTAATTGTTCTTCATAGCCCTTGTATTCTTTATCAAGCTCTGCTTTTTTTAGTGATTGAGATTCCTGGGCTTCAGTTGACCATTCGCCTTTTAGTTCAAGACTTTTTTGTTTAAGGCGTAATCTTTCTAGTTGATGATTAATGGCACCAATTTCTTTTTTCTGTAAATATTCAATTTCTTCAAATATTTCCAGTGCTTGCTCAATCCTTTGCTGAACAACTGGCCATGCCGCTTCACCTGTAGCAATCACTTTGCCATTTTCTTTTACAGACACTAGTCGCCCATAAAAATTACCCCATTCACGTCTTTCAATAGCGACCATTTCATCAGGATGACTTTCTGATTGAATATTTTGCTGTTGAATCCAGCGAAAATCCATTCCAGAAATATCTCGATTTCCTGTTTTAATCAAATGTTGTACTAATGTGTCGGCATTATCTTTAAGCTTATAGCCAGATTCTTTAGCCATTTTTGCAGACATGACACTGGTATCGACTAATTCACCAACGACTACTGACTTCTTGTCGCCTTCAATATAATTATATTCAATAACATCCGCAGGCCAGAAATGTCCTAAGCCTCGCACTGCAACTAATAACAACAAGCCAACCACTAAAATAATACTGGTGCTAACCGCTGCTGCATTTAACCAGACCCAGGGGGATCCACTTTTAAACCATTCTTTAATCATCATAGCGAACTGTACTTCTCTCTTAAGTTTTGACGAATGACTTCAGCCAAAGTATTAAAAACAAAGGTGAATAGGAATAATACTAAGGCCGCTAAAAACAGCACTCTATAGTGTGTACTATCAACCTCTGATTCTGGCATTTCTACCGCAATATTTGCTGATAAGGTACGCATGCCTTGAAACATACTCAAATCCATAACCGGTGTGTTACCGGTTGCCATCAACACAATCATGGTTTCACCCACGGCACGGCCAAAACCGATCATTACTGCAGAAAAGATACCTGGGCTAGCGGTTAGTAATACTACACGAGTCATTGTTTGCCACGGTGTTGCACCAAGAGCAAGAGAACCTACTGTTAAGTTTTTTGGCACACTGAAAATAGCATCTTCAGTGATGGAAAAAATAGTAGGAATAACGGCAAACCCCATCGCCAGACCTACAACTAATGAGTTACGTTGATCGTATCCAATACCAAAGGAATCATTCATCCATACCCGCATATCACCTGCAAAAAATACTGATTCAATCATTGGGCTAATGGCAAATGCAAACCAGGCTGAAATAATAATCACAGGGATAAGTAGAGCTGCATCCCAACCATTGGCGACTCTGTGCCTAATAGATTTAGGCAACAGTTGCCAGCAATAGGCAAAAATCATAACCCCGATAGGTACCAGCATAAATAAGGAAAACACACCGACTAAATTAGCTTCTACAAAGGGTGCCAACCATAAGCCAGCTAAGAAACCTAAGATTACTGTAGGCAAAGCTTCCATCAGCTCAATACTTGGTTTTACATAGCTACGCATGGCTGGAGCCATAAAATAAGCTGTATAAATAGCTCCCATAATTGCTAATGGAACCGCAACCATCATGGCATAAAATGCGGCTTTTAATGTTCCAAACACTAAAGGCGTTAAACTCATTTTAGGTTCAAAATCATTACTGGCTGAAGATGACTGCCAAATATAATCAGGCTTAGGATAACTTTCGTACCAAACTTCTTTCCAAATAGAATCAAACGAGACATCTGGATGCTCATTATGTACATTCCAAAAAATTAACTTATTATCGTTAGTTTGAAGTAAAAAAGCGTTTGCTCTAGGCGACTGTGTTAAAAAATAAGGTTTTGACTGAGAAACCTTCTCTTTAATTAGTTCACGTTCAGCTGTGGAGTGATAAATACCAACTTGACCCTTTTCATCAGCAACAATAAAGCCTTTACGACGTTGCTCAGCATCAATAGCAATAACGGCAGAATCAGAGACTTTAAATGATCTCAAATTTTGCATAACTTGCTGATTTTTAGCATCTCGAACAATAGTCCATTGAGAAACTAAACCGTTGCTATCACCTATTAATAAAGATATTTCAGCATTTAAAAATGAAAGACTAGTAATCTGTGACCCTTTTTCAGTCACACTTAAATGCTGAATTAATTCGGGTTTTGATTTATCCCTAATACTATAAACACTTAAATGACCGTCATTACTTGCCAAGTACATTAAGCGTTGTTCTTTTTCGACCAATAAGTATTTAACGTCCATTCCAATGGAATCTAATACTGAGGTTGTTTGCTCCAGATTATCATCACCAAATAATGACTCTTCTTTAGAATAACTATTTAACACAATCCGGTTACCCTGAGTTTTAGCCGCAATTGTTGTTAGTTCTTCATCAATTTTAACCGTTACTTCCTCTAAAGCATTTCCTTCAGTATCAATAACTAAGGCGTCTTTACCCAGAGGGTACTCAATAACGGGAGTAATTAAGCGTTTATCATTTGGGTAGCTTATCTTATAAGCATGTTTTGCGATAATCGCGCGCCCATCAGATAGACCATAAGCAATAATTCCTGTGGCAGGGCTTCCCTGAGAAAAGCTGGAAATGCTTACACCTTCAGGTATTACAAGTGATTCTATTGAGATGGTTTTCCCTGTCTCAACTTGAAAAAAGATAGCTTTTGCTTGATCAGTAAACCTAACAGCCACCTCATTCTGCTCTTCCATTGCTAGTAACAGGGTTTTACCGGACTCTATTTCAGGAACCTTATATTCAGAAACATGCTCTGCTTCCGCACTACCAAATAAAGGAAATACTACATAGAGTAGATAAAAGAAAATCAACACGATGGCTACAATGACGCTAAGGCCACCGATAATGACACCTTTACCCGCAACATTATCTTTAATAAGTCGCCAGCGTTGATGGTGAGTCAATGTTCCGTGCTGGAACAAAGACGGGGTCTGTTTAGTACTATTTAATTCAGTCATATTTTAAGTATAAAAAACCAATATGACAATATTGTGACAACAATGTTACGAGTTTATGACGATTAAAAATACAGTGCAGAACTATACTTTGAGCTTATGATTATTAATTTACTACAGCTTAAAAGTTACCCTCTCCATATTTATAAGCTGTGGATGTATATAGCCATATTCTTTATACACAAAAAAGCCAGAAACCACGCACTACTGCGATTTCTGGCTAAACTTCAATAAAATAATCTACTTCATCTGAGGGAGTTAAAATTATCTTATAACATCCTTGCTAATAACATCCCTGTTGTACTTCCATGTACATTCCATTCCTTTAAAATTGTTTCTACAATTAATTAATTTATTTAATTGATGCCAAAGCTTTTTCTACTACTTTTGCAGGTAATGGAATATAACCATCTTTAATAACAACTTTTTGACCTGCTTGAGAAAGAACCATTTTTACAAATTCTTGCTCTAATGGTGCTAAAGGCTTGTTAGGTTGCTTGTTTACATAAACATACAAGAAACGCGCTAAAGGGTATTTTCCAGCAACTGCATTGTCTGGTGTTGCTGCTACAAATGCTTGCCCAGGTTTTTTAGCTAAAGGAACTGCTTTAACACCTGATGTTTTGTAACCAATACCTGAATAACCAATACCATTTAATGAAGAAGTCACTGATTGTACAACTGATGCAGAACCAGGCTGCTCATTTACATTACTTTTGTAATCGCCTTTACATAAAGCTTTTTTCTTAAAATAACCGTAAGTTCCAGATACTGAGTTACGCCCGTATAACTGGATTGTTTTACCAGCCCAAGAACCTTCTAAGCCAGCATCACCCCAAGTTTTAATATCGGTATCGTTGCCACATTTACGTGTTGAAGACATAATTGCATCAACTTGTGGAATAGTCAGACCTTTAATTGGGTTTTC
>CAJVYL010000060.1 GCA_913009265.1 uncultured Methylococcales bacterium
GCTAATCTAATCTTATGAATCACGTATTTTTTCCAATATTATTGAAAGTGACATTCATTCTCTACAGTAAAACCACATCATATTGTTCTTGATTATATTCAAGTTCTGTTCGAAATTTTATACTAATACCTAAGAATAATTCTAACTCTGCCAACATCCCCGCCTCTTCATCTAATAACATTTCAACGACTTCATTAGATGCTAGCACCAGTATTTCTTGTACCTTATATTGTCTGACTTCCCGAATAATTTCTCTAAATATTTCCAAGCACATTGATTCAGCGGTTTTTATCATTCCTCTTCCGCCGCATGTACAACAGGTTTCGCACAAAATATGTTCCAAGCTTTCTCGCGTTCTTTTTCGCGTCATTTCAACCAAACCTAAAACAGAAACTTCTGTTATTTTATTTTTGGCAGGGTCTTTATCTAAATTACGCTGTAATGCATCTAAAACTTGTTTTTTATGCTCTTCACTTTGCATATCGATGAAATCAATAATAATAATTCCACCTAAGTTACGCAGTCTAAGTTGTCTAGAAATTGTTTGAGCAGCTTCTAAATTAGTTTTAAAGATTGTCTCTTCTAATGTTCTGCCTCCAACATAGCCTCCCGTATTTACATCTACGGTTGTCATAGCTTCCGTTTGATCAAAAACCAGATGGCCACCAGACTTTAATTTAACCTTTCTATCTAAAGCCCGAGTTATTTCATCTTCTATATTATAAATATCAAAAAGGGGACTATCACCTGTGTAATGCTCAATTACGGGTACAATTTCAGGTACAAATATCTTTGAAAATGCAACTAGCTTTTGAAATGTTTCTCGTGAATCAATTCTTATTCGTTTAATACTGTCGGTAAATAAATCGCGTAATATTCGACTACTTAATGCTAAATCTTGATGTATTAAGGTTTTAGCTTTAGCTTTAACTATTTTTTCTGAAATAGCGCCCCAAAGTTTTACCAGAAAAGTCATATCAGAAAATAACACGGCTTCCTCAACACACTCAGCAGCTGTCCTTGCTATAAAGCCTCCGCTTTGATTTTTTTCTTGAAACTGTTCAATACAGCTTCTTAAGCGGCTACGTTCTTTTTCTGACTCAATTCTTTGCGAAACACCAGAATTTGTTGCATATGGCATATACACCTGAAAACGAGAGGGGATAGATATTTCCGTCGTTAATCGCGCACCTTTGGTTCCTAATGGATCTTTTGTTACTTGAACAACCAAAGACTGGCCTTCTCGTAAATAATGTTCGATCTGTTCTGAGCCTTTTTTTTCTAATTCCTTATTACTGAAATCAGATAAATGAAGAAATGCTGCACGCTCAAGTCCAATATCAACAAAAGCAGCTTGCATACCAGGTAATACTCTACACACAGATCCTTTATAGATATTTCCAACCAAGCCTTTTTGTTGTTCTCGCTCAATAATTAATTCCTGCAATACGCCGTTATCAACAACAGCTACGCGCGTTTCAGGAGGTGTAACATTTATTAAAATTTCTTCACTCATGTGATAACTTTTATTCCCTGTTTCGATAATAATTCAGCTGTCTCAAACAGTGGTAGACCTACCACTCCTGAAAAACTGCCTTTAATTGATTCAACAAACACACTGCCCAATCCTTGTATCGCATAAGCGCCTGCTTTTCCTTGAGGCTCTTCTGTTTGCCAATAAGCTTTAATTTCTTTTAAACCTATCTGTCTAAAGTTAACTTCTGTAATACTTAAAGCCTGATGATGAAATACTTTGTCACCTTGTTGTTCTGCACTTCTAAAAGAGACTGCACTATAAACATAGTGTCTATTACCCGATAACTGTTGCAACATTTCTATTGCATGCGCTTCATTTTCAGGCTTTCCTAGAATATGGCCATCTATTACGACACTGGTATCTGCCGCTAATATTGGCAATTGATAATCTAATCGACTTTGGCAAGCTAATGATTTTTCAGCTGCAATTCTAATCACATAATCTTCAGCGATTTCTGCTGTTTTAGGCGTTTCATCAATATCAGCAGGCTTAACAATATAACTGACCGCAATTTGATCTAATAATTCCCTTCGTCTAGGAGAAGCTGAAGCTAAAATAAGTTGTGCAGTCATCGATGATAAGGGTGGTTATGAAGAATACTCCATGCTCTGTACAATTGTTCAGCAACAAGAATACGTACAACAGGATGAGGAAAAGTTAATTTGGATAAGCTCCATGACTCTCTGGCTTGGTCTCTAACAGAGTCAGCTAATCCTTCTGGCCCACCGATCATTAAAGCTACATTTTGCCCACTTTCCATCCACCTTTTCATAGCAACTGAAAGTTCAGGGGTTGTCCATGGTTTACCCGGTATATCTAAAGTAACAATATGAGTTTTAGCGGGAACAGCCTGAATCATTCTTTCACCTTCATCCCGAACAATTCGTGCTACATCACTATTTTTCCCTCTTTTCCCTGGCATTATTTCTTTCAATACTAAGTCACATTCCTTTGGCATACGTTTGGCATATTCATCATAGCCTTGCTGTACCCAGCCAGGCATTTTATTTCCTACTGAAATTAAATTTATTTGCATCTTCCTAACAACCCACTGAATATGACTTAATTATTAAAATTACAAGCAGGATACACAGAACAATATATTGATGCAATGGACAGCTTTTCTAATTTTAAAAACACTCCCTTTAGTTAAAGTCCAAGCCACTCGTTAAACCCAGATCCCCCAAAAACAACTGATTTGGTGTATAATTGGCGGTTATCTAAAAAAAATACATCTATATAATTAAGCACTTATTTAGATTTTAATATGCAATTTTATAACAGCAAATGATTTCTAGCATCATAACAGCTGCAATATTTATGATGATTCTTGGCGTTGTTTTAGCCATCATCCTAGCGATTGCAAACAAAAAACTCTTTGTTTATGAAGACCCGCGTATTGACGGGGTAGATGAAATGCTGCCCCAAGCTCAATGTGGTGCTTGTGGTGTACCTGGTTGCCGTCCATTTGCTGAAGCAGTGGTGAGTGGTGCAAAAAACCCATCTGCATGCACGGTAAACACGCCTGAAGGTAATGCTGAAATTGCTTCTTATATGGGTGTTGATATGGGCGACACTGAAAAAGTGGTTGCTCGCTTAGCCTGTGCTGGCGGTACCCACGTTGCTTACACTCGTGCAAAATATGAAGGACTTCAAACCTGCCAAGCTGCTGCAGCTGTTTCCGGTGGAGGTAAAGGCTGTAGTTGGGGTTGTCTAGGACTTGCAGATTGTGCTGATGTCTGTGATTTTGATGCCATCTTTATGGATGACCATGGATTACCTATTGTTATTGAGGATAAATGCACCGCCTGTAATGACTGTATTGTGGTTTGCCCTAAAGATTTATTTTCATTACAACCTGTTAGCCATCAATTATTTGTTGCCTGTAAAAGTTTGGATGAAGGTGATAAAGCCGAAGCTGAATGTGAAGTGGCCTGTACTGCATGTGAGAAATGTGTGGTTGATGCCCCCGAAGGTTTAATTGAAATTAAAAATAATTTAGCCGTGATTGATTTTAAAAAATATGATGAGATTCTAGTTGATCGCACTCCTATTGAACGTTGCCCAACTGGAGCAATCGTTTGGATAGACAGCAAATTAGGAACAACGCGTTCTAGCGTAGGTAAAGCCGCTAATCAATCTCATCGTACAGAATCTTTACCCCAATAATAATTCTTTTATATACAACTAGTTTCTTAGGTTAACAATGGCCATTTTTGGTAAGAAAAAACAAAATAAAGTCTACAAATATCCTGGTATCCGCACACTATTAACAGGCAATGAAGCCGTTATTATGTGCGAAAGAGAATCTAGTGATGCTGCTGGCACTTATCTATCAACACCAGCATCTGAAATGAGCACGGGCTGGAATGATCAGAAAAATAAGGGCCACCTTAATATTTCTAACCGACCGTTAATTTCTGTTAACCCTGAAGATAATCAAGCAGCGGCTACTGCAACAGCTGGGCTGGCTTTATCTGGATTAAGGGCAACACATTTTTGCTCATCAGCTCAAAGTGTTGCATCTATGCATGAGTCACTTTATGCCTCTGTGGGGAAAAGACTGCCTTATGTGTTAAATATTGCTTGTAAAGCAATCACCAAAGCCACCTCAAACATTCATTGTGGTCATGATGATTATCACAGCATGGATGATACTGGCTTTATTCAATTTTTTGCACGTAATAACCAAGCAGCAGCAGATCTTAATCTTATCAGCCGAAAAATTGCTGAATTGAGTTTAAATCCTGCCGCGGTTGCTCAAGATGGCTTTTTAACCTCGCACTTAATTGAAGCAATAAATTTACCTGAACGAGAATTAATTGAAGAGTTTGTCGGTTTGCCTGACGACATTATTGGCTCACCCACACCCGCTCAAAGTATTTTATATGGCAAAACTCGCCGTCGTGTTCCTGAATCTTGGAATATAGATCAGCCTACACAATCTGGTGGTGTACAAAATGCTGATAGTTATATGCAAACTGTTGCAGGCCAACGCCCTTATTTCTTTGACCATGTTGCAACGATTACTGAACAATGCATGGATGAATGGTTTGAATTAACGGGTCGTCGTTATAACCGTATCAATGAATACTTAACTGATGATGCTGATTATTTAATTATTGCTCAAGGCAGTATTTTAAATGAAGCTGAAGTTACCGCTGATTATTTACGCAATAGCCGCAAACTTAAAGTCGGTGTGGTTGATATGACTCTATTCCGCCCTTTTCCTGGTGACTTAATCAGTCATTTAGTTAAAGGTCGTAAAGGTGTGCTTGTTTTAGAAAGAACAGACCAGCCGCTTGCTGAAGATTTACCTATTATTGCTGAAATACGTTCTTGTATTAGTAAGGCAATAGATAACGGTAATTCTAAAGGAAAATCTTATCCTGATTATGCTAGCTTTAGCAAAACAACGGATGCCGCACCTTTATATTCGGCTTGTTTTGGTCTAGGTGGTCACAGCATACAAATTAACGATATTGTTGCTGCCGTTGAAAACATGTTGCCTGAGGGTAAGCAGCAAAAATTTGCTTATCTAGGTATTGAATTTGTTCATAAAAAAGCACTTTCACCACAACAAGAAATTCAGCAGCAATCAATTACGGAAGCTTATCCAAACATTAGCGAACTTGCTTTATTAGCGTCAGATCGTTCTGATATACCTAGCCATAATATTGATTCTGTACGCATCCATTCTTTAGGTGGTCGTAAAACAGCTAATGCGGGTAAAGATTTAGCACAAACATTATTTGAAAAGTTTAACTTTGATGTAAAAGCACAACCCAATTTTGGTACAGAAAAAAAAGCACAGGAAAGTACTTTTTGCTTAAGCTTCTCAACTGAATCACTACCTATCAGCAATGATTACAGTTCAGTCAATACTGTTATTACAACTGAGCAAAATGTTTTTAGCTTTAGCGACCCTTTAGCTGGCCTTGCTGAAAAAGGCACGCTGCTTATGCAAAGTGCATTATCATCGGCTGAAGCTGTTTGGCAAAGCTTACCTAATCATGCACAACAATTAATCACTGATAAACAAATCAAAGTATTTTTTATTGATGCGATTAAAATTGCTTCCGAAAGCAATAAAGAGTTCTCTGCACAATTTGATTTACAGCATACGATTTTTAAATCACTATTTTTCAAAGTTAATGATATTAGTGACAATACCGATAAATCAGTAGAAGACCTGCAATTATTAATTGATAGCAATATTGATTTAGTTAAACGTGCGTATAACGAAGTCAATGAAATTAATGTTGCTGAAATGAGTATTGGTAACTCTATTCTGCCTCAAACAGCTGAAACTATTGCTCCGTTATTATTACAACAAAAACCAGCGAATCAAGATGCCATCGCGGACATTCATCGTTTTTGGAATCAAACAGCAAGCACTAAAGATAGCGTACTTGCAGATCCCTTTTTAGCGTTAGGTATCGTCCCTGCATCAACAGGTATTTTTGGAGACATGACTCCAAACCGTGAACAACATCCAACATGGGTAGCAGAAAACTGTACTGCTTGTGGCAATTGTTATAGTAGCTGTCCTGATAGCGCTATTCCTGGTTTGATCAATACTGTTAACGAAGTTTTTGAAACCAATATCACACGTATTGAAAAATCTGGTCATACGGTTAAACATTTACGCAGAGCTATCCGTACCGTAGAAAAGAAATACCATGCTCTAACTGCTGATAAATCAGTAGGCACAACTTTAGATCCTATATTCGCTAAAGCCATTGGCGATACCATTAAAGAATATGCAGAGCCAGAAAGAGACGAAGTTGCTCAAGAATTTGAATGGTTTAAGGAAGCCGCAGGTGAATTTAAATTTGCCCTGACCGAACCTTACCATGATGAAATGAATAACCGCATGCCAAGAAATGGCGGCTTATTCTCAATTACGATCAATCCAAATAGCTGTAAAGGTTGCATGGAATGTGTCACCGTTTGTGAAACGGAAGCACTTTCGGTTATTGAACAAACCCCCGACTCAACACAAGCTTTACGTGATAAATGGGAGTACTGGTTAGATTTACCAACGTCCAATAAAAAATACAGCCGTATTGATGACTTACAAGCAAAAGATGGTGTTTTAGATACCTTGTTACTAGACAAGAAAAATCACAATTCTATGTTTAATAGTGATACTAGCCGTGCAGGAAGCTCTGAAAAAACGGCAATTCACTTATTTACCAGCACAGTAACTGCTTTGATGCAGCCAAGAGTTGAACAGCATATTAAGCACATCAGTCAATTAATTACCGAGATGGAAAAACATATCCGTCTACAGTTAGTTGAAACTTTAGATATTAGTGATATTGATGCGCTAGAAACTGCAATTGATGAAAATCAAAATGTAGATTTAACCCTATCTCGCTTAAGTGGTGCGCTTGATAAAGATAAAGCAACTCAGCCTATCGACCCTAAATGGTTAAAGTGGGCATTACAACTGGTTGCTAAATTAAAGCATCTAAAATGGAGTTATGCACAAGGCTTATCGGGTGAAGGTCGAGCAAGTCTAGGTATGACCGATAGCTCAAATGAAGCTTCAGCAAGAACAGCCACTTTTCCATTTAACCCCTACCCTTTTCCTTGGGCCAGTCATTTATCACATGATGCACCAGCATTAGCCATGGGGCTTTTTGAAGGTCATATGGTAAAAATGGCTGAAGGTTTTAAAGCTATTCGTACCGCTGAATTAGAAATAAAAGGCAAATACGACAAAGATGAACATGATAAATTCTTTGCTTATTTTGATTGGCGTCAATTTAATGAAGATGAATATCTGCTGTGTCCTCCGTTAGTTTCATTAGGTGCAGAAGGTATTAGTTTTGACTCTGGTTTTCAAAGCGTATCTCATAGTTTAATCTCGGGAATGCCAATAAAAATTCTAGTGCTTGATAATCAGTTACCTATTGATGCTGACAAATCAAATAAAGACTTAAGCTTAATAGCAATGGCACACCAAAATGCTTATGTACATCAAAGTTCGCTATCTAATACGCCGCATTTATTAGAAGGTTATATTGATGGCTTAAATTATAGAGGCCCTGCGCTATGGAGTATTTATACATCAAGCCAGCCTGAAAATGGTTTAGCCAATAACTCCCTTACATTACAAAGTAAACTAGCAGTCGAGTCGCGCGCATATCCATTAACTAGCTTTGACCCTAGAAAAGGAAAAACCTGGGAAGAATGTATTTGTTTACTTGGCAACCCTGATATAGATCAGGACTGGGTTATTTATTCATTAGATTACACCGATGAATATGGTAATAAATACGCAATGGATGTGCCTTTAACTTATGCTGATTGGGCATTAACAGAAGTACAATTCAGCCACCACTTTAAATCAGTCGCTGAAGATGCGGGTTCTGATGATATGGTCTTGCTAACAGAATACCTTGATATGAATGAGCGCGATCAGGCCGACAGCATTCCTTTTATTTGGGCTGTTCATCCTCAAAGCAATCATTTATTAAAAGTTATTGTTTCAGCTGAGATGGTTAAATCAACTCAAGCCCGAAGAGCTTATTGGCATACGCTAAAAGGCTTAGCAGGTAAAAATAGAATTGAAGTTGATACACAGGCTATTGCTGAGCAAGCAAAATCAGAAATGGCACACACCATCACTGAAGGTTTAATGAGTATGGTCGGTGGTGATGCAGGGGCTTTATCTCGTATTTTGGCCGATGTACCGGCAGTTTCTAGCTCAGTTCCAACTGCTCCAGTCAGCAAACCCACTGTGGAAAATAAGCCTGTACCTAAAGCAGTCGAAAAAACTACTAAAGAAACGCCAGCTAAAAAAGATAATGGCTTTGAACCTGTTTGGATTGAAACTCCAGACTGTACAACCTGTGATGAATGTGTCGATATTGCCCCTGCAATTTTTCAATACAATGCTGATAAGAAAGCCATTGTTATTGATCCAACCAAAGGGACTTTTGAAGATATTGTACGTTCGGCAGAAAAATGTACTGCTGTGATTATTCATCCAGGCACGCCTTGGAATCCAGATGAACCAAACCTGGAAAAGCTGATCAAACGAGCAGAAAAGTTTCAATAAGGGAAGTGAGGCTTCAGCCTCGCTTTTTAAGAGAGGAAAGTAATGTCATATATTCATTTACCACATCTAGACCTTATAGGACATTACCAGTTTATAACTTTTAGAACCCATGACAGTACTGATAGTTTTTTAAAAAAACTAGCCCTTCAAAACAAGCCAAATCAAAAAATACAGCTTGAAGTAGATAAATATTTAGACGGCTCACAGAATGGGGCTTACTTAAACGATGAAGCATTAATAACTTTAACTGGTTTTTTAAAGTCTAAAAACGAATTAATATACGAGTTAATTGCATTTAGTATTATGCCAAACCATGTCCATATACTAATCAAACCATTGAAGTCATTATCGTCAGTTATGCAGATAATAAAAGGCACAAGTGCAAAATTATTAAATGAATTACTGAAAAGAAAAGGGAAATTCTGGGCGAATGAATATTATGACAAAGTTATTAGAGATCAAACCCACTTTGAAAGTGTTTATAGATATATTAAAAACAATCCATTAGTACTAGGCGAGGCTAAAGCCTCACTTCCTAGGTTTTATGGTATTTATGAATAGGAAAATGAAGCTTTAGCTTCGCCTTAAAATATGACAAAAATCACTCAATTATCTCAGTTAGATTTAAATGCAAGTTACACCTATGCAGATTATTTAACTTGGCAACTAGATAAAACAGTCGAGCTGATTAAAGGCAAAATCATGATGATGTCACCTGCGCCCAATGTTAAACATCAAAACATTGTGACTAATTTAAGCGGTCCTCTCTTTCAGTACTTCAAGAACAAACCTTGTAAATTATTTTATGCACCTTTTGACGTTCGGCTTTACGATCACCACAAATCAAAGGTTGCTGACCAGGAAATACATACGGTAATCCAGCCTGATTTATGTATTATTTGTGACTTAGATAAACTCACTGAACAAGGTTGCTTAGGTGCCCCCGACTTAATCATTGAAATTTTATCAAAAGGTAATTCTAAAAAGGAAGTTCAAACAAAGTACCAACTTTACCAAGAAAGTGGTGTAACCGAGTATTGGGTTGTTTATCCCTACGAGCAAACAGTCAATCAATTTGTACTCGATCAATCTAGCAACAAATATCAATTAATCAAAATGTTTGCTGAAGATGATATAGCTACATCACACATTTTCCCTGATTTAGAAATCGATTTAAAAGAAGTTTTTGCCGAATAAAACCTATGAACCTATTTAGCCTTTTTGGCAAAAAAACATTTCCTAAAGGTATTCACCCAGAAGGGTTCAAAGAAGAAACCCACGACCATCAAGCGCGTCGTCTGCCTTTCCCTACACAAGTTATCCTGCCTTTATCTCAAAACATTGGAAAACCAGCTGCTTCAATTGTACACGTTGGCCAACAAGTCCAGCGAGGTGAATTAATTGCTAAAGCTGATGGCTTTATGTCTGTTCCTTTGCATTCATCAGTCACAGGCACTGTAAAGAAAATAGATTTAGTTCCTAATGCTCGAGGTGGTAAAGAACAAGCTATTTTTATTGATACCGCACTTAGCTCGACTCAATCCCTACTTGCTCATACGCCTGTAGATTTTGAAAAAATGTCTCGCAAAGAAATTATTCAAGCGGTGCAAAATACAGGTATGGTTGGTTTAGGTGGAGCCTCCTTCCCCACTCATGTAAAAATGAATATTCCAGATGATTGTAATATTCATACTATTCTTATAAATGGCTGTGAGTGTGAACCTTTTTTGACCACCGATCACCGTATTATGCTCGAACAAGTCGAGTATCTAATCCGTGGTATTCGTATCGCCATGAAGTCTGTTGATGCTCCCAAAGCTATTATTGGTGTTGAAGATAATAAAATTAATGTACTAGAAGCCATTAAAAAGCATTTACCTGATGACGGCAGCATTAGCATTGAGGCCGTAGTGACTAAATATCCTCAAGGTGCTGAAAAAATGCTGGTTTATTCTCTACTAGGAGAAGAAATCCCCTCCGGAAAATTACCATCATCTATTGGTGTCGCTATTTTTAATGTAGCAACCTTAGCTGCAATTGGTGAATTACTTCCTTTAAAACAAGCTTTAATTGAGCGGATTGTTACCATTACAGGTGATGACCTTAATAAACCAGGAAATTATCTTGTTCCCCTCGGCACACCTTTAAGCCATATATTGGAACATGCTGAATTTACAGGAAATGAAGCTGAGCTTATTCTAGGTGGCCCGATGATGGGTATGCCAGCTGGTTTTCTAAATACACCTGTAAAAAAAGGCACCGGAGCCGTTTTAGTTCTGGATAAAAGAGCCACAAAACGTGATGACATTCTACCTTGTATAAAATGTTCACAATGCTTACAAGCTTGTCCCATCAACTTAAACCCATCAGAACTCGGTATGTTGGCAGCAAAACGCCAATATGATGTGATGGAAGAAAAATATCATTTGAATGATTGTTTTGACTGTGGCTGTTGTAGCTATGTCTGCCCTTCAAATATCCCTTTAGTGCAGTATTTTAGAATTGCCAAAACTTTAAACAGGGAAAGACACATGATGGAGTCACATTAAATGGCTAATCAACCCAAAATAGATATACGAACATCACCTTATATACGTAAAGCTCCCACAGTTGCAGAAATAATGCGAAATGTAGTTTATGCATTATTACCTTTGGCTGCTTATGCTATTTATCAATTTGGTATCAGTGCATTGGCATTAATGATTGTTACTGTACTGTCGTGCATAAGTACTGAACATTTATTCTGTAAATTATCAGATAAAAAAACCACTATTGGTGATGCCAGCGCTATTATTACAGGTTTATTATTAGCCATGACTCTTCCTCCAGGCTTTCCTTTATGGATGGGGGCAGTTGCAGGATTCGTTGCTATTGCTATGGGGAAAACTCTTTTTGGAGGTCTTGGCTTTAACGTCTTTAATCCTGCTTTAGTAGGCCGTGCTTTTATTCAAGCAGCTTTTCCTGTATCCATCACCACTTGGACACCAGCATTAGCAACTGATCGCTTTATTGAATTTATTCCATCCACTTTAGCTTTACCCTTTATGAAGCCAGTGGCAACTGCTGAATGGACTGCTCAAGTAAGCATTGATGGATTTAGCGGAGCAACCCCTTTAGCACTGATGAAGTTTCAAGGCATCATGAGTGATAGCATGGATTTATTTTTAGGCTTAACGGCTGGATCAACGGGTGAAACATCAAGCCTGTTAATCCTTATCTGTGGCGCTTATTTGGTTTATAAAAACATGCTCGATTGGCGTATTCCTGCAGCAGTTATCTTTGGCACCGCACTTTCTGCTGAATGCTTATATTTACTTGATCCTACAAAATACCCAACAGCTGGGTTTATGGTGTTTTCAGGTGGATTAATGTTCGCGGCTGTTTTTATGGCCAGTGATATGGTTGCCTCACCCGTTACCCCAAAAGGTATATTTGTTTTTGGTTTATTAGTTGGTTTTTTAACCGTTATTATTCGTCTATTTGGCGGCCTTACAGAAGCCGTTATGTATGCAATTTTATTCGGAAATGCGGCAACACCACTGATTGAATCCTACACTCAACCCCGTATTTATGGAGGGAAGTAATAATGGATAATGCACCAGAAAATGAACCCAATAAAGTTCCCCCATTACCCTCCAGCATTTCACTTATCTCAACATTAGGTGTTGTAGCCATGTTATCTGGTTTTTTAGTGGTATTAGTTTACGAATACACTAAACCAATTATTGCAGAAAACCAAAGATTAGCGACAGAACGCGCAATTTTCAAAGTATTACCCAAAGCATCAAGCCGTTTAACTTTTGTTATTAAAGATGGACAAATCAAACTGGCTGATGATAAAACTAAAGGTGAATTAATCTATGCTGGTTACGATGCTAAAAATAACTTTGTTGGATTAGCGCTTAATGCTGCCGAACAAGGCTACCAAGATATTGTAAAGTTACTCTATGGCTACCAACCAGATACGGGCTGTATTACGGGGTATGATGTATTGAAAAGCACAGAAACACCGGGCTTTGGTACAAAAATAGCGACAGATGAACAGTTCTTAGCTAACTTTAATTGTCTTGATGCAACAGTTAATCAGGAACAATCGGGGCTTATTAATGTCATTAAAACAGTAAGACATGGCTCTAAAAATAACCCTTGGGAAATTGATGCTATTTCTGGCTCAACCATTACTTCAAATGCTGTAGGTAGAATGTTTAATAAAAGCGGACAAGCATTACACCCAACTATAAATAAAAACTTAGATCTACTTAAATCTGCAAAACAACAAAGAGGCGACCATGGCCAATCCAAATAAAGAAGATACCCCCATTACCATGGATGTTTTTACTGCGGGCATATGGAAAGAAAATCCTGTATTCGTCATGATGCTAGGATTATGTCCCGTACTTGCTGTCACTAACAGCGTTGAAAATTCTTTAGCGATGGGCTTGGCCAGTATCTTTGTTTTAGTTTGTTCAAATGCACTGGTATCAGCCTTACGTAACTTTATTCCGAAACAAGTCCGTATCACTACCTATATCATTATCATTGCCACTTTTGTTACCTTGGTTGACTATATTATTCAGGCAATCAGCCTCGATTTATATAATAAATTAGGTGCTTTTATTCAGTTAATTGTTGTGAACTGTTTAATACTTGGTCGTGCAGAAGCCTTTGCTTCAAAAAATTCATTTGGTAAATCTGTTATTAGTGCGTTAGGAATGGGTTTAGGGTTTACCCTGGCCTTGGTTATGCTAGGAGGGGTTAGAGAATTATTGGGTGCAGGACAATTATTAGGCTACCAAGTTTTCAGTCTAAATTTTCAGCCATGGATCGTAATGATCCTTCCACCAGGCGGTTTTATCGTACTAGGTTCTTGGTTACTACTTATTAACTATTTTGAACAACGCAAAACAGGGAAATTAGTTGCAGAAGACTCTGCTTCACATTGTACTGTTAGCCAACCAAGGAGTTAATGATGAACCCAGAATCACTTAGTTTTATTTTTCTTAACGCCTTTTTAATTAACAACTTTGTATTAGCGTTATTCCTAGGTTTATGTCCTTTCGTTGGTGTTTCAGCAAAACGGGATACTGCCTTTAATATGGCACTAGCTACAGCATTTGTTATGTTTGTCAGTTCCACATGTGCTTATGCTATTAACCAAGTATTAATCACTTATGAATTAGAGTTTTTAAGGTTAATCAGTTATATCGCATTAATAGCTTCATCAGTTCAGTTAGTTGAAATGATTTTAAAGAAATTTAGCCCTGCACTATTTAGAGC
>CAJVYL010000061.1 GCA_913009265.1 uncultured Methylococcales bacterium
ATGTCTAAATTTAAAACGGCAGCAGTGCTGTTATCAATGTTTTTCTTAATTAATTGTGGCCACCCTCCGTTAAATGATAACGTAAAAATCCCTTCCGACTACACCTATATAATTGGACCTGGGGATGGTATAGAAATTTTCGTATGGGATAACCCAGATATATCTAAATCTGTAACTGTTAGGCCTGATGGTAAAATTAGCACTCCTCTTATTGATGATTTACTCGCAACAGGAAAAACACCCTCTCAGTTAGCAAGAGATATAGAAGAAAACTTAAGCAAATTTGTTAGAGACCCTTTGGTTTCAATCATAGTAAATAATTTTCAAGGTATTTATGAACAACAAGTAAGAGTTGTTGGACAGATAAATGGTGGTGCTGGTGGTGGCGGTGGTAGTTCTAGCGGCGGCGGTGGCGGTAATTCTAGATACTCAGCTCAAACCTTTCCATATAGAAAAGAAATGACTTTACTTGACTTGATAATAGAACTCGGCGGTATTGGTGAGTATGGTGATGGAAATAGATCTAGTATAATAAGGACTATCAATGATAAAACATATCAGTTTGGTGTAAGAATTGATGATTTAATTGAAGATGGAAATTTATCAGCAAACATTAGGATATTACCCGGTGATATATTAATAGTACCCGAGGCTTTCTTTTGATATCTGACAGAACATAGCAAAACACCATTGCTAATATGTACCATTCCCTTTTTATAAAAAAGAAACAGATTAAATCCAAAAACTTTTTTTATAATTTAAATAAACCACTTTTGAATTTATCATTCAAAAATAGACAAAAATAATATGCTAGATCAGTTCTCTGAAATTCTTTATTTTGCTAAAGGTATTATTCGCCATAAATGGATAATTACCATTGCTGCTTGGGTTATTTGTATTGGCGGATGGACTTATGTATACAAAATGCCTGATGTATATAAATCTTCTGCTAAAGTTCACGTCGATACTAGAACAATGCTTAGGCCTCTATTAAGAGGTCTAGCCATTCAATCTGATGTTAGAGGACTGGTTTCAATTATGAAGAAACTGATGTTCACTCAAGAAAGCATGCTCAAAGTTGCTGAAACTGCTGGTATGGATGTAGACAGGTCATCTGAAAAAAAAGTCCACTCAGTTATAGCTAAATTGAAAGGATCGCTAAAGATTGGTGGGGGACGAGGTGAAATGTTTTCTATTAGCTATGAGTCTCAAGACCCCCAAAATGCAAGAAATGTTGTTCAAGCTGTTTTATCCGTTTTTTCAGAGCAAGCTCAAAGCTCTACTTTAGGGGATGTAGATTCAGCCCAAAGGTTTATTGATAACCAAATTAGAGAATACGAACAAAGACTTCGCAATGCAGAACGAGCAAAAGAAAATTTCAAAAGAGACAATATAGGGTTACTCCCAGGACAAGAAGGTGCAGGGCAAGTTAATATCATTCAAGGGATTAGAAAAAATATTGAAATTTCTCAAATGAACTTGTCTGAAATTTTGTCAAGGAAAAAGGTATTAAAAAAACAATTAACTGAAGCTCTTACATCAGGTAAAAAATGGGGTTTAACTGGAGAAGATGCAGATAACTCATTTGAAGGTATCCGTATTTCACAATTAAAAAAACGCAAGAATGAATTATTACTTAAATATACAGAAAGCCACCCAAATATTGCCTCAATTGATTCTGAACTTGCAGTCTTAAATAAACGTAAAAACGAGAACGAAAAAACAGCTGGCCCATCCTCAATGGCTATGGCGAGCCCTTATGTACAATCAATTAAAATCGAGCTAAATAAGATTGATACAGAAATAGCTACAATTAACTCTAGAATATATTCACTAAAAAACAAATTAACTAAAGAAGATGAACAATTCAACACTCGGTTAACAATTGAAACAGAAATGGAAAACCTTAATAGGGACTATACGACAGTTAAAAAGAACTATTTAGCTTTAATCGATCGTAGAGAACAGGCACGTATGTCAAGTAGTGTTGACACACAAGTATCAGCATTAAAATTTAAAGTAGTTGACCCAGCAAATATGCCTGACTCCCCATCATCACCTAATCGAGAAATTTTCTATTCCGCAGTTTTAGTTGTAGGTATAGCCATTGGCACAGCGTTAGCCTTATTAATGGTTTTTATAAGCCCTTCATTTGTTGAAGCAAAACACCTAAGAGATGTAACAGGACTTCCTATATTAGGGTCTATTTCTGAAGTCGTTAGTAGTGTACAAGCTAAAAAGAACCGCTACAGACTTATCATATTCGGTTTAGCTAATGTAATGTTATTATTTGGCTATATGGGTATCATGATGTTTGAGACTTTAGCATAATGCTTGGAGGTATTTATTTATGAATATGTTAGAAAAAGCTTTTGAAAAATCTAAAACACTTGAAAAGAATAAGTCAACCATTACTGAGCCAGAAAAAACACAGAATAATGACTTATCAATAACAGAAACAGTAGAACCTAAAAAAGCTAAGTTAAAAAATCATCAAGATATAGTTAAATTTGATTGGGATTTTTTAAAATCAAATGGTTTTATTATGGTTGATGACTCTCATAGCAGAATTGCCGAAGAATACAGAGCCATTAAGAGACCCTTAGTAACAAATGCTATTGGTAGTAGAAAAAGTGATATAAAAAACTCTAATTTAATATTAATTACTAGCAGTGTACCCGGTGAAGGAAAAACTTTTACATCAATCAACCTTGCATTTAGTATTGCTGCAGAAATGGATAAAAAAGTACTCTTAATAGATGCTGATGTAGCTAAACCATCCATTGCAAAAGTATTAGGTATAGAAAGCAAAGTTGGTTTAATAGATTTCCTTGAAACGGACACACTTCAATTATCAGATATTATTTTACAAACAGAAATACCTGGACTTAGAATAATTACTGCAGGAAAAAGTCACAAATTCTCAACTGAATTATTAGCTAGTGACAAAATGATTGCTCTTTCCAAAGAACTAAGTGAACGCTATTCTGATAGGATCGTTATTTTTGATACCCCCCCATTATTAGCAACAACCCAAGCAGAGGTGTTAGCTAGCCAAATGGGACAAGTAATTTTAGTTGTAGCAGCAGAAAAAACCCCCCAAAGTTATGTTTTAGAATCAACCAAAAAATTACAAAACTGTTCTGATATTGTCCTTGGTGTTTTAAATAAAGCTCAAAGAACCTTAAATGCCAGCTACTATGGTTATGGGCACTATTAATATATGATTTATCAAGTTACTAGAAGCATAATTTTTTGCGCATCTATAGTTTATATTGCTACCTATCAAGCTCCAGCATTTGCCTTAGACTGGACATTACGCCCTAATATAAATTTAAGAGAAATTTATTCTGACAATATAACTTTATCAAATATAAATGAAAAATCTGCCTTAGTAACAGAAATAAATCCAGGGATATCAATTAATGGGTCGTCCCCAATAAGTACATTTGATTTAAATTATAATCTCCAAGCACTTTATAATGCTCGAGGTGAATCTGGGACAGATTTTAATAATCAATTGCAAATGAACACGAACTATACATTTCTCCAGAATCGTTTGTTTATGGATTCTAGCTCATCTATTAGTCAACAAAATAATTCTAATAGACAAATAGCAGGAGATAATATATCAGGCAGTGATAATAGCTCAACCATTTCAACATTTATGCTATCCCCCTATTGGACACCCCACTTTAAAAACTTTGCTGATGGTGAATTTAGATTAACCTATAACAGAGTCAGTTCAGAACAAGATGGAGGAGGAGAAAATACACTATCAGATAGTAATTCTTTTGCTCAAAACATTAACTTAAATAGTGGGCAATACTTTTCATTATTCAGCTGGTCATTCTCATTTAACAATAGTGAACAAAATAACCAAGACAGTGAAAGTGTTTCATTTCAGAATTCTCAATTAGAACTCAGGTATGCCATTGGTCGTAAGTTTAGTATTTTTGCGCGAGGAGGTCATAGTAGCAATTCATTTTCTAGTGACTCTGACAGTAACAACAATGGTATTTCTTACACCTTTGGAGGCCAATGGGAGCCAAGCCAACGCCTTAGAGTTGAAGCTGGGTATGGTAACAATAGATTTGTCACAGTTGAAATATCACCCTTTAGACGTCTACATTGGATAACCACCTATTCAAACAATGATATAGGATTAAATACAGGTAGCAGATGGGATAGCCAACTTAACTACAATACACGACGAACTGACTGGGCAATAAGCTATTCTGTAGATACTGTTACAACACAGCAATTATTACTAGAGCAACAAGTTTTAGGTACCACAGACACATCAGCCTTATTTGACAGAAATACAGGTTTACCAACACTAACTGATGAAGTTTTTGTAACAAAAACATTCGATATATCTTTTTCATTTCAATCTGGAAAAAGTAATATTTCCACCAATGCCTATAAAACCTTTAGAACTTATGAACTAAGTGGTAACGATGAAGATGTCACTGGAGTCTCAGCCAGCTGGAATTGGGATTTTCTAAGGAGAACTAGCTCTAATCTACAAATAGGTTGGCAAAAAACAGAATCTGACGGCATAGATACATTCTCTGATAAACGTTTTGACTTTTCAGCATCAGTCACCCGCAATATTTTATCTCGCTTAAATGGAAGTATTGAATATCGTTTTGTAGATCAAAGTTCAAGCGATGATTTTAACGAATATTCAGAAAATAGAATTACAGCCAACCTATCACTCACCTATTAATATGTATAAAAGTTTTTATAGCCTTACACAAAACCCATTTCAATTAAATGCTAATTTAGATTTCTTTTTTGATAGTGCTGGGCATAAAAGAGCAAAGGCCTATTTACGTTATGGGTTAGTACAAGGAGAAGGCTTTGTTGTCGTTACTGGTATGGCCGGTACGGGTAAAACCATGTTGGTTAAAGAGCTTTTTCAGTCATTAAAACAAGATCAAGAAATTATTATAGGGGTAATGGTTACCTCTCAAGTTGGAGCCGAAGACACATTAAGAATGCTGTCAACAGTCTTTAAACTTGCTTATGAATATGACGATAATAAAGCCATTTTACTAGGCCGTTTAGAGTCGTTTTTTAAAGAAAGTGGAAAAAAAGGTAAACGTGTACTTCTTGTTGTTGACGAAGCTCAAAACTTACCAAAACAATCAATTGAAGAACTGCGTATGCTTTCTAATTTTGAATGGGAAGGCCGACCGATTTTACAAATATTTTTAGTCGGACAAGAAGAACTGGGGCGTCAATTATACTCTCCTGGGATGGAACAAGTTAAACAAAGAATTGTTGCAACTCATCATTTAAAAGCCATTGAAGAAGAGGAAATTAAACAATATATTACTTTCCGATTAACTAAAGCAGGATGGAAAAACAATCCCAAATTTGAAGAAAGTGTTTTTCATGAAATATATGAGTTTACCAAAGGCGTTCCTCGCTTAATCAACACCTTATGTGACCGTGTTTTATTATATGGTTATCTAGAAGAACTCACACTCATTGATCTTAAAAGTATCAAGCATGTTATCAGTGAGATTGAAGCCGATTATGAATCTATTGCTACTGATGAAAAAGCTGTAATTGATAATGGAGATGAAAATCAAGCACTCACCCAAACAAAACCATTATCAGCCGATCAAAACCAAAGAATAGATATTTTAGAACAGAAAGTAGTTGAATTAACTAAAACTCTCAATAAAGAGCGTTCATTACTGCGAAAAGCAATCTTAATACAACTTGATTTAGATGATGCATATGACTAAAAGTCATATTCAACCAGAATCATTCGACCTCTAAAAATTAAAAACGAAGCCCAAATGTCAGATAAAATCATTAAAAATGCAATGACAGTAGATGTAGAAGACTACTTCCAAGTTTCTGCATTTGAACCTTATGTTGATAAAAAAACATGGGATGGTTTAGAGCATCGTGTAGAAAATAACACCAATAGAATATTAGACTCCTTAGCTGAATTTGATACAAAAGCCACCTTTTTCACTTTAGGTTGGGTTGCAGAACGTTATCCCCTACTTATTAAAAGAATTGTATCTGAGGGACATGAACTTGCCTGCCATGGATATGAACATATCAGAGTAACAGAACAAACACCTGATCAGTTTAGAGCAGATATAAACCGTACAAAAAAAATATTAGAAGATTTAGGCGGAAATGAAATAAAAGGCTACCGTGCAGCCAGTTATTCAATTAACTCTGAAAACCTATGGGCACACGATATTTTAGCTGAAGAAGGCTTTATATATAGCTCCAGTGTTTACCCTGTAAAACATGATTTATATGGCATCCCAGATGCACCTCGTTTTTGTTACAAACCTATTGATGGCTCTGATTTCTTAGAAATCCCCATAACAACGCTAAAAATAGGACAAAAAAACTTTCCTTGTGGAGGTGGTGGTTTTTTTAGGTTTTACCCTTATATTTTTTCAAAATGGGCATTCCATCATATAAATGCAGACAAGCAATCTGCAATATTTTATTGTCACCCTTGGGAGATTGACCCAGATCAACCAAGACAGCAAGGTATCAACCTTAAAACAAGATTTAGACACTACTTAAATTTAAATAAAATGGAACAGCGAATTCGTAATTTATTAACCGATTTCGATTGGGATACCATGGAAAATGTATTTATTAAGGGTGGCTCTATTAATTCAGGCTAAACAGGTATGCGCTTAAGAAACGTGCACAAAATAACTTGAGCAACTTGGAAGTGAGGCTTTAGCCTCGCCCTGATCAATGCGGGACTAAAGTCCCACTTCCAGCTTGATAATTGTTAACTTTATTTCATGCATATTCCTAAGTAACATTCTCCCCTAAAATAATCTATACTCTCTAGCTATTTACTATAAAGGTTTTAAATGATTAAGACATTGGATGACTCATCTCTACAGCAATGGGATGAATTTGTTGAAAACTCACCTTCTGCAACTTTCTTCCATAAATCTGGTTGGAAAGAAGTGATAGAAAAGGCTTTTGGCCATAAAACTTATTTTTTATATACAGAAGAACAAGGAAAAATAACGGGAATATTACCGTTAGTCCATATCAAAAGTTTGCTTTTTGGTAACTCATTAAGCTCATGCGCCTTCTGTGTTTACGGAGGGATTATTGCTGATAACAAAGAAACTTATCAACAACTTGATAAAAAAGCCTGTGATTTAGCTGAAGAACTTGGTGTTGACCATTTGGAAATGCGCAACCAAATACAGCTAACTCCAGAACGTCCTCACAAAGAACTTTATGTTACTTTTCGTAAAGAGCTTGATGAAAACGAAGAAAAAAACATGCTTGCTATCCCTCGTAAACAACGAGCTGTAATAAGAAAAGGCATAAAAGCAGGACTAGTCAGTGAAATTGACCCAGAAATTGATAGATTCTACCAAGCATACTCAACCAGTGTAAGAAACCTTGGAACACCAGTTTTTGCAAAAAAATACTTTTCAATTTTAAAACAAGTATTTAAAGAGCAATGTGAAATATTGACTGTAGTAGATAAAAATGGAATGCTCATAGCTAGTGTTATGAACTTTTATTTTAAAGATGAAGTCTTACCTTACTACGGCGGAGGAACTGAACATGCACGTGCAGTACAAGGAAACGACTTTATGTACTGGGAAGTAATGCGCAGGGCAGTAGAAAAAGGCATAAAGATTTTTGACTATGGACGCAGCAAAGAAGGCACAGGATCCTATCGCTTCAAAAAACACTGGGGCTTTGAACCAAAACCATTATTTTATGAATTTCATTTAGTTAAGTCAGATAGTATTCCAGATATTAATCCACTCAATCCAAAATACCAAGTATTTATTGCAGCTTGGAAACGCTTACCGCTACCCGTTAGCCAAGTAGTTGGCCCGTGGTTAGCCAAAGATTTAGGGTAAATACCAAAAAGCACCGATGTTCCAGCGCCACTGCCATTAAGGGATTAGCTATTGGGGCGCAGTGCTTTAGCCTGCTTTTCATAGTTAAAAAATGCAGGCTAAAGCACTGCGCCCCATTCTATATTTCTCTTAACTTAGTGGCTGTGATGATCCAGCGTAGGAACCATGGACAAGCATTCCATCAAGAGAGCGCTTAAGCCCCCTAGACTATTACATTTAAATAAGTCCACTATCAATATGCTTAAACTTGACTGCTAAACGAGTCAATTCCACATCATTTTTTACTTTTAATTTTTCATATAATCGATACCGATAAGTATTAATCGTCTTATCACTTAATACCAACATATCAGACATTTCTTTAATACTCTTACCTTGAAGTATTAGATTGGTAACTTCAGACTCTCTTTGGGATAATTTCTCAAAAGGTGAGTCATTCGCACCTGGCAAGCCCTGAAAAGCAAGGTTATTAGCAACCTCAGAACATAAATAGCGTTTCCCGTTATGAACAGTACGAATTGCCGTTACCATTTCGTCAACAGGCGAACCTTTAGAAATAAACCCTAAAGCACCTAGCTTTAACAGTTGCTGAGGGATAGGGCCATCCTTAAGTACAGACAATGCTATTACTTTAATATCCGGGTACTTTTGCAACACTCTCCGACATGCTTCCACACCGCCAATTCCGGGCATATTAACGTCCATCAACACCACATCAGGTGTGATTTCTGCCAACATTTCAAGAGCAGTTTCACCGCAGTTAGAAACACCTACTACAGAAATATCTTCCTGCAAATTTAGTAGCGCCTCAATCCCTGTCCTTACTAATTCATGATCATCAACTAATAAAACCTTAATCATCCAATAACCTTAAGTAAACTATATGCCAATCTGCTTATGATACCGCAATTTAAAGATTTTCCACAGTACTGTATTAGTTACCCTCTAGGTATTTCTAACACCTGTCCTATTCTTACTTGGTTGCTTGCTAATTTATTAGCGGATTTAATCGACCGCATAGTGACACCATAATGCTGAGCAATACCAGATAGTGTCTCTCCTCTAGAAATAGTATGTTTTTTACGAGCATTTAATGCAATATAAGTATCTGCAGGTGCATATTGATTAAAATATTTAACAATACCTTTATAAATAGCCTTGGCCATTTTTGACTGATGCTTGCCACTTTTTAACTTACGTTCTTCTGTAGGATTAGATATAAAAGCTGTTTCGACTAAAATAGAAGGAATATCAGGCGATTTTAAAACCATAAAACCCGCCTTTTGCACATTATGGCTATGTAAGTGACCAATTGATTTAAAATTCTTTAATATCTTTCCAGCAACATTTCTACTGGCTTCCTTTGTTGCCGTTTGAGACAAATCCATTAATACGGTTGCCAACACATCATCTTTATCAGTTAAAGTTACACCGCCCACCAAATCAGCCGCGTTCTCATTTTTTGCCAACCAGCGAGCTGCTTCACTAGAAGCCCCTCTATTAGACAAGGTAAAAACAGAAGCTCCTTTCACTTTAGAGTTTTTAAAAGCATCCGCATGAATAGAAACAAAAAGATCAGCATTAGCTGCCCGAGCAATTTCCATCCGTTTTCTTAGCTTAATATAATAATCCCCCTTCCTAACCATAATGGCCTTCATACCCGGCTTTTTATTGATTAATGCTGCCAGTTTTTTAGCAATTGCAAAGACCACCTTTTTTTCCTGAGTTCCACGGGGACCATGCGCACCAGGATCTTCCCCACCATGTCCCGCATCAATTGCTATAACAATATCTCTAGCTTTATTTTTGACTGTTTTTGTAACAACTTTACTAGCCTTAGCTACTTTTTTACTCTTAACTTTGCTAATCTTAAGCTTATTATACAAATCAACGACTAAACGATGCCCATAGCCCCCACTTGGTTGCAAAGCAAAGCTTTTAGGCGTTACCCCTGCTTTTAAATCTACAACCACTCTTAAATCTTTTTTATTACGGATACCGCTACGTACCTTACTAAATAAAGAATGATTTTTAGGTGGTTGGGGCAATGCTTTTAAAAGTTTAGTTTGTTTAAAGTCGATAACTAAACGGGCAGGATTGTCCAATAAAAATACTTGATGAGCAGCTGGTGTTGTTACATCAAAAACCATTCGGGTATGATCGGGCGCAGTCCAATAACGCAAAGAATCAACACGCACCACTTTCGCATGTACTGTTAATGCTACTGTTAGCAACATAGCTACTGCTATAAATTTTAAGAATTTAGACATCTCAAATAACCATAATAATATTCTTGATTAAATTATAGCACTATGTCTTTGTTTTTCCATTGAAGTATTACATTCTCAAACATTTTTTTATTTACAATATCAACACTAATAACACGCCCCTCTCCCTCTGTTTCAATTGATAATTCAACATCAGGCTTTGGCAACATACCCTGCCCTAGCTCAGCCCATTCAATAAAACATAAACTTTGTTGATCTAAATAATCCCTAATACCAATCCATTCCAACTCCTCTGGGTCTTTCACTCGATACAAATCAAAATGAAACACCTTTCTATCTGCAATATCATATTCTTCAACCAAAGTATAAGTCGGGCTCTTAACCGCGCCTTTATGGCCAGCGGCTCTTAATACCCCCCTTGTTAAGGTCGTTTTTCCAGCCCCCAAACCTCCATTAAGAAAAACCAAACATTTCTCAGGTAAAATTTTCCATAGCTCAGCTCCCAATAATTCAGTTTCGTGCTCATTTAATAATGTTATTTTCATCTATTTATCAATTCTCTAATAAAAGGCATTAAATCACTTGCCAACATTCCTCTTTCACCCTTGGCCTTTGCTGATAAATCAGCTGCTTCACCATGGATATATACTGCTATTTTTGCAGATTGACTTAAAGTATATTTTTGCGCAATTAAACCAGCAACCATACCTGCCAACACATCACCCATTCCACCACTTGCCATCCCAGGGTTTCCTGTAGTAGAAAGTGTTATTTCTTCTCCACAATTGATTAAAGTACCCGCACCTTTTAAAACAGCAACACCGCCATAACCCTTTTGTAATTCTAAAACCGTTAAAAACCTATCCTCAGCAATTTTATTTGTTGAACATGCTAATAATCGCGCCGCTTCACCTGGGTGCGGTGTAAGCACCCAATTATCACGCCGTATTTTTGCATCAGCTAATAAATTAAGTGCATCAGCATCAACAACTAAAGGTTTATTACTGTTAAGCACACACTCAAATAATGTTTTCGCCCAAGCAGACTGCCCTAACCCAGGCCCAATAACAATGACAGAAGCCTTATCTATCAGCGCCTTCAATTCATCACTATTATCCACGCCATGACACATTAACTCAGGATTAGCGGTATTAATATAAGCAGCGTGGCTTTTACGCGTAGCAACAGACACTAAACCAGCTCCAGTTCTTAATGCTGCTTCAGCAGCCAATCTAATGGCACCAGAAAAACCATTATCACCCCCTACCAATAAAACATGACCGTGATGACCTTTATGTGCCGTTCGCTGTCTTTGGGGCAAAACTGGCTCAGTCATTAACTTAGCAACAGGCTTTATACGCTTAAAAATAACATCAGGAATATCCAAAGATGAATAAACAATTTTCCCACAACAATCAGCAGCAAACCCCGTAAACATACCCCGCTTAAGCCCAATAAAACTCACAGTCCATAAAGCTTGTACAGCACACCCCATAATATTTCCTGTATCTGCATTTAATCCAGAGGGAATATCAACGGCTACAACAGGCATTTCAGATTGATTAATCACACTAATTGCTTCTGCAAACTTCCCAGAAACCATCCGATCTAAACCAGTACCTAATAAAGCATCAACAATAATACAATCACTTAATTGCAAACTATTTTCAAAGGCAATAACTTGCCCCCCTTTAGCAATATAATCAAGATATGTTGTAGCAGCATCACCTTTCAGGTTTTTAGGGTTTGATAAGCAATAGACATTAACCTCTAAGCCAGCCTGTTTAGCTAAAGTTGCAATAACATAACCATCACCCGCATTATTTCCAGCACCACAAAATACAGCAATAGCCATAGAGGCAAAGTTTTCTTGGATTAAATCAAAAACCTGTTGACCCGCTTTACGCATTAAATCAATACCAGCAATGGCATAATCTTCAATTGCCATCCGATCCATTTCTCTTACTTGCTCAGCTAAATATAAATTAGTCGGTATTTTCTGCATTGCTTTAGTTAAAATAGTCGTAACTACTCAGCGTAATTTGAAAATGTAGTCATATTACGTCAATATTGTATTGACAGAGTTTGCTTTTAAGCCCTCCCTTGCTGGGGAGGGTTGGGTGAGGAGAAATTAAACAATTCTCTTTTACAAAATGTTTTTTCTGTATTGCTAAAAGCGAAAAGAATTTGTTTTAACCTCTCCTCACCCAACCCTCTCCAGCAGGAGAGGCCTTCAGAGCGGAATTCATTATTTTACGCTGAGTAATTACAAATAGTCCATCTAAACCCCTATTATATTTGCTACCTGCCTATGCACAAAATTAACCTGCAGAACAATGCCGAACTTGCACTTAAAATTAAGCAATGGGGAGAAGAATTAGGTTTTCAACAAGTTGGTATAACGGACACTAATTTACAAACAGCAGAAAAACATTTACATGATTGGGTTGAAAAAGGCTTTCATGGCAATATGGATTACATGCATAAGCATGGACTTAAAAGAAGCCGTCCAGAATTACTAGTTGAAGAAACCACAAGTATTATTTCTGTTCGTATGGATTACCTCCCAGAAACAGCCGAACAAATGCAACAAACATTAGACAACCCTATTACAGGCTTTATCTCTCGTTATGCATTAGGTAGGGATTACCATAAAATCATGCGTAATAAATTGCAAAAACTAGCAACAACGATAGAAGCAGAATACGGACAATTTGGTTACCGTGCTTTTGTTGATAGCGCCCCCGTCTTAGAAAAAGCCATTGCAGAAAAAGCAGGACTAGGCTGGATAGGAAAACATTCAAATGTAATCAACCGCAAAACAGGGTCTTGGTTTTTTCTGGGTGAAATTTATACCAACATTCCATTAGCCATAGATACAGCCGTTTCTGACCATTGCGGCAGTTGTACAGCCTGTATAGATATATGCCCAACACAAGCGATAGTCGCGCCCTATCAAGTTGATGCCCGCCTTTGCATTTCATACTTAACCATAGAATCACACGACCCAATTCCAGAACATTTACGTTCATCCATTGGGAACAGAATATATGGATGTGATGATTGCCAGCTTATATGTCCCTGGAACCGTTTTGCCAGAATATCATCAGAAAAAGACTACAGCCCACGCCACAACCTAAATAACAGCCAATTAACAGAACTGTTTAACTGGACAGAAGAAGAGTTTTTAAAAAAGATGGAAGGCTCAGCCATTAGGCGTATTGGTTATATCCGCTGGCTTAGAAATATTGCTGTAGCTTTAGGGAATAGCCAAACATCAGAAACAACTATAAAAGCCTTATTAGAAAAACAAAACCATCAGTCAGAGCAAGTAAGGGAACATGTAGAGTGGGCCTTAAAGCAATTGATAACGAAATGAACCACAGCCTATATATGTAGGCGGGACCTACAGGTCGCGACCGAGACAAAATAAACTACAAAGCCTGATAAGCTCCAGTCTTAGATTTACCCTGTTTCATATCTCGCAATTGATGAGCAAGCTCTGCTTTATGCAATTCAGCCTCTTGTAAAATCTGTTGATTAAGGCGTTGCACCTCAAATAAATC
>CAJVYL010000062.1 GCA_913009265.1 uncultured Methylococcales bacterium
TCAATTGAAATTGGTACCAATATAGATGGTATTCCTGTCTCTTCACGTGGCGTGGGTGGTGCTGATGTCAATCAGGGGAAACTTTGTTTAAAAGGTATTTTTGAACATGAATTATTTGAATCTCCTGGTCGAGGTAAAACGCCTTTAATCAGAAATGATTTCCATGAACCTTGGGAAGATTCTGGCTGGGATGCAGCTACGTCAAAAATGGCTGATGAAATTAAACGTATTCAATCAAAATATGGGCCTGATTCTTTTGCTATCGTTTCCACTGGGCAGATTTTAACTGAAGGTTTTTATACTTTAGGTAAACTTGCACGCGGCGTTATTGGAACCAATAACTATGACGGTAATACTACTTTATGCATGGCCTCTGCAGTATCAGGTTATAAACGCTCATTTGGTTCTGATGGCCCTCCTGGATGTTATGAGGATTTTGAACACACTGATTGTTTAATCGCATGGGGCTCTAATCTTCCTGAACAACACCCGATTATTTACTGGCGGATGAAGGAAGCGCAAGAAAAACGTAACTTCCCTCTTATTGTAGTTGATCCCCGCGTTACTATGCTGGCGCAAAATGCAGATATGCATTTACCTATTACCCCAGGTACAGATATCGTGTTGCAAAATGCTTTAATGCATGTGATTCTGGCAGAAGGCTTAGAAGATAAGGACTATATAAAAGCTAATACCAATGGCTTTGATGCATTAGAAAAAGAAGTTCAAAATTACGACCCCGTTACCGCTTCTAAAATATGTGGTATTGACGAAGATACCATTCGTCATGTTGCCCGCCTATATGCAAATGCAGGGGCAGCGATGAATATATGGACGATGGGGATTAATCAAAGCACCCACGGTTCTGATGGTGTGGTTGGCTTAAATAATCTAAGCCTATTAACAGGTAATATCGGTAAAAAAGGCGGCACTAGCTTATCTATTACTGGACAGTGTAATGCTATGGGAACCCGTGAATGGTCATCCTGCTCTGGTTTACCTGCTTATCGACAACTGGAAAATGAGCAAGACCGTGAAGATATCGGCAAGTTCTGGAATGTTGATCCTGAGTTTTTCCCTAAGCAACGTGGCATGGCTCAAACCGATATATTTCCCGCCATTGAAACAGGTAAAATTAAGGGTTTATGGTTAATTGGTACCAACCCAATGACCTCCATGCCCAATACTGCTCGTATTCGTAAAACTTTAGAAAAACTTGAATGTTTAGTCGTGCAAGATTCTTATCTTGATGTTGAAACCACAGACTATGCACATATCTTTTTACCTGCTGCTATCTGGGCTGAAAAAGAAGGTTGTTTTACTAATACTGAACGCCGCGTCAATATAGTCCGCAAGGTAAAAGAACCTTACGAAAATACAAAAACTGATTTGCATATTTTTAATGAAGTTGCCAAACAGTTTGAGCAATCAGAAAAAATGAATTTTCCTTATAAACCTGCTGATGTTTTTGAGGAAATGCGTCATTTATCTAAAGGCCGTTTGGTTGATATATCGGGAATGACTCACGACTTGATTGAAAAAAATCGAGGGATTCAATGGCCCTATACCCAAGACCAAGTAGACCAAGGTGAAGCCCCCGTTAAAGGTGGTAAGCGTTTATATACTGAAGCAACTACTTTCCGTTATGCAGATGGTAAGGCTAAATTAATTCCTTTACCGTATATTGAAAATAACGAAGTCCCTGATGAAAAATTCCCATTCTGGTTAAATTCTGGGCGTTTAGTTGAACATTTCCATACCCGCACGCGTACAGGAAAAATTGGTAATAACAATAAATACAGCCCAACGCCATTTATGGAAATGAATCCAGATGCCGCTGCTGAATTAGGTATTATTCACCAAAGCTATGTCCGTGTTGTGTCCAGACGTAGTGATGCAGTTGTAATGGTTATGCTGACTCAGCGTGTACCTAACAATATGGTATTTATTCCTTTCCACTTTTTTGATTGTGTCAATCGCTTAACTTTAGGTTTATTAGACCCTCATTCTCGACAACCTGCTTTTAAACAATCAGCAGTGAGAATTGAACATATTAATCAAGAAGAAGCGGCCAGAATTAATAAGGAAGCTCGAAGCTTTTAGTAATAGTTGCAATTACAGCCGCCCTTATATTTCTTGACGCAGCGCGTCTAAACATACATTCCCACGCGGCGCGTGGGAACGAGAAACGAAACAAATTTTATGATTAAAGTAAGAAGTGACGAACCAAAATACGCCCATCTTTGGGATAAAGAAACCAAAGAAAAAAACCGTTACGGAAAAAATATTGAGTTAACTGAAGAAGGCGATGAGCGTAGAGATAAAAGTCTTAATATCAACTGTGATGCTGGAATAGGTGAAAACCCTAACCGAAATAAACAACATGGTTTTTTCTTAAATGCAGATAACTGTATTGGTTGCCATGCTTGTGAAGCGGCTTGTAGTGAAAAAAATGATAATCCAGCCCATATTGCTTTCCGTTCAGTAGGTTTTGTTGAGGGTGGTACTTATCCTGATTACCAACGCCTGAATATTTCTATGGCGTGTAATCACTGTGACGACCCTGTTTGTCTAAAAGGTTGCCCTACGCGTGCTTATACTAAATTTACTGAGTATGGTGCGGTATTACAAGATCCTGATATTTGTTTTGGTTGTGGTTACTGTACTTGGGTTTGTCCTTATAATGCACCTCAATTAGATCCAGTAAAAGGTGAAGTTAGTAAATGTAATATGTGTGTTGACCGTCTTGAAGTAGGCTTGAAACCTTCTTGTGTATCTGCCTGTTTAGGTAATGCACTGGACTTTGGGGTGATTGAGAATATCCCAGAAAATCGAGATCAGGCGATTACTGAAATCCCTGGTTTTCCGACGACTGATATTACTAACCCAAATATACGTTTTCAGCAAAAAAAGCAGAATCACCGTGAAATGACACGTACAGATTCTATGCCTATCAAATACCATAAAGATGATGCCCAAGGAATTTATACGCCAACTGTTGATGAAAAAATGGGCAAGGAGAAACATTGGAATTTTCGCTCACTTTTAACCAGTCATGAAAGTGCTCATGTGATTTTTACATTATTCACACAAGCAACTGTCGGTGCATTTTTAATGCTAATTTTAGGGCCTGTCTTTGGCCTGACGGGTTTTGAATTGCTACAAGAATACTCAGTTCATATCAGTTTAGTACTGACTATATTTGTGATTAGCACTATTGGTCTTTACAAACTGAATATGCACTTAGGCAAACCACACCGTTTTTATCGTGGTTTTAATAACTTAAGATTATCACCCGTTAGTCGAGAAATTGCAGGTGTGTCTATGTTTTACACTGGGCTACTGGGTTATGCTTTTTTTGCCTTGTTTGATAATGCTTTTATGAACTTTTTTGCTGAAATATTTGCTTATTTAGCAGTGCTTAGTGGGCCTATAGGTTTATTCTTTATGTATAAGCTCTACCGAATTCCAGCACGTCCATTTTGGGATCATTGGCAAACGGGCACAGCCTTTTTAGGATCAATGCTTAGCTATGGTGCTTTAATTATTGCCACTGTTAGTATTATCGCCTTACCCTTATCAGCATTAACAGAACTGATCCCGACTCTAGCGATGATCATTACTGCTGGCTTATTAATTGAAGGTATTGGTCATTATGCCCATGCTAAAGATATGCTAGTTATCCAAAATGAAGGAGCCGCTTCTCATTATCGTCAAACTACTCAATATGGTAAATCTTATCAATTACGTAATGCTTTATTAGCATTCAGTTTAATTGCAGCTGGCACGATTGTATTCACTGGAATATCAGGCATATTGGGTATAGTTTCAGCAACTGTATTAGCTATCACCATGCTTGTAGCGGCTGCTTTTGGTCGCTCATTATTCTTCGTATTGGTTATTCCTACAACTATGCCTGGTGCATTTTTCTGGAAAAATGATGGTTTTGTTGAACATGCCCGTGAAACTGGTTTGGCAGATGCGCCACAACATGGCGTAGTTTATGAAAGACATCATGCTTTTAAAGTAGATGAATTAATTGAGACAATTAAAGAAAACTCACTTAGCGATATGCTTGAGCATGTTAAGTGGATTTTTGGTAAAAAATAGTTAGTTTTTATGGGTAAGGAGAGGGACTGAAATTTCTACGGCATCTTCATTGACGGTATCAGCTAAAAAACGTACTTATTCAGTCAGTGTGGCAGAAAATACTAAACTCTGGCACTGGCTTGGCAGGCGGTCAATAATTTTTCGATATCGTAGATAAACCTCATATTGAGCATTTTACCGGCTTTATCCACCAACTTATAGACACATGCATCTTGTGTCTATAAGCTTAAAATTAGTAGCTTGACTCCTTCCTCACCTCTTCCAGTTTTAAAGGCTTAAATCTATTCAGCATTGCCTCATCTTATACCGTAAAATACTTTTTTTACTCTAACTAAGTAACCACTCAACGATTGGAAGCCTGTTGACATGATACGTCTATCTAACATTAAACTCCCACTAGACCACGATGAAGATGCGCTGGTTAATATTATTTTATCGACACTGGAAATCACTGCAGATCAATTACTTAGCTTTAACATGTTTCGTCGTGGTTATGATGCCAGAAAGAAAAGCAATATATTCCTTATCTATACACTGGATGTAGAAACAGCTATCAACCCGCAATTGCTTGAAAAATTTGCTGACAATCAACTCATAAAAGCCACACCTGATTTAAATTATCACTTTGTCGCGCAAGCAGCCGATGATTTAACTGAGCGCCCTGTGATTATTGGATTTGGTCCATGCGGCCTGTTAGCCGGTTTATTGTTAGCTCAAATGGGCTATAAACCCATCATTCTTGAACGCGGTAAAGAAGTACGCGAACGCACCAAAGATACCTTTGGTTTTTGGCGTAAAAAAATATTAAATACAGAATCTAATGTTCAGTTTGGTGAAGGGGGAGCAGGCACATTTTCTGACGGAAAACTGTCTACTCAGGTAAAAGATCCTAAGCAATACAGCCGTAAAGTACTGACTGAATTTGTTGCCGCAGGTGCGCCAGAAGAAATCATGTATGTCAGTAAACCTCATATAGGCACCTTTAGATTAGTCTCTATGGTCGAAAAAATGCGGGCAGAAATCATTGCACTCGGTGGTGAGATAAGATTTAGTACAAAGGTTGATGATCTCGATATAGAAGATGGCCAAATCACAAGTATCACCTTGGCTGGCGGTGAAAAAATCGAATCCCAACATGTGGTTCTGGCTGTGGGTCATAGTGCCAGAGACACCTTTCAAATGCTCTATGACAAAAATGTCTACATAGAAGCAAAACCCTTTTCTATTGGTTTTCGTATAGAACACGAACAATCGATGATTGATCAGGCTCGCTTTGGTGATAATGCAGGTAATGAAATTTTAGGTGCCGCTGATTATAAACTGGTACACCATTGTAAAAATGGCCGCTCAGTTTATAGTTTTTGCATGTGCCCAGGCGGCACAGTCGTCGCGGCCAGCTCTGAAGATCAGTGCGTGGTCACTAATGGTATGAGTCAATACTCACGCAACGAGCGCAACGCCAATAGTGCCGTTGTCGTCGGCATTGATCCTTCTGATTACCCAGGAAACCCATTAGCAGGTATTGACTTGCAACGACAGCTTGAGAAAAAAGCGTATGCAATGGGCGGGAATAATTATGATGCGCCCGCTCAAAAAGTGGGTGATTTCCTCAAAGGCAAAAGTTCTGAAAAATTAGGCAGTGTTGAGCCATCATTTAAACCGGGCATTAAATTAACCGATCTGAGTGATGCATTACCTGATTTCTGTATCACTGCTCTACGTGAAGCCATTCCTGCATTTAATCGAAAGATCAAAGGGTTTGCACTGGATGATGCTTTATTAACAGGAGTAGAAACCAGAACATCTTCCCCCATCAGCATCAAACGCGGTAATGATTTTCAAAGCATCAATACCAAAGGTTTATACCCTGGTGGCGAAGGTGCAGGATATGCCGGCGGCATTATGTCAGCAGCAATCGATGGCATTAAAATCGCCGAAGCTATCGCTTTAAGTATGAATACTAAAAAAGTATAGGGTAACTTACTTAGGAGCGAGGGTTTTATTAAATCAGCACTCCTTAATAGCCATTCCACCACCTATCAGAAGAACAGAAATGAGAAAAATTATAATCATTTATTCAACTACGGATGGTCACACTAAAGAAATCTGCTCATACTTGCTCAATATAATTGAAAAATCTAATAATCAAGTAACGCTAATTTCTATAGAGAATGCGGAGAAAATAGATCTAACTATCTTTGATAAAATCGTTATTGGGGCTAGTATTCGTTATGGCAAACATAGCCCTAAAGTCTATGAGTTTATAAATAACAATTTACAAATTTTAGACAATAAATCAAATGCATTTTTCTCTGTTAATGTCGTTGCTCGTAAACCTGAAAAAAACCAAGCTGATACTAACCCCTATCTAAAAAAGTTCTTATTGCAAATACCATGGAAACCAAAACAGCTAGCTGTATTTGCAGGTAAAATTGATTATCAAAAATACAATATTTTTGATCGTTACATGATTAGAATGATTATGTGGGTAACTAAAGGACCAACCCACCCTGAAACTAATATTGATTTTACAGACTGGGAGCAGGTTAAGAAATTTGGTCAGCTTATTTGTGAAATGTGACGGGTATACAGCAGTACTATATTGGTACACCTTTGTTAGCTAAGTCATCAGCTTTTTCGTTGCCGATATCGCCTGAGTGACCTTTTACCCAAACCCACTTTATTTTATGTTTGGCAATTGCAGTATCTAATCTACGCCATAAATCTTCATTTTTAACGGGTTTTTTAGCTGCTGTTTTCCAGCCTCTTTTTTTCCAGTTTTCCATCCAGTCTGTGATGCCTTGTAAGACATATTTAGAATCAGTGTGTAAAGCAACATCGCAAGCATGCGTTAAGGTTTCTAAAGCCATAATAGCTGCCATCAATTCCATTCTATTATTAGTGGTTTCCTTCTCTCCGCCACAAAGCTCTTTTTTATGGGCTTTATATTGAAAATAAACTCCCCAGCCACCTGGGCCAGGGTTTCCTTTACAGGCTCCATCTGTATAGATGATGACTTGCTCAGTCATGTTTTTTTGTCCTATGTGTTGTAGATTCTAAACCCGATGAGGCTGTCACTAATCGGGATGGTGTTGCTTTTACTGGAGTTAAGGGAATTAAGGTATAACGCCTTTTAACTGCTCTTACTGCATAAGCCATGGAAAAGCAGGTTCGCTTTCCTAATTTAAACTTTTCAGGCGTAGAAAGAATAGAGTCTAAAGTAAATTCAGAGGTGGTTTTAATTTCAAAATTGAGCAGTTTTAACCAGTCAGCCACTCGGGTTCGCTTAATAAAATGACCTTGCCATGTCTTGGACATTTTTTTATTCCACAAAAACTGTAGTCGAACCCAAACATTTATTGGATTAAAGTTAATGATAATAACTTCACCTTCAGGCTTTAATACACGCTCAATTTCCCTCATGGTTTGAAATCTATGTTCATCAAACTCTAAAAGATGGGGTAAAAGCACTAAATCAACAGTTTCACTTTGAATAGGCAATAAATAAGATTTCCCACGTATCTTAGTGGCCTGTGAGTATCCCTCAGCATTTACATCAAGAATACTGAATTTTTGATAAAGAGAACAATCAATAAAACTACTTTCCCAAGACAAGGCACCTATTTGTAAAATGGTTTGTTTACAACCTACTGTAATAGATCGCTTTAGATATTTTTCCTCCAAAGTTTGTAACATCTTACCTTGAGGGGTTTCATAAAAGGAAAACAAAAACTTTCTTTTCATACTTCAAACTAGAAATAAATACATTTTAATATATAATCAAATGTTTAGATCAATTTAGTGAGATTCATCTTTACATGTCTGCATTTAATTCTATCAGCTCAAGCAAATATTTACTGTATTTGATTATACTCATTACTTCTGGCTGTGCAGAAAAAGCAAGCACCCATGCTTTTATAAAAGAACCTCATCCTTCAATTATTGAATATACCAAAATAACTGAAGATACAAGTTCCTTACAAACCAGTTCCTCTACTGAAAAAACAAAACCTATTTCATTTGCTCATGCCACTGTATGGGATCGTTTATTTTCACTTTACGCCTTACCTGAAGTTGAAAATAAAAAAATTGAACATGAAATACAAAGATATTTAAAACACCCTGAATATATAACAAAAATTCAACGTAGAGCAGAACCTTATTTATACTTTATTCTTGAGCAAATCGAATCAAAACAAATTCCTGGTGAATTAGCTTTATTACCTATTGTTGAAAGTGCATTTAAACCCCATGCATTATCAAAAAGCAAAGCTTCTGGGCTATGGCAATTTATGCCAGCTACGGGGCGTTTTTTCGGGCTAAAACAGAACTGGTGGTATGACGGTCGAAAAGATATATATACTTCAACACAAGCAGCAACAACATACTTAAAACAACTAAGTAAAACATTTGATGATGACTGGTTTTTAGCCCTTGCTGCTTATAATGCTGGAAAAGGTAATATTAGAAAGGCTATAAGAAAAAATAAAAATAATGATTTACCTACTGATTATTGGTCACTACCCTTACGCCAAGAAACAGAAAACTATGTTCCAAGGTTATTAGCTATTGCAAAAATACTTGCCAATTCTGAGGCATATAATATTTCTTTATTAGAAATACCCAATACCCCTCATTTTTCGGTAGTGGACATTAACTCTCAAATAGATTTAAGCATTGCAGCCGAAATGGCAAATGTTTCACTTGATGAATTTTTTATTCTAAACCCAGCATTTAAAAGAAGCAGTACCGACCCTGATGGCCCTTTTCACTTATTAATACATACAGAAAAGTCAGAAGAGTTTAAAGCAAAACTTGCTCAGACACTTAAAAAAGATCGGATGAAATGGGTACGTCATCAAATAAAAGCAGGGGAAAACTTAGGGATAATTGCTAAAAAATATAATACATCTGTTAATGCTTTACTTAAAGGTAACCATTTAGTAAATAGTAATATTAGAGCAGGTAAATACCTACTTATTCCATCTTCCTTAAGAAAAACTGATAAGCATAACAAACATATTTATACCGTAAAAAAAGGAGATACTTTTTGGGATATAGCACGACAATTTGATGTCCACAGTAAAGATATTGCAAGTTGGAATAATATTTCACTTAATAAAATATTAAAACCTGGACAGAAATTAATTATTAGAAAAAGTTAACAATCTGCTCAGTAGAGCGGACTTCAGTCCGCCCTACAATAGCTAAACTATAGCTGGTTTAGTCCTTTATACTTACAAACCACCCAGCGCAGTACTTAATAAATTAGCAGCTACCTCACCACCATTAGTTTTCACATAATCAACCACAACCGGAGTAAATTGGCTTAGCATGTCTTTGGACATTCCCAGCTCTTCAAATGTATTTACTAAAGATGCTGCACTAATTAAAGTATCATTTCCTGTTGCACTCGCTAATGTACCCAATAAACTTTCTTTTGCTGCTGGCTTAGCTTCTGGTACCGCTCCTAATAAACCTGACATTCCTGGAACAGACTCACTAACTTTACCAAAATCTGACTCACTCATACCAGACTTAGCCATTTGAAATAAAGCCCCAGAACCACCTTCTGCTTGTGTCTTTGAAACGCCCAATTGCTTAACTAAAGTATCAGCTAAACCAAGTTTTTGCACATCTGATGCTACTTTCGCAGTTTTAACCGCACTGTTAATTTGATTGATTGAATCAGCCGTTGTACTTTGTGTTTTTTCTGCTGCTTTTTCAACTTTAGCTGTTTCTTCTGTAGGTTTGTTTAAAAAATCCAACCACCCAGCTGAAGCTGTTCCAGAAAGTACAAGAGAAGAGCATAATAAAGTTATTTTGATATTTTTCATATTTATCCTTGTTTGATTTAAAAAAATTTCTAGGAAAGAAATAGACTATCGATTAACTAGACTATGTCACCGTTAAGTGTGAGTTCTGTTAACTCTTAAGCCCTATCCTGCTGGAGAGAGCTTAAGAGCGACTTCAATTTTTCAACACTTAACAATGACATAGCCATTAACTAACAGTACCTTATTTACAAACCTTTATTCAATCGATTCTTGGTACAGCATCTAAAAGTTGCTGCGTATAAGCGTGCTGGGGTGAAGTTAAAACTTGCTCTACCTCACCTTGCTCTATAATTTTACCTTGATACATAACAGCCACTTCGTCTGCAATTTCTGCAACTACAGCCAAATCATGAGTTATAAACAGGTAACTAATATCTTTAGTTTTCTGTAAATTTTTAAGTAGCTCAATAATCTGAGCCTGTACAGATACATCTAAAGCACTGGTTGGCTCATCACAAATAATAAGCTTAGGCTCAACAGCTAAAGCCCTAGCGATACATATCCGCTGCCTTTGTCCACCAGAAAACTCATGTGGGTAGCGCATTGCTGATGACAGAGGTAATTCAACTTGTTCGAGTAATTTAGCAACTCTTAGCTGTCTATCAGCTGAACCGATCTCTGGATATAATGCTTTAATCCCTTCTGCAATAATATCCCCTACCAACATTCTTGGGTTCATTGATGAAAAAGGATCTTGAAATACAATTTGAATATCTGATCTATTACGTCGTTGAGCATCAGTCGTTAACTCACTTAAATCAATACCATTAAAAAAAACAGTCCCCGAGGTATTAGGAATTAAATTAATCAAGCCTTTACCTAAAGTAGTTTTTCCACACCCAGACTCCCCAACAAGCGCCAAAGTTTTACCTTGTTGTAATTGAAAACTAACACCATCAACGGCACGAACATGATCAACAATACGTTTAAAAAAACCTTTGCGAATAGGGTAATAAACTTTAAAATCAGTTACTTTTAATAGGTTTGAGTTTGTATCAATGGGCTTATTGATACAACTATCCATAGAAGGTAATGCCGCTAATAATTTTAAACTATAAGGGTGTTCAGCTTTTTTAAAGAAATGAGCTGTATCATCAGTTTCAACAATTTTACCTTTTTGCATAACAGCAATACGATCTGCCATATTAGAAACCAAGGCAAGGTCATGACTAATCAGCCAAAGAGCCATCCCCGTTTTTTTCTGAATAGTCTTAAGTAATTGTAAAATTTGAGCCTGAATAGTTACATCTAAAGCGGTAGTAGGCTCATCAGCAATTAACAAATCAGGTTTCCCTGCCAAAGCAATAGCAATCATTACTCTTTGTCTTTGTCCGCCTGATAATTGGTGAGGGTACTCATTAATTCTTCTTTCTGGCTCTGGTATTTCGACTTGCTCTAATAATTTAAAAACAGCAGAAGAAATTTCAGCTTTAGAATAGTTAAAATGAATCTGCATGACCTCGGCAATTTGCTCACCTATAGTCATCACAGGATTTAACGAAGACATCGGATCTTGAAAAATCAGACCAATACGTTTACCTCGAATTTTACAGAAACCCTGCTCTGTAATGCTTAATAAGTTTTCACCATCAAGTAACATCTGATTAACTGATATTTTGGCATTTCCTGGCAATAATCGTAGTACAGAAAGCGCACTAATTGATTTACCCGAACCAGACTCACCCACTAATGCAAAGGTCTCACCTTTATAAACATCAAAACTAATATCATTAACAACTGTTTCATCTTTAAAGGCAACGGTTAAACCTCTTACTTGTAGTAATACTTGTTCCATTTACTCGCCCTGCTCTGCTCGTCTAGGATCAAAAGCATTTCTTACTGTATCGGCAAACAAATTAGCCGCTAGTACCAAGCTAAACATAAATACAAAAGAAGCCAATAAAGACCACCAAACCACTGGCTCACGTGCCATTTCTAAACGAGCACCATTAATCATATTCCCCCAACTATAAGTAGTTGGATCTACCCCAATATTAATATAAGACAACACCGCTTCAGCCAAGACTAATGAACTAAAGTCCAATACTACGGAGATTAAAACGATATGCATTACATTGGGTAAAATATGCCTAATCAATATTGTGCTTTGTTTAACACCTAAAGCTTGAGCTGCTTGTACATATTCCATTTCTCTTAATTTAAGCGTTTCTGCTCGCAACATTCGACATAAGCCTGTCCAACTGGTCACTCCTAAAATCAAACATAAAAACAACAAACGCATATCTGATCGTAAAATCAAACTATTAAACTCTTCTGCATGATTAGACATATAAACTTGTACCATCAGAATAGAAGCTGCTATTAACAATACACTGGGAATAGAATTAAGCGTGGTATAGATATATTGAATAACATCATCAACCCAGCCTCTAAAAAAACCCGCCATAATGCCAAAAACAATAGCGAGCGGCAACATGATCATAGTGGTTAATGAGCCAATCACTAATCCAGTACGAATACTTTTAATTGCCTGATAAAAAACATCTTCACCTACTTTATCGGTACCTAGCACATGATAATAGCCCGACAAATAAATTAACATATAAGATATGGATACTAATAAAAAGACCACTATCCATATTGCTTTAGCTGTAGAGCTATTTAGCAAATGTTTATGTCTGTCATGTAAATAACTCCACAGCAAAACAATAAATAGAATAAAAATACTAGCGCCTTTAGCAAAGCCTATTGCAGCCTTTGTTAGCACATCATGTAATTTTTCTTTATCTGGGTTTTGAAGATGAGAGCCTCCAAACTTTAAACGTGGATAGCCCCAGCTATGGCTTCCATCAGCCAAAGCAATCATTTCTTTACTGTATAAATGAGCAGAAAAAGGGGCAGAATAAGTTTTTTCAGTCTGGGTACGTAAAGGTTTAGCCCAAAAATCTAAAGCACTTATGATTTCAGTTGAATGGCCTTCTGACTGTTTAAAGTGAATCGAATCCAATAAGCCAATAAAAATAAAAAAAACTAAAAGCAGTAAGGAAACCATACCAGTTTTACTAGCCGATATTTTCTTTAAAGGACGTTGAAAATGGGGCTTTCGAAAGATAAAAAAACCTGCAAACAAACTAGCAAGCACCAACATATAAATCAGTGCATCTGTCCATAGAATAATCATAAATTTAAAATATTTAAGAAAAAAAGTATTTGCTCACCAATATAGCATTATCAGCGGGATAAGAGAGGGATTATACAACAAGCCTTCTCCAATACAGAATGAGGCTAAGCTGACAAAACCAACAAACCTGCTCATGATGAAGGAATAAAAGCCATTATGAATTTTAAATATTTAAAAATCACCCAAGAACTACAAACTTTTTTAGACGGCTCGCAAGCTATTGCATTAAGTCTGCCAGGCAATAATAAAGACCATTACAACCTACCATCATCTATCATATCTGTTGTATACCTATAAACTTTAATCTGATCAGACCAAAAATTTTTAGCTAAGCCAGCCTTTTGTTTTAAATGCTGTAAAAA
>CAJVYL010000063.1 GCA_913009265.1 uncultured Methylococcales bacterium
CCTTTCCAGGTTTTTGCCGGACGGATATTGGCATATAAGTCGTATTTCTGACGTAAAGCGACATTAATACTTCTAAACCCACCACCAATAGGAGTTGTTAAAGGGCCTTTAAAAGCAATTTTATTCCTATCAATTGAAGCTAAAGTCTCATCTGGAATTGGGGTGCCATGTTTGTCAAAAGCAGACATGCCAGCATCAGCTTCTTCCCAGTTAATTTTTACGCCAGTTGCATCAATAATCTTGACGGCAACCTCCATAATAGAGGGGCCGATACCATCACCCTTAATCAAGGTAATATTATGCATTTTGAAGTCTCCAAATGGTCAGAATGAGTTTAAATGATACACAAATCCACATAATTTTGCTGAATCGAGTGTACTTACTCTATAATTATAAGAAATTTACTGATTAAAGAGACTTACTTTAGAGATTACTATGGAAAAATCATTTATCTTACACATGCTTACGACTGCTAAAAACTTAAGCCCATTCGATGTGAATATGGCTTTAGACGCTGGTTGGGTTTCAGCTGTGCCTTATACCAATGTTGAAGCAAGTGAAGTAAAAGACCTGATTCAAGATGTTATTTTTTCTCGTAGTGCAAAAGCTTTAAAAAGAACGGGTATATTTATCGGTGGTAGAGATACTAAGCAAGCCACGGATATGTTAAAAACAGCTAAGAACTCAATGTTTTCACCTTTCGAAGTTTCTGTTTTTGCTGACCCTAGTGGTGCTTTTACGACAGCAGCAGGAATGGTTGCTGCTGTTGAAAGTGAATTAGACACGAAATTTAATACTACTTTTGAAGGGAAAACATTATTAGCGCTAGGTGGTACTGGTCCTGTAGGCCAGGCTGCGGCAGTTTTAGCTGCTCAAGCTGGAGCAAATGTAAGAATTATTGGTAGGCAGTTGGATAAAGCTCAACGTATTGCTGATTTATGCAGTGAAGAGTTTGGTGAAGGAAAAATTAAGATAGAAGCAGGTACAAATGATAATATCGCTGAATATATTAAAACGGCTAATGTTGTATTCGCAACAGGTGCTGCAGGGATTGAATTGTTAAGTGCAGAACATATTGCTTCTGCAGTAGAGTTGCAGGTTGCTGCGGATATTAATGCTGTGCCACCTTCTGGTATTGTTGGTCTGGATGCCTTTGATAACGGTAAAGAAATTGCTGGTAGTTCAAGTGGAGCAGTTGGATTGGGAGCCTTGGCAATTGGTAATATTAAATATAAAACTCAAAGTCAGTTATTAAAACAAATGATTGATAGTGAAAAGCCTGTTTATCTACATTTTGAACACGCATTTGAAGTTGCTCGTCAAATTGTAAAATCAACTAAATAAGGATGTAAAATGCCAAAGCGCAGTATTCTTCACATGTTCGACCCAATGATAAATAATAGTCCATTTGATATTAATATGGCATTGGATACAGGGTTCGATGTGTTAATGCCTTATAGTAATGTTAAATTAGAAAGTATTCATGGTTTAACTCAAGATGCTATTTTCTCTCGTAGCCCATCTGGTATAAAAAAGACAAGTCTCTTTATTGGTGGTCGTGATATGGGGCTGGCAATGGATATGATGGGCGCTGCTCAGCAGGCTATGGTTCCACCCTTTGAAGTTTCTGTTCTTGCAGACCCTAGCGGGGCTTTCACTACAGCAGCTGCGCTTGTTGCTTGCGTTGAAAAACAGCTAAAAGTAAAACACAATAAAGAGCTTAAAGATTGTAAAGCTCTGGTTTTTGGTGGAACAGGGCCAGTTGGCATTGCGACAGGTGTAATAGCTTCATTGGCAGGAGCAAATACATTTTTAGTTGATCATATGTCTATTGATGCTGCTAATGATGCAGCTAAAGAATATAATCGCCGTTGTCAAAGTGAGCTGTCTGGTGCGGTAGCTGGTTCTGATGAAGAAAAAATGGCATTAATAGCTGATGCTGACATTATTTTTTGTACTGCAAAAGCTGGCATTCAGGTATTAAGTACTGAAGTATTAGCATATGCTAAGCAGCTTAAAGTTGCGGGCGATGTAAATGCAGTCCCACCTGCAGGTATTGCGGGTATAGGTGCAATGGATGCCAGTATTGAATTAAGCAGCCCTGCTGGAGCAATAGGGATTGGGGCGCTGGCTGTTGGTAACATTAAATATAAAGTTCAGCATAAATTGCTCGAATTATGTTTATCATCAGATAAGCCTGTTTATCAGGATTTTAGAGATGCTTTTACTGAGGCGCAAAAAATAGTATAAAAATAGGGCTATAAACGATAAGTTTAATAAACTTAGTTTTTTTCTCTTTGATACTTTAATCTTTCTAAAAAAATCTAATAATGAATTTTAAATATCCTTTATTTTCCTCGCTAGTTCTTTCTATCATTTTATCTGGTTCAGCTTTTGCTAAAAAGCCTGAGGGTAAGGGAAAGCATCATTATCAAGGATCAGAAAAAGAGTATAGAAAGAATAGTAATAAGCAATCAGATGAATTCAGTTCAAGAGGGAGAGATCGAGCTGAAGAGCGACATCAATATAAAAAGTCAAAAAAACAAAAAAAGAATAAAGAAAAGTCTCGTGATAAGAGCTATGAAAGAGAACATGATCGTCATGAATATCGTCGAAATGATGACTATGAAAGAAAGCGTGATGGTAATGAGTATTTTAGAAAGGATGAATCATATCGCGATCGCGACAATAGAGAGCTGGATCGTTATGAGCGCCAAAGGTATAAAGAAAGATATCAAAATGACCCTGTTGGAATTATCGTTGATGAAACTGCTGATACTGTAAGGTCAAAAGTAAACCAAGTTCATCGTAAAGCGATTGATTCTATAGATAATAAAACTAGAGCATTATCAGGTAATAGTAATCAAACAGAATCTGTTAGAGAAAATAAACCATGGTGGTCTATTTTTGGTGGGGAATAAAAAAATATAAATTAGGTTTAGTGACTCCCACAGGGTTACCATGGGAGTCACTATTCCACATATTACTTAACTATCAATCACGCAATAGCTCATTAATACCTGTTTTGCTACGTGTTCTTTCATCAACCTGTTTGATGATAACTGCGCAATATAAGCTGTATGTACCACATTTAGAAGGTAAGTTACCCGGTACGACTACTGAACCAGCAGGTACACGACCATAAATGATTTCACCTGTCATACGGTTAAAGATTTTAGTACTTTGACCAATGTAAACACCCATTGAAATAACAGCACCTTTTTCAACAATTACACCTTCAACGATTTCTGAACGTGCGCCGATAAAACAATCGTCTTCAATAATTGTTGGTCCTGCTTGTAAAGGTTCTAAAACGCCACCAATACCTACACCACCAGATAAATGTACGTTTTTACCAATCTGTGCACAAGAACCTACTGATGCCCATGTATCAACCATAGTACCGCTATCAACATAGCCGCCGATGTTAACAAAAGAAGGCATTAAAATAGCGCCTGGTGCAATGTAAGAACCATGACGAGCCACTGCATTAGGAACGATACGAACACCACCTTTTACAAAATCTTCAGGTGAGTGAGTTGAGAATTTAGCTTCAACTTTATCGTAGTAGCGAGTGTTGCCGCCTTCGATAACGCGGTTTTCATTGATTTTGAAAGAAAGTAAAACAGCTTTCTTTAACCATTGGTTAACCACCCATTCGCCAGATGTTTTTTCTGCAACACGTGCTGTACCAGCATCAAGCATGTTGATTGCTTCTTCAACAGCTGAACGAATTTCAGCAGAAACAGTTGAAGGTGAAATGTCGGCGCGTTTTTCAAAAGCGTCGTTAATAATATTTTCTAAGTTTGACATAAGTTTTTAGTCTAATGTGTTAATAAAATGTTTAATTCGGTTAGCCGCTTCTATACATTCTTCTACAGGAGCGACGAGTGCAATTCTGACATGGTTTTCCCCAGGGTTAATACCATCTGCATCACGTGATAAAAAGCTACCAGGTAAAACGGTAATATTTTGTTGGGCAAATAATTGTTGAGCAAAATCGGTATCAGCAATGGATGTTTTTAGCCAAATATAGAAACTTGCTGGTGGTTTGCTAATATCGCAAACATCACCCAAGATATCTATAAAAGCAGAAAATTTTTGGCGATATAATACTCTGTTTTGTTTTACATGTTCTTCATCTTTCCAAGCGGCGGCACTGGCATATTGAGTAGGCAAGGGAAGTGCGCAACCTTGGTAGGTTCTGTATTCAAAATATTTTTTTAATATTTCTGCATCTCCCGCAACAAAGCCAGATCTTAAGCCTGGTGCGTTAGAGCGCTTAGATAAGCTTTGGAAGATAACGCAACGATCAAAAGTTGTGTTCCCCATATTATAAGCTGTTTCTAATAAGCCTTGTGGAGGATTATTTTCATCATCATATATTTCGGTATAGCATTCATCTGAAGCAATAATAAAATCAAATTTATTCGCCAGTTTAATTAGCTTTATATGATCTTGTTCTGAGATAACCGTACCTGTTGGGTTACCAGGTGAGCAAATGAAAATAAGTTGGCAGCGTTGCCATATTTCATCGGCAACTGAATCAAAGTTAGGTAAATAGCCTGACTCTTCAGTTGTATTGATAAAATAAGGTTCAGCGCCTGCCAATATAGCTGCGCCTTCATAAATTTGATAAAAGGGGTTTGGCATGATGACAATAGCATCAGGCTTGGATGAATCAATCACTGCTTGAGCAAATGAAAATAAAGCTTCACGAGTACCACTAACAGGTAAAACTTGTTTATCTATGCTTATATCTGTTGAGGCAATATTAAACCGTTGGCTAACCCAGTCAGCAATAGCTTGTCTAAGCTCAGGAATGCCTTTAGTCGTTGGGTATTTAGCAATGCCATCAGCGTGTTTGCTTAGTGCTTCATGGATTAAGCTAGGTGTTTGGTGTTTAGGTTCACCGATAGATAAAGCAATATGATCTTTGTCTTTTGGTGCTGTAATCCCTTGTTTTAAGGCGTTAAGCTTGGCAAAAGGGTAAGGGTGTAAGTGATCTAAATTTGGGTTCATTTATATATAAGGTTATTTGCTACAGCGAGGGGTTTTACTAATGGATTGAGCTTGTTGATAATACTGCATCGCGGTGGGTATATGTGCGGATAGTTCTTTTATGCGAGTATCGTGTGACGGATGCGTTGACATAAATTCTGCTGGTTGAGCTCCTTTGCTTGCTTGAGCCATTTTTTGCCATAAGTTTATGCTTTGTCTTGGGTCAAACCCTGCTTTAGCCATTAAATCTAGACCAATAATGTCTGCTTCACTTTCATGTGTTCTGCTGAAAGGAAGAATAACACCATACTGTGCTCCTATACCTAAAGCACTAACAGCTGATTGCCCTAAAGCTGTTGTAGGTGAGCTGACAGCAGAAATAGTCGAAACTCCAAGGTCTAGAGCAGTTTTTTGTGACATTCTTTCATTACTATGTCTGGCAAGTACGTGACCTACCTCATGGCCAATAACAGCAGCAAGTTGATGTTGATTATCAACTAATTCGATTAGTCCGGTATGAACACCAATTTTATTGCCAGGTAAGGCAAAAGCATTTAATGAGTTATCATCAAAAACCACAACTTCCCAACTCCCACCAGTCTCATAGGTAATAGCTTCGGCAATACAATTAACAAATTGGGTGTATTGAGCGCTTTTACTTTGCGGCTTTTCTTTTTTTAAGTTATCAAAAGCTTGTAAGCCCATTTGATTAACTTCTGAATCCGACATGTAAATAAACTGCGATCTGCCTGTTGGGCTAGTTGCGCATGCGGCTAATGAGCAGCAAAATAGAATTAAGCAGATTTTTTTTAACATAAGGGGCTGATGCAGGGTAAAAGACCGTATTTTAACTTAAGTTCAGATATATTTATAATTTTATCAACTGATGGCCTTGGGTTTCAGATGTCCAAGATAAATAAATATCTTTATTGTTACTAATTAGCTTTGGGTGGCTATTCTTAGAGCTTGATTTTAAGTCTATTTGTTTCTGTTGCCATGACTGCCCATCATTTAAAGATTCTTTGGCATGCAAAGTGGTTTGTTCCCCATTAAATTCTTTCCATACAATAATGACTCTATTGTTTAAAGACAGTACATCTGGGTGGCTGGGTAGGTATTCTGCATTTCCTATAGGTGTAGGCGCTGAAAGTGTTTTACCAAAATCATCGCTGTGTCTGTAAAAAATACCTTGGCGCGTGTCCCCAAGGGTAAACCAGGTAAGGTGAATACGGTTTTTATTGCTGATAGCAATAGCTGGCCCATGTTCAGGGCAAGCCTCAATCTTCCAATTATCGTCGGTAACTCTAAGAGGCGTTTGCCATGAGCCATCTTTATTCATACTAATTAGAGCGTGATCCCTGATACCACCCTCATAAACCATACGAGCAAAAAGAATGGGGGTCTGCTCATTGCTTAAAATAGTTGCTGTCCGGCAGCATGAGCAAATTCCTTTACTGAGGAATTGATTCACAAATTGTGAATTATCTGATGCTGATTTTTTGCTGTAGTAAATAGCAAGTACGCCATCCGCTTGATCTTGATCAATAAGTTCGTGGCGAGTGTCATGCCAAAATAAATAAGTATTATCATTATTATCAATAAGCATTTTATCCATGTAATGCATAGCTGTTTTAGCTTGATCACTAACTAAGATAGGGGGGCTAAAAGATTTTCCGTTATCATCAGAATAGCTGAAGAAACTGGTGGAGTTTTGTTGTTCATCAGCATAATAAAGTACATTGATGCGGCCAGAATAGCTTACTTGTATTACTGCAGGATTTTCTGGCCAAACACTTATCTTTTGATTTTGTTGGTTTATTTTTACAGGTGTGCTGTAGGTTTTGCCATTATCATTTGAATGGTCAATATACACTGCTTGTTGAGTTGGCGTTAATCGCCATAAGGTTCCATCAGGAGCAAAATTGACAGAGACTGTAGCGCGAAGAATTTTGCTATGAAGTTGATTTGAATCGGTAATGGTTGATTGGCAACTACTAAGGAATAACACAGCGATAATGGAAAAAAGAAGATGGAAGCTTATTTTTTGAGGCATAAATGAAGAGATTGTTTGGGCAGGATTGGTGCCGAAGTTACTATATTATTATTCCATTATATAGGTGATCTGATGTTTTGTGAATGTTGAAAAATGCTGATATATCAAAAAAAGAAACAATTAAATTATTCTTAGAGCGCTTTTTGTAGGAAGTTAAGAGTTTATGAAGATGTTAAAATGTTGTTTTTAGTATAAAATAGTAGGCTTTTGTTATTTTAACCTCCTTCTCTGTAAAACTTTAGGTAAGAAAATGCGTTGTCCTTTTTGTGCTACTCAAGATACACGAGTTGTTGACTCTCGATTAGCGAGTGAAGGTGATCAAGTTCGACGTAGACGCGAGTGCGCGAGTTGTAAGGAACGATTCACTACTTACGAGGTTGCTGAGTTAACACTGCCAAAAATTATCAAGCGTGATGGTGCGCGTGAATCGTTTAATGAGAAAAAGCTGCGTGCAGGCATGTTGCGTGCTTTGGAAAAACGGCCTGTAAGTAGCGAGGCTATAGAAGCAGCAATTAGTAGGATTAAAAAATCTTTAACCGCTATGGGTGATAGAGATATTGCCTGTGATGAAGTTGGAGAGTTGGTGATGAAAGAGTTAACAGTTTTAGATCATGTCGCTTTTGTTCGTTTTGCTTCGGTTTACCGTAGTTTTCAAGATGTAAATGAATTTACAGAAATCATTGAAAAAATGCAGAATAAGTAATGGCATCTGAAGATACTGTTTTTATGGCGCAAGCTATAAAGCTGGCAGAAAAAGGAAAATATACAACAGACCCAAATCCGAGAGTAGGGTGTGTTTTAGTTAAAGATAATAAAGTTGTCGCAGAAGGTTGGCATGTAAAAGCAGGGCTTGGTCATGCGGAAGTTAATGCCTTAAAGCAGTTGGATAATGCTAAAAACACAACCGCTTACGTTACTTTAGAGCCTTGTAGTCATACAGGGAAAACAGGGCCTTGTTGTGATGCTTTAATTGCGGCGAGAGTTGCTCGTGTTGTTGTGGCAATGCAAGACCCAAATCCTTTAGTTGCAGGGCAGGGAATAAAAAAAATGCAGGATGCAGGCATTGAAGTTGAATGCGGTGTGCTGCAGCAAGAAGCAGAAATTTTAAATAAAGGCTTTATTAAACGAATGACCACGGGCTTGCCATTTGTACGTAGTAAAATGGCAATGAGTTTAGATGGTCGTACTGCAATGGCCTCGGGTGAGAGTAAGTGGATTACTTCGCCAGCATCTAGAGCAGATGTGCAGCTTTTAAGGGCTGAAAGCTCGGTTGTTTTAACGGGGATTAATACCGTTTTAGATGATGATCCTTCATTGAATGTAAGATTGGATGGTGTGGTTCAGCCGATTAGAGTTATTCTCGATTCGGAATTAAAAATACCTTTAGAAAGTAAAATGCTGGGTTTGGATGGTGAAATTTGGGTTTTAACCTGTAATTCAGATCAGCAAAAAATAGCCAATGCTGAAAATTCAGGATATAAAGTTTTTCAGCTGAAAAGTGATAATGCTCGATTAGATTTAAAAGCTGTAATGGTTTTCTTGGGGGAAAAACAAGTCAACAATATTTTAGTAGAGGCTGGTGCTATTTTAAATGGCGCGTTGCTGGCTGCGGAAGTGGTTGATGAATGGGTGGTTTATATGGCACCTTGTGTTTTGGGCGATCAAGGACGTGGTTTATTTCATTTGCCTGAGTTACAAAAAATGGCAGATAAAAAACAATTAAATATGAAGGCTGTCAGGCAAGTAGGTCCTGATTTAAAGCTGACTTTTAGCATGAAGTAGAGTGAAATGTTTACAGGAATTATTTTAGCAGTAGGAAAGATAGTTGCGGTTCAGCCAAAAGGTGGTGACTACCGTTTAAAAATCGAAACAGGAAAGTTAGCTATAGAGGATGCTGCATTAGGGGATAGCATTGCTGTTAACGGTGTGTGTCTAACTGCCATTGAATTGGGTGCGAATTATTTTTGTGCAGATGTATCAAATGAGACAATTGCCAGAACAAGCTTAAAGGTGGCGAAAGCAGGTGTTGCTGTAAATTTAGAATTAGCACTAACACCCACAACACGATTAGGCGGTCATATTGTCAGCGGACATGTTGATGGTTTGGGGGTTGTGGTATCAAAACATCAAGATGGGCGTTCTTTTCGATACAAATTTAAAGCGCCTGATAATATAGCGAAATATATCGCAGAAAAAGGCTCCATTTGTATTAATGGTGTCAGCTTAACAGTTAATGAAGTTGATGGTGCCTCATTTACTGTTAATATTGTGCCTCATACGCTGCAAGAAACAACCTTGGGTGAATTGGCAGCAGGAAAAGAAGTTAATCTTGAAGTGGATTTGTTGGCACGTTATATGGAAAGATTAATGAAAGGGGAGGCTGCGGCAAAATCAACAAGCTCAGTCACAGAAGAATTGTTACAAAACAGTGGTTTTTTAACCAAATAATAGAGCTGAATGAATACAACTGAAGAAATCATAGAAGACTTTCGCCAAGGTAAGATGGTCATCATTATGGATGATGAGGATCGTGAAAACGAAGGTGATTTAGTGATGGCTGCGTCTTTTACGCAAGCCTCGGATATTAACTTTATGGCTAAATATGGTCGTGGATTAATTTGTCTAACCTTAACGGGGGAGCGTTGCCAGCAACTTAGATTGCCTTTAATGGTTAATGATAATAAAACAGCGCATTCAACGAACTTTACTGTTTCTATTGAGGCGGCTAAAGGGGTAACAACAGGTATTTCGGCCGCGGATAGGGCTTTAACTGTGCAAGCTGCTGTGTCTAAGAATGCAACTCCAGATGATTTGGTTCAACCAGGGCATATTTTTCCATTAATGGCTCAGGCAGGTGGTGTTCTTAATCGTGCTGGTCATACAGAAGCTGGGTGTGATCTTGCTAAATTGGCGGGAACTGAGCCTGCAGCGGTTATTGTAGAAATTCTTAATGAAGATGGCACAATGGCAAGGCGCCCTGATCTTGAGGTTTTTGCCAAACAGCATGATCTTAAAATAGGTACTATTGCTGATTTAATCCAATATAGGATTCAAAACGAAAACACCTTAGATCGCATTAGTGAATGTGATTACCCAACAGAATTTGGCGCTTTCAAAATGTATGCTTATCAAGATATTAATGATAATAACGTGCATTTGGCCTTGGTTATGGGTGATGTGACTGTTGATGAGCCTATTTTGGTTCGGGTTCATGCGCGCAACCTGACGGATGATTTGTTTTCTTCAAAACGGTCTGGCGGTACGTTTTCGATTAATGAGGCGATGAAAAAAATTGCTGAAGAAGGTCGTGGAATTTTAGTGGTTATCAGGCAGAATGAAGATAATAAAGCCCTAGTTGAGCATATTCATCAGTATCAATTACAAGATAATGGTGTTGTTTCTGTTGAGGCAGAAGATAAAAAAATGGATTGGCGTACAACCGGAACAGGAGCAAGGGTATTGTCTGACCTGGGAGTGCGTAAATTAAAAGTGATGGGTACAGAGAAAAAATATTTTGGACTTTCAGGGTATAACTTGGAAGTTGTAGAGCATACTGAATAGTGGGAAATGTAGGATGGGTAAAGCTATCCTAATCCATCCTGCAAAATACTTGTAGCCTTGATGGAACGAAGTGGAATCAAGGTTTATGCTTAAAATCCCTTGATTTCGCTTCGCTGCATCAAGGCTACAGATACTATTGATTGAGTAAAGGGTTGTTCAATTGGTATTTGGATTAAACAGAATTGTAAAATTTAACAAAGAGTAGAGAAATAAAATGTCGACAATAAAAGTATTAGAAGGGAATTTATCAGTTTCAGGTGGTAAATTTTGTATTGTAGCTTCTCGTTTTAACAGCTTTATCGTAGAGCAGTTAGAAGGTGGTGCAATTGATGCATTAGTTCGACATGGCGCAAACAAAGATGATATTTGTTTGGTAAAGGCACCGGGTGCATTTGAATTGCCGATGGTTGTTCAGCGTATAGCAGCAACAAAAAAATATGATGCAATTATTGCCTTGGGTGCTGTTATTCGTGGTGGCACGCCGCATTTTGAATATGTAGCTGGTGAGTGTGTTAAAGGTATTGCCTCTGTTTCATTGCAATATGATGTGCCGGTTAGTTTTGGTGTATTGACAGTTGATAGTATTGAGCAAGCTATTGAGAGAGCTGGAACTAAAGCTGGAAACAAAGGTGCGGAAGCGGCTATGTCAGCAGTAGAAATGGTTAGTTTATTTAATAATCTGGAAGCTTAATGAGTTCAGCAAAAACAAATGCTAGGAAATGTGCGGTGCAGGCCTTATATCAATGGCAGATGACGGGCGAGAGTTTGGCTCGGATTGAAATGAACTTTATGGAAGAAGAACTATTAAAAGGCGCTCAGAAAAATTATTTCACAGAAATTTTTTATGGCGTGCCAAAGCAATTAAATGCCATTGATGAGGTGTTGTCTGAATTTGTTGATAGACCTGTTGAAAAAATAGACCCAGTAGAGCGGGCTGTTTTAAGAATTGGGGTTTATGAATTAACCAATCGCTTGGAAACGCCTTATAAAGTGATTATTAATGAGGCAGTTAATTTAGCTAAATGCTTTGGAGCTGATGGAAGTCATAAGTATGTGAATGGCGTTCTGGATAAAGTCGGTAAAGTTAAGCGTGCGGTAGAAATTAAAGCAAAACAGGATAAAAATAAAACTTAGTGGCTATTTCTGAGTTTGGTTTAATTCAGCGATACTTTACATCAGCAGAATTAATTAACCCTGTTAATCGTTTAGGTGTAGGGGATGACTGTGCTCTTATGTCTATTCCTGATGGCTATGAGTTGGCATTAACAGTTGATACCATGGTTGAGGGAGTGCATTTCTTTGCAGGTGCAAATCCCGAGCAATTGGGTAAAAAACTATTAGCGGTAAATTTGAGTGACTTGGCTGCTATGGGCGCAACGCCTGTTTCAGTAACATTGGCGCTGACAATTCCTGAAATTAATGAGGATTGGTTAAAGTCTTTTTCGACTGGGTTTTTAAATTTAGTTAAATCGTACTCACTTGATTTGATTGGGGGGGATACTACCAAAGGTCCTTTAACCCTTTCAGTTCAAGCGATGGGTATTGTGCCAAAGGGTCAAGCCTTAAGGCGTTCGACAGCAAAAACAGGTGATTTAATTTTTGTTACTGGGCAAGGGTTAGGTGACTCTGGCTTAGGTTTGAAAATTGAGCAAGGTTATCAGAGTGAAAATGCTGATGCAGTACTGCAAAAATTTCATACCCCTGAGCCAAGGGTGAATGAAGGTATAAAGATCAGAGAGTATGCAAGTTCTTGTATAGATTTGTCAGACGGAATTGCTTCTGATCTGAGTCATATTTTAAAGCAAAGTAGTGTTGGTGCTGTTTTAGATTGGGATAAAGTACCTCTATCAAAGGCTGTTTCTGACTATATTGATAAAACTGATGATTGGTTATTGCCATTGTCTGCTGGTGAAGATTACGAGCTGTGTTTTACTGTTGCTCCAGAGAATGTGTCCTCTATTAATATAGAGTGTACGCAAGTTGGAGTAATTGAGTCTCGCGCTGGATTAAGATTTCAGCGATTGGGTGTTACTAAAGAATTGGGAGTGAAGGGTTTTGAGCATTTTTCTTAATTCTTATTACGGAAGAAATAAATTAACAGTTAAGCAAATATTAACGACTCCGGTTTTATTCTTAGCTTTTGGTTTTGGTTCGGGCCTAGCTAAAAAAATGCCAGGTACTATGGGCACTGTTGCAGCTATCCCAGTTTATCTGGCTTTTGTACAAACTAATATATTGTTTTACAGCGTTTTGACCTTGCTGGTATGTTTTTTTGGAATCCAGATTTGCGATAAAGCAGCAAAGCAATTAGGTGAGCATGATTTTGGCGGTATAGTCTGGGATGAGGTGGCTGGCTACTTAGTGACTATGTGGTTTGTCCCTTTTTCATGGGATGCTGTTTTAATTGGGTTTGTCTTATTTAGAGTTTTTGATATTGTAAAACCTTGGCCAATAAAATGGATAGATCAAAAGGTTGAAGGTGGTTTTGGTATTATGCTAGATGATTTGTTGGCTGGGCTGTTTTCTGCCGTCATTTTATGGTATATTATGCAGTCTTGATCGGTAGTTGGTAATACTGGGAAGGAATATATAGTACACAATCGCGGGGTGGAGCAGCTTGGTAGCTCGTCGGGCTCATAACCCGAAGGTCGTAGGTTCAAATCCTGCCCCCGCT
>CAJVYL010000064.1 GCA_913009265.1 uncultured Methylococcales bacterium
AGAAATTACTCTTGCAGTTTATATAAATTAAGCTTGATAAATTATAAGCAAATCCTACTTTTTTTGTATGATTCTTCCTTACCTATTTTAGATACAGGGCAATCGGGTTTAAATAATACCAATGATTTTGAGTAAATAATCATTATCCCAGCCTGCCATCAACCGCCTTGTTTTTACCCCGACTTTGGCAGTTTCTTCTGCCTTTATTAAATTCAAAGCAATATGACGAATAACAGCAAGGTTCGCAGCACTATGGCCTACGCGTGTTCGATTGCTATCCTCATCAAAGGCCAAGTCTAAAACCCAATGTAAATTGTTTTCAATCGCCCAGTGAGCTCGAACTGCACGCTCTAGCTTTTGAGGATTTTCCGCACTCAAGCCACTTACATGTTAACGCTCCTCTTCAGTGGCTTTATCACCAATTTATCTTTTTGCAGTGACCGCGACGATACTTTTCAAACCTGTCCAAGTATGCTAAGTCTTTAACCATTCAATATCATCGGATACACGGACGGATCGTGTTTCTATTCGTCCATGCCCACCATTAACGGTTTGTACTGCAACTTCAGGCGACAGGTGGGCGAGTAACATGAAGCGTCTATTACAGGAAACCTGCAAAAAATTCTCTACAAGCCCTTATAAAAAACTGAATGCTCAAGAGTTCGCTAATCTACAAAATCGTTATCGTAATATTTTGACACGTGGCGCTAAAGAGCTACCGCCTATACCACCAAAACCCAGTGGAAAGCACGGTAAATTAGCTAAATCTGATGCGCATAATCTCTGGGAGCGGTTAAAAGAAAATGAGGCATCAGTCTTGCTCTTTGCAAAAGACTCACATATTTCATTTACCAACAATAGAGCTGAACAGGATTTAAGAGTGGCGAAGGTAAAACAAAAAGTATCAGGGTGCTTTCGTTCTGAAGTTTATGCTCATGCTTATTGCCGGATATCCAGTTACCAAAAAAGCATTGTTATTATCTTAATGCCCTATAGCTTCTTCAATCTGATAAATCATATCAGTAATAATACTAACCTTTTTTGTCTTTCCTAAAGATCGATAAACCACAATAGAGCGTTTAAAATAATCTACAGCATGTAAATTATCATCTTGTTTCTGATACATCTTACCTAACTCCAAAAGAGTTGCTGCTATACCTGATCGAGATAGATTATTTTTATACGCTAGCAAGGCTTGCTCCAACTTATCTATTGCTTGACCATATTGCTCTTGCTTCGAAAATAACTTAGATTGAAAGCGTAACAGGCGTGCATCTGAATCAATCTGTTTATGATCTAATTTCCCCAGAGCTTGTTCATATCTAGAGACCCACAATGATTCATTATTTTTTTGCTGAAAGGCAATTTCTGTTTGAGTGGCAATAGCAGCTATTTGGATATGACTAGGGATAACATTGTCTTTTCCTCCAACATATACCGGTAACACCGACTGCAATAAATATTCTGCTTTAGATGTTTGTTTATACTGCATTAACACTAATGCATTAAGCAAAGTAATACGCGGTTTATAAGCTTTTAACCCATCAACACGAACAATTTCATCAGCTAATTTCAGCTGCTTATAAGCAAGCTCTTTATTACCTATAGCTAAAGCAACTTCCACCAAGTTTATATGACTACTTAATACAGCATGCCTATCATCCATACTTTGATAAAGACTTAAGGCCTTATTAAATAAACGTTGCGCTTTAAGCCAATCTTCATTTTGATAAGCCTGAATGGCTTCTTGACTATAACTTTCTGCATTTAAAACTTGGATGGGCTTACTAACAGAACCCGCACCACAACCATTCAATATCAAACAGAATAAAACAAAATATAATCTAATCATAATTAGCATGAGGTGGAATTAACCGTTCAGAGGCGGGCTTATCTGTAGACAATGGCCATATCTCTTGCACACTATCTAGTAACTGGTCAGTCTTAGATAAGGTTCGTTTTGCATCTATCGCAACCCCTGGTATTTCTTGTAACTCCCCATTGATCAAAGTTAATGCAGTTTTTGCTTGTAGAATAATAACATTAAGCTCTTCTACCAATTGCGGAAGTCCTTTTGATGCCCCCCTGGCATCTTTGGCCATATATTTCATATCATGAAAAATGGGCTCTAGCTGAACAAGCCTTTGCTTTGCAACACTAATAATACCTTCAGCTTCTGATAATATTTCTGCACCTGATTTTACAACAACCTTTAATTCTTTCTCGACCCCTTGATCGAATACAGCCGCCCCCAAAACACCATGGCCTGTAGCAATTTGGGCAATAATTTCATGTATATTAGCTAAAGTCTCCTCTACTTTTGGCAAGATTCCTTCAACTTTGTCAAATAAGTTTTTGTTATTTGCCGAATGAATTAAATTAGCAACACCCAGTAACAAATCATTCAGCGATGGGGTTTCCTTAACAGGTATTGTTGATCCTGCTTCTAATATAGGTGCATCAATCAATTCAGATGCTATCTCAATTTTCGCATTACCTATATTAGTTAATCGATTGACTAATGCAGTTGCCCCTTTTCGAATAAACTTTCGCTGGTTTTCATAAACCTCTATCGCTACTCGTATTTTTTGGTCAGGAGCAAGTGTTAGATTAGAAACGACCCCAACATCAGCGCCTAATGAAGTAACAAGACTCCCAGGACTAATACCATCACTGCTATTTACTTCAATATAAAACAGCACCCTTTTTTCAAATAAATGCTGATTATTTACACTAATAACAATAAAACCCAGAAGTAATATAAACCCTGCAAATACAAAAAAACCAACTACTCTTTCTCGATGATTATAACTGGTCTGATGAATATACTGCTCAGTGCTATTTTTAATCTGTTTATTCATAATAACGACTCATATCGACCACTATAAAATACTTAATAAATCACGAATTTCTGGATCAGCTGTCTGCATAAATAACTCCCAGCTATTAAAACTTATAATTTTATGTTCAGAAATATAAATTATCTGCTTCGCATGTTGCTCTAAAAAACGAGGGTATTGCAATCCCCCTATCATGCAGACTGTACGGTTCAATTTATAACGCCCTAACAATTTCGCCATTTTTTCACGTTCTTTTGCCCCTAAATCATTAAAGGGCACATCCAGAAACAATACTTCAGGCTCTAAAATTAATGCTCGCGCCAATGCCAGCTGTAATCGTTGAAAACCAGTCAATAATGCAGGATAAGTAGTTGGCTCAAAATCACAGTTTATTTCTGCCATTATGGCTCTAGCTTTAGCCGCCGTTTCACGAAATGATAAATCGGTATGATAAAGAACAGGCAACATCACATTCATTAAACCATGCTGCACTGATAACAACGGCGCAGTACCCGAAAGGTAGCCAACCTTACATCGAAATTTTTTCCAGCCAAGCTGATCAAGTTCTGAAACTTGCTGCCCAAGAATATTAACCATACCTTGTTCTGGTATAGAAATACCTGCCAACATCTGTAAATAAGCCCTTAATTGAGAGCGGTGCGGCCCTACTAAACAGGTCAAATTTGATGAATCTAATTGGCAGCTTAAAGGAGGAAAAGCCAAGTCGATTTCCTTTGTGTAAGGAATCGCATCATTAGTATTGATAGTTGCTTGGTCTGTCTTTATATTCATAAAGTAAAAATTATAAAATAACCATCAACCAGCAATAGAAATACAATACTTCTTACAATAGCTTTTTGCATTTGTTCTGATACCTGAGTGGGCGAGTTTTCTACAGAAAGCCCATGAAAACAGGCAACAGTGCCAACAATCAAACCAAATAAGCAGTTTTTCAGCATAAATATAAAAAGACTCTTTACACTGACCAAACTTAATAATTCCGTTATTGATTTCTGAGCAGATAAATCATAAATAAGGGCACTAAAAAGCATCCCAAAAAATAACATAACCGCTGAAAATATAAGCGCTAAGATGACCTGGCTAATAATCATAGAAACTATCCGTGGTAATACAAAATAATCATCTATATCAATACCTAAATATTCTAAAGAAGCAATTTCACCTCTTATTTTTGTATTCCCCAAATCAACCACAATAGCCGAGCATGATCGCCCAATCATCACAAAACCAGTAATTAATGGACCCATCTCACTCAATATTAATCTAGCAAGCATTTTGATCAAGTCATTAGCGCCTGTTATAGAAGCCATGATAAAAACTAATTGCGACGCAATAACCATTCCCACAAATACAGCAAGAAACGAAACAATTGCCGTGGCATTAATACCCGTCAAAATAAGCTGGTCTAAAAAAACAGAATAAACCGCCCTATTATAAAGATTACGATGTGGTTTCCATACAGAAATAGCATTCAATAAGAAATATGTTAAATCAATAACATATAAAAATAACTTAATACATTGGCGACCAATATTACCGAAAAAATTCATATTTCTTTTTATATCTCGGTTTATTAAGAGAGCACTGAAGAAGAGAATTATTTAACTTCTCCTCACCCCAGCCCTCTCCAACAGGAGAGGGAGCAAGAGACAATTTCAACCTCTTGTATTTATATTGTGTAGATACCTATACCCTCTGGAGAGAGCCTAAGATCATAGTAACACCCGTTATTTAAGTATCACAGGAACAATAGTAACCAACAACAACGTTGTTCCCATGGTAAGCAAAGGCAATAGAATTTTCTCATGTCGATACCAAAGACTATCGCCCTCTAAAGCGGCTTTAGCAGTCTCTTCATGGCCGACCATTTGCCGTGTTAACAAATGGTTTAGCGCAACAGGTGGCGTAAGGTAGCCTAACTCAAAAGCAACTAAGGTGATCATCCAAAAATGTACTGGATTAATCCCATTATTATAAGCAATTTGAGCGATAGTTCCTGATACTAGAACCACAGCGCCAAAAGGATCCATAACCATACCAATCCCTACTAATACTACCACCAGAAAACTCAATGTTACCCAGGTTGAAGAAAAGGTTTCAGGAATATTATGCAATAAACCTGATCGTTCAATAACGCCGCCTAAGACAAATGACAATCCCATTAACAACAACAAAGCACCAATATGTACACTGGATTCAGAAGATGCCATTCTTACTGTATATTCAAATTTATGCCCTTCCCTTTCTGAAGCGACCACTTGTACCATGCGCACAAATAGCTTTTCATAAATAACGATCCCAAGAATAATAACAGGCAAAATAACAGGGGCAGAAAATTCATCCATGGTTATATCTAATAAAAAGAAATAAGCAAAATAGATAATTAACACGATAGCCACATAAGGCAATAACGGTACTAATGCTAATAAACAGGGCTTATACGCTTCTCGCACTGGGGCGATATGCATTTTTTCTCGCTTACTTAACCAGGCATAAATAAAAAACACGACCGAAGTCGTCATAAATACTTTTAAGCCCCAGCTAAAAAGCTGATCAGTAACAACTTCCTTATTTAACGCTGCAATCAATACCACTAATAAACAAGGCCTAAGCACAACACCTGCACTTCCCGTCATGGCTGTTGCTGCAAGTGCTAATTGTCTACGCGCCCCTGCTCGACGTAACTCCTCATATACAATCGCCCCCATAGCAATAATAATAATCCCAGAAGCACCGGTATAAGCAGTAGGTACAGCCATTACAATTATCGCAACAAAAGCTAACAATTCTGGTGACATTTTCCACGGAATAAAAACTTTAAAAACCAAATCACCCAATTGAGTTCGCTTTAATAACATACCGACCCAAATATATAAGCCAATATTAAGAAATAACCCTGCCTGATCAAATAACAGACTAAAAAATATTGCTGGTCCTGACAGATGGTCTTCAATCAAAAAGAAATACCCAGCAACGAAATAACTCATAAAGATATACAGAGGAATAGTCAATAATGACTTCATCCAACTTGCTTCTTTATCCGTATCATAAGATAAAGGTGACTTAACTAATTGTAAAAGGTTTGCCAGTACTAAGACTGCAAAACCTACAATCAATAATAAATTAACCTCTGGGTGATCAACAGTGCTGGATGAGAGATAAAGCGTACTTCTATATGACCAAGCTGAAAGTAGCATAACCAAGTTACCTAGCAACTGAGCTACTGTAGAAATATGGTGATCTTGCTGGCTTATAATGGGTCTAAAAGCAATATGCTGTTGCTTAAAAGTACTGGTAATCGCACAAATAAAAATAGTGAATAATAATATGATGCGTTGCTTTTCATAGGCAAACAAACTTACCTTAGCAATACTGGTTTCCAGTGAACGAAACACAAGCACTGCGGTTGTAATTCTGGCCTGGTTTTGTTCCGCTATTTGATGTTTTTCAACACAGAGTTTTTTAGCACTTTGTAATGATATTAAAGCCGAACTTCGATCAAAGGGGCTTTCATCAAAAAGATCATCCATTCCACCTAAATCAGCTGATTCTGCTTCAAGTTTTTGCAACAAAGCATCAATATTAGGATTAGCATTACATTCTGGTGTAGGAATATCTGCTCTAAGGGTAAAGTAATCATGCCAGAGCAACTCGCCAACATCTAATAGACGCGCATGAATTAACTCTCCATTACCAGCGATAATAACGGATATTAATAGAAAAAAAACGGGTAAGGTAGAAAGCCATTCTCGACAACTACGAAATTTAATAACTTGTTCAATATTTATTTTTTGCATTTACCTAGTTTATTTGTAACTATTCAGCTTAATTTGAAAATATAGTCATATTCCATTAATGTTGTATTAGCAGAGCTTACTTTTAAGCCCTCCCTTGCTGGGGAGGGTTGGGTGAGGAGGGATTAAACAAATCTCTTTTGCAAAATGCTTTTTTTATTGCTAAAAGCAAAAAGAATAAGAAAATTTATTTTAACTTCTCCTCACCCAACCCTCTCCAGCAGGAGAGGACTTCAAGGCAGAACCCATCCTTTTACGCTGAGTAGTTACGTTTATTTTTATTCTAATAAAGGCTTTAATGACTATTAAATTAAATGGCTACGAACCAAACACAGCTTACATATTGTAGGGCGGACTTTAGTCCGCCATAAAGGTCGTTATGATAAATGATAGCGGACTGAAGTCCGCTCTACAGCGCGCTAGAATATAAATCACTCTTTATCCTCAGCAGTACATTCAGCTTGTTGAGGATCTTTTTTACAGCGTACCATCCTCATTAGTTTTAAAGTTTTGGCATTATAAATACCTTTTTCTCTTAACCTTAGTCGTGATTGCCTAAAAACCTCAAGGTATCCTTCTTTATCAACTTCTGGAAGGGTAATCCATAGTTTCTTGGGGATTTTACTTTCGTATTTATTAATTAATGCTACAACAGAATCAAACTGCCCTAAAGCATATTCACGCGATTGTTGACCAAAGCCTTCAGGAAACTCAGATTGCCGAACCACTATTTGTATCGTTAACTGTACCAATGAAAAATCAATAACACCGCCATTTGGTTCAAGCCCCTTATAAAGCTCCATCGCTTCATAAACAATAGCAGGGCCATAAGTAACATCGACTGAGCCATTATTAAATTTGCTGAACATATTGGCGATAGAAGTACCAACAGGTGATGCCCCCACAAAAGAAACCATTTCAACTTGTGCGGGATCTGAATCTAAAATAGCGATACGCTTACCAGCCAACTCACCTACTGTATCAATAGCGCGATCATTTACAAACATATAAGCCGCGCCACCAGGAAAAACACCCACAACTTCATAGGGATCAGTAATCATTAGTTTTGCTGCTTTTTTTGAACTGATGGTAGAAATAACGGATTTTAAATGTTCATACGATGGCATTGCACCAATCGCATCTAAACTTCCTGTAAAAGCATTAAACTGCCTTGCTCTAATTCCTGTAAAACTCACGGCATCACAAAGGCCCGCTTTAAAATCTTCCGCTGCAACGCGTTCGCTAGTATAAGGTTTAAGATCTAATTCCACACCCCAAGCCAAGGCAACCGTTTTATAGTCTTTCATTTGAGTATAGCTTGGCCCATTTGCACCCAGTAAATCAAAGACACACATTTTTTTAGGAGCCGCGTGAACAACGTTAACCATCGTCATAAAACTAATAACAAATAGACTAGCTAACATTTTTTTGCATAAAATCATCTATCTTACCTTTGCTATATAAGCTGAAAAGTTAAATCCTAATTTACACTAATACAGATAGTGATTGGGAATAATTTAACATGCCACGGGGTATAAAGAGTCACTCACCACCCTCTTATTAGCAGGATTACAACCTTGTAGGAGGGGCCTATTGGCCGCGATTGCTCTTGATCTTGTTCCGGTCGCGGCCAAAGGCCCCTCCTACCGATTAATTAGATGATTACACACCGTATATTAAAGAAACTCATCAATATCCACTGTATCAACTTGTTTTTCGGGATCATCCCAAAAAGTACCTATGCGCCCAAACGGTGTTCTTTTTCCGGTTGCTTCTGTCCACAAGCGATCAGAAATTGCTTGTATTTGTATATTAGACACCTGATTTAAACTTTTATAGGTTTCAGCTGTAGTCGTTTGTTTAAGTTTTGCATATTCACGAATCACATTTTTAACTTGCTCAATATTACCCTGCCCTAAATACACTTGAGCTGCTAATAATTGAGGTATTCGAATACCTTGCTCTAATCCTGTTTGCATTGCCTGCTCTAACATTTGTTCTGGATTAATATTATCAGGCACTTTACCGGGTACAGTCATCCAAATTGCAGCTTGAATTGCTTCTGGCATTCCCCACCATTTTTCATTATCTAAACAAACAGATCCACGGCCCACCTTTACGGCAATATCCATAGGCACATCTGCCGAACCACCTGAGGCAACATCATTTAGAATTGACTGAAGCCCATTCACAAGCCCAAGCATCCAATACAATTCTGTATTTTTAGAGCTTAAATCTGGACAAACTTCACTAGGCTCAATAAAGGCTTTAAGCAGATATTGATAGCCCTTATATTGTCTTTTAGCCGCAAGACCAAGCAACCTTTGTTGCGCAATACGCGCATCTTGAGCTTCGGTAGCATTTTTAGAATAAACAGCCCGTAAATAACGTAGCTCTTCTTCTTGGGCTTTAAATTCTGTACAGTTTCCTGCCATTAAATAAAACAAAATCGCTAACTGATCAGGAGGTGTTGTTACTTGTGAAAAACTTAATAGAAAGGGAGAAAAGGACTCAACCATTGAACAGGTAAGAGAAACATCATCAGCGGCCAACATATAAGGCACCCCCTGATCTTCGGCATAAGCAATCATTACATTTCCCGTGCCTTTATAAACCAGTGAACAACCATTTAAGGTTATTGAAAAACATAATAATAAATAAGGGATATATTTTTTCAAAATTTCATCCTAGAGTTGTAATAACAACTTAAAAAAACAAATCATTTTCTGATTACGTATAAGCTTGCTTTTAGCCCTCTCCAGAGGGAGAGGGTTGGGTGAGGGGGAAATAAAATAATTCTTAATCTTTATAATAACAAAAAAGATTAATTTAAATTCTCCCCACCCAACCCTCCCCAGCAATGGGAGGGCTAAGAGAAAAAGTCTTGCATCCTATGAATTTGGCTGAAACTCATGGGTAATCAGGAATCATTTAAAGCTAGGTTTGAAGAGGTTTATGCGGCTCTTTGTTGCACATCCAGATTAAGCATACTTTCTATACTTAAGTGATAATCAAGCCCAGGCCACTCTATCCCCGTCCCCTGACAAATAAACAAATAGTTTGTAACTTCCTTAACTGTTGCTTCTTGCAACTCTTTATACCAACTCATTGGTGTGGAAATTAAGCGCCCATCTTCTAATTCGACATGAAGATAGCGATCATCAAAATGTACGGCCTTACCTTTAACTAAAATATTCATCCCACTTCCTCTCAAAGTCATCTTTATGTTCAGTAATTATTTGTAATGCCTTTTTAATATCTTTGGGCTTCATATAACTATTAACAACTCGTAACTCAACTAATTCAATTTTAGCAAAATCACCGCCATAAATTACATGAACATGTTTTGGCTCATGCTCATTCGCGTAAAAAAAGAATTTAAAACCCTTTAGGTTTAACAGTGTTGGCATAAGTGTAAAAAACGAATATTAACTTAAGACATATCATCAACTATATTGTACATATAAAACAATTAAATTCTATTTTTTCGTCTATTCCACTTTCCTTCAGGCATAAAAAAAGGGAAGGTTTTAACACCTTCCCTTTTTGGGCTACATTTAAGTTAAATAAACTTAGAATGCAAAGCCAACTGATCCACCTAATGTGAAGCCGTCTGTATCTACGCCATCAACATCATCTGGAGTCCAGTGGTAACGACCATCAACACCAGCATAAATACCAGGAAGAATTTCGTAGTCAGCACCAGCACCAAACTGCATACCAGAATTTAATACTGTTACAGCATCAGATGGAGGACTGATAATGTTTAAATCTAAACCTAAAGGAATTAACCAAGGTCTGAACTTGCTACCTTCCATAAATCTTAGTTTAGGAGCAGCGCTCACTCTTAGCATATTAACTGTTACATTTTTCTGCAAACTACCAAGAGCTCTTCCATCCAATTCATTAATAGCCCTAGTTAAGCCACTTTCTTCTCTTTCGCCTAGCTCAGAGTATTCGATTCCTAACTCAATTCCAAAAGACACGCCATCCATTAAACCGAATAAATCATTATTCATATTAAAATCAATTGCGCCCCCGTAGTAGAATGCATCTTGATCCACTTCACTAGTTAAGATATCTTCACCTACACCACTTGAGCTACCAATACCATAGACATCTGCTGTTGATCCACGGTTATCATCCATATGCATCCAACCGCCACGAACGTTAAATCTATGATCTTTAGAAGCAACTTGAATAGGTGCATTCTTAACAGAAGCCATCCATTGATCCAACTCTTGTACTTTAGTTGTATCAGCAGCGTTAGCAGCAACTGTTTTTACACGACTTAATTCTGCTTGCATTGCTTGCATCATAGTTGCCATTTGGTCAACTTGTGATTGTAACGCTGCAGTTTTTTTAGCATTTGCTTCTGCTTGTGTTTGAGCAGCCGCTTGCGGAGAAACCAATGCTCCAGCTAATGTTAAAGACGCTGTAGCTACGCTCAGCGCAATCTTTGTTTTGTTGATCATGGATTCTCCCTCATAGAGATTATTATTTGTTTAACTTAATTTGCTGAAATACAACAAAAGTAATTCACGGGAGTAATAGTAGCAGGTAAATCAATTCCACACAAGCTTTAAGTATAATTATTATATCCTTTAATATCAATAAGATATAAAATATTCATACCATTTAACTTGCAGTTGTGTGTATAAAACAACTAACTTATCTTTGTTGCAGCTCATGTATACTACCCTTACACAAGACTTTACTCTCGATAAATCAACCCAACTACTACGCTAGAAATAAAATGACCCAAACCTCAGAAATTACTATTATAGGAAGCGGCGCTATAGGCTTATTAACGGCAAGAGAATTTGTTAAAGCAGGACTCAGCGTAACTCTTATTGATAAATCACTTTCTGGACAAGAGTCATCATGGGCCGGCGGTGGCATTCTGCTCCCTCTTTACCCTTGGCGCCAACCAAAGGCGATTAGTACATTAGTTATTGAGAGCAATAAAAACTACGCGGATTTATCTGCCGATTTATTCAGTGCCACTCAAATTGATCCAGAATGGTACAACTGCGGTTTACTCATTTGTAAAAACCCAGACGAGAGCCTTGCTACAACATGGTGCAATCAACATAACATCCCTTATAAAGATGCTGACAGTTCTTTTTTTACGGATTTAAATACCCAAACAATTAACCCCCTTTGGCTACCAACCATTGCTCAAGCCCGTAATCCTCGCCTATTAAAATCTTTAAAAGCTTATTTACTAGATGCTGGCGTTACTTTTATAGAAAACTGTGAAGTGCTTGATGTATCAATTAATAATGCACAGATTAATACTCTAAAAACCAATCAAGGGGACATTAGCGTTAAGCAATTAATTATTTGTACTGGGGCTTGGACAGGCGAGTTGAGCCAAAAGCTTTTACCGAATAGCTTATGCTCACCCGATATTTCACCGGTAAAAGGGCAAATGTTATTATTTGATGCTGAACCAGAGACTTTGTCTCATATGGTATTGGATGCTGATTATTATTTAATCCCTAGACGGGATGGAAAAATTTTAGCCGGTAGCTCTGTCGAACACACTGATTTTGACAAAAGTACTTCACCTGAAGCCAAGGAAAAGTTATTTCAGCTGGCGACTGAGTTATTTCCCGCTTTAAAAGATATTCCCATGGTTAAACATTGGGCAGGGTTACGACCAGGAACAAAACAGGGTATACCTTATATAGATAAACATCCTGAAATTAAAAACTTAAGTATTAATGCTGGGCATTTTAGAAATGGTCTAGTAATGGGGCCTGCTTCTGCTAGGTTAATGTCTGATTTAATTTTAGATAGAAAACCTTGTGTTGATCCTGAGCCTTATAAATTACAATAGCTAATTTATAAAAATTTAGAGTTATCGGTAGGAGGGGCCTTTGGCCGCGACCGGATCAAGAGCAATCGCGGCCATAGGCCCCTCCTACATTTATCGACAAAAACTTTCAAGCTGTGGTTTATTAATAGGCTCGAACGTTTTTAGAATCTCCTTTCCCACCTTCTCCAGCAAGAGAGGGCTTTAGAGCTTAATATCATGAACTTATATCCTTTACTTCGCCCTGCTTTATTTTCACTTGATCCTGAGCTTGCTCATAATGTCACTTTAAAGTTATTAAAACTTGCTGACACAACAGGGCTTTCTGTTTTAAACAAACCCAGCTCAGACAATAAACCTGTTTCAATAATGGGCTTAGAGTTTAAAAACCCTGTAGGTCTTGCCGCAGGGTTGGATAAAAATGGTGATTATATTGATGCTTTAGCCGCTTTGGGCTTTGGCTTTATAGAAATTGGAACAGTTACTCCAAGACCGCAACCGGGTAATCCTAAACCTCGTTTATTTAGACTGCCTGAACATGAGGCTATTATTAATCGCATGGGTTTTAATAACTTGGGGGTTGATCATTTAATCGAACAAGTTAAACAAGCTAACTATAAAGGTATTTTAGGCATAAATATTGGCAAGAACGCTGATACCCCTATTAAAAATGCAACTGATGATTATTTAATAGGCTTACGTAAAAGTTATGCTTTAGCAAGTTATATCACTCTTAATATCTCATCACCAAATACCAAAAACCTACGTCAGTTACAGCAAGGCGATGAGATTAAAAGTTTATTATC
>CAJVYL010000065.1 GCA_913009265.1 uncultured Methylococcales bacterium
CATGTTAAATTAGATGCTGTAAATCCAGGTGCTTGGTTTGGTGAGCAGTTTGCTGAAATGATTGGTGCAGAAAAAACCTTGATTCAAAAATCAGGTTATTATGCACGTGCATCAGCAGCTAACGCTGAAGATATTCGTTTAATCAAATCATGTGCTGATTTGGCTGTTGAATGTGCTTTACGTGGTGAAGCTGGTGTTATTGGTCATGATGATGATCAAAACTATGTTTTACGTGCGATTGAGTTTCCACGCATTAAAGGTGGCAAACCTTTTGATATTGATACGCCTTGGTTTACTGAGGTTTTGGCTGATTTAGGTCAAGCCAAAGGTGCTAAAGTAGAAACAAGTCACTAGACTTTAAGGTGTAGGGGATAGGTGCTTGGTAGTACGTGTCCCTTACAGCATTAAACTATAATATTATCTAAACATGACAGAAAAAAAACGTTCAATTCGTCAACGTGGAATTTATTTATTGCCTAACCTGTTTACTACTGGGGCAATGTTTGCTGGTTTTTATGCAATAACATCTGCACTGGATGGTAGGTTTGAAACATCAGCAATTTCAATTTTTGTAGCGATGATTCTTGATGGTTTAGATGGTCGTGTTGCTAGAATGACAAATACCGAAAGCGAGTTTGGCGTTCAGTATGATAGTTTGTCAGATATGGTTTCTTTTGGTGTTGCACCAGGCATTGTGATGTATATCTGGGCATTTGAAAGTTTAGGTAAATTAGGGTTATTTGCAGCTTTTGTTCATACCGCTGGAGGCGCGCTTAGGCTTGCTAGGTTTAATACCCAAGTTGAAGTGGCTGATAAACGTTATTTTCAAGGGTTACCCAGTCCAGCAGCTGCCGCAATTTTAGCAGGTGCTTTGTGGATTAGCCTTGAGTTAGGTTACGATGTTGAGTCAATAAAATACTTGGTATTAGTATTAACCATTAGTACTGGTTTATTAATGGTAAGTAATTTTCGCTATTCAAGTTTTAAAGAAATAGATCTAAAAGGCAGAGTGCCTTTTGTTGTTGCCATTGTTGTTATGCTAGGTATCGGATTTGTTATGGCGCAGGCCGAAATTATGTTATTTGTGATTGCTTTGGGCTACGCAATATCAGGCCCTATTATTACCTTGCTGATGCTGAGACAAAAACGGAAAAATAGAAAGGCTTAAACTTTTCTTGAGAGGTGTATAACATTGCAGTATAGTGACTGCTATGAATATTCAATCTAACAACATACAAAACCATCAAGCACCCATTCAAGGTGAATGTTTTGTATGTCTGTCTTCTTTTGTTTCTCTCTCTTTATTATCAAGATTTTTGCCCTAGTGGCATATTATCTTTTTCTACCTCAAAAAATAACCCCTTTTTTTATTCAACGATTGTGTTGAAAATGTTTCATGAATGGAGTTCTCATGAAAGACAAACTAATTATATTTGATACTACCCTACGTGATGGCGAGCAAAGCCCTGGCGCCTCAATGACACGCGATGAAAAAGTTCGGATTGCAAAAGCACTCGAGCGAATGAAAGTAGATGTCATTGAAGCTGGATTTCCAGCAGCAAGTATTGGTGATTTTGAAGCTGTTCAGGCAGTTGCTAATGCAGTAAAAGACAGCACTGTTTGTGGTCTTGCTCGTGCATTAGATAAGGATATTGATAGAGCAGGTGAAGCATTGAAAGGTGCTAATAGCTCTAGAATACATACCTTTATTGCAACCTCTCCAATTCACATGCAAGTGAAATTGAAGATGGAACCTGAGCAAGTCATTGAATATGCAGTAAGAGCTGTTAAACGCGCACGTCAATATACTGATAACGTAGAGTTTTCACCTGAAGATGCAGGGCGATCTGATGAAGATTTCCTATGTCGTATTTTAGAAGCTGTTATTGATGCAGGTGCTACAACATTAAATATTCCAGATACTGTTGGCTATAGTGTGCCACATCAATTTGGTGCAACCATTGCTAATTTAATAAACCGTATTCCTAATTCGGATAAAGCAATATTTTCTGTACATTGTCATAATGATTTGGGGCTTGCAGTAGCAAATTCTCTATCAGCTGTTATGCATGGAGCTAGACAAGTTGAATGTACTATAAATGGCTTAGGTGAACGTGCTGGTAATGCATCATTAGAAGAAGTCGTTATGGCATTGCGTACTCGACATGATGTATTTCCTTGTTCAACAGAGCTTGATACTCGTGAAATTTTAACTTGTTCTAAGCTAGTGTCTTCTATTACTGGTTTTCCTGTACAACCAAATAAAGCCATTGTTGGCGCGAATGCATTTGCACATGAATCAGGTATTCATCAAGATGGCGTATTAAAAAACCCTGAAACATACGAGATTATGAAAGCTGAAGATGTTGGCTGGTCAGCAAATCGTATGGTGATGGGTAAGCATTCAGGTCGTAATGCATTCAAGAGTCGCATGATGGAGTTAGGACATGAGTTTAGCGGTGAAGAAGAGTTAAATGATGCTTTTTATCGTTTTAAGCAATTAGCTGATAAGAAGCATGAGATTTTTGATGAAGATTTACAAGCCTTAATTTCTGAAGTAAATTCAGATGCGGGTGAAGATCATATTAAATTGATTGCCTTAAAAGTATGTTCAGAAACAGGTGAAGTACCAAGTTCAACGGTAACTATTCGCGTGCATGATGAAGAATTAACAGGCACTGCGGAAGGTAGTGGTGTTGTCGATGCTAGTTTAAAAGCCATTGAAAGCCTAGTTAAGTCTCATGCTACTTTAGAGCTTTACTCCGTTAATAGTATTACTAATGGTACAGATGCGCAGGGTGAAGTAACTGTACGCCTAGAAAGTGCAGGCCGCATTGTTAATGGGCAAGGGGCAGATACGGATATAGTGATTGCTTCTGCTAAAGCTTATATTAATGCTGTGAGTAAGTTACAAACACCTGAGCAACGTAAGCATCCACAAAAAGGTGATGTATAAACGCTAAGGTGTTTATCAATGAGGTAAGGTGATAATAAGCCTTACCTTTTTTTGTACCTATACTTTGAAAAATTCTGATGGATAACTCAACACGATTGCAATACCTTGAAGCAATGGGAATAGATGTGTGGGTTCCCAGAAAACAAGCAGTAGTCGAGATTGAGGAAAATCAGGCTGTTAGTGATAATGAGTCTATTCCTGTTGAAGAGGCAGATAATACGCTTACTTTAGGCTGGGATGAGCTAAAGCAACAAGTTAATGAATGTAATAAATGTGATTTATCTAAATTCCGGAAGCAAATTGTTTTTGGTGAGGGTAATATAAATGCTGAATGGATGTTGGTTGGTGAGGCTCCTAATCAAGATGAAGATTCTGCTGCTAAACCATTTGTTGCGCAGTCTGGTTTTTTATTGACAGAAATGCTTCGAGCAATAGGTGTACAAAGAGAGTCTGCTTATATTACTAATATTGTTAAATGTAGCCCAGCTGATAATAAAGACCCAAAAGTAAACGAGTTAAAATCTTGTGATAGCTATTTAAAAAGACAAATAGGTTTAGTTAAGCCAAAGCTTATACTTGCGGTAGGACGAGTTGCAGCCCATGCATTACTCGGTACAAAGAAACCAATATCAGAATTACGAGGTATTGTTCACTACATGGATGATATTCCTGTAGTGGTTGTTTATCATCCAGCTTATTTACTAAGGTCTTTGCTAGAAAAGCGTAAAGCTTGGCAAGACTTGCAGTTGGCTTTAAAAACATATCAAGAAAAATAATAATAATGAGTATATGGAAGTTAATAGATAAAGTTAAAGATTTTGTAGTTTATGATGCTGATAAAGAGTTTTATGCAAAAGTTTTCCCTGATTCTGTGGAGCGAAAAGATTTGATGAGAATAAGGGGGATGAGGGCGGAAGACTTGCCTGAGGTGCTTGCCATTGAAGGTAAAAATTATAAATTTCCTTGGACTGAAGGAATATTTATGGACTGTCTAAAGTCGGGTAATTATAACTGTCTGGTATGTGAAGAATTAGATGTTATTATTGGCTTTAGTATTGTTTCTATTATGGCTGGAGAGGCGCACATTATGAATATATGTGTGGACCCTGCGGTACAGAAGCAAGGGGTGGGCAGTAAATTATTGGAACATATGATTGAGCTGGCTACAAAGAAAGCAGAAACTATCTTTTTAGAGGTTAGGCCATCAAATAAACGTGCAATCTCACTTTATGAAAAAAGAGGCTTTAACGAAATAGGAGTTCGTAAAGCATATTACCCTGCCGAAAATGGGTATAGAGAAGATGCTGTTATGCTAGCACTTGAGTTAGTCAGTTTGTTTTAAACTTTCGTAAATTAAGCAAGAAGCTGAGTTATTCATCTGTTTCTTGCTTTTCTTCAGCTTCATCATCTTCCTCCTCAATTGGAATGATTATTTTTTGACCAGGGTATTCCAAGCGAATTCTTTCTAAGGTTTTTTCGGTGAGTTCTGAGCCTTGTTTTATTAGAACGGTTCCATCTTGGTTAATTAAATTCCCCTGCTCCAAAATACCTTCTTTAAGGAATATCATTTTATATACGGCTAAGGAATTATGCTCTAGCGGCTGAGATAAAACAGGGTTCATATCAAGTAGTTTAATAAAAGCTTCCAAAATAGCTGGGTCAAGGTCTGTATTATTTGCATTACTCATTTGAGCAATGGCATCAGCGGGTGTTATCCTTTTTTCTCCGTACAATTTGCCTACTAATAAAGAGTCGAATGAATCTACTACGGCAAGAATACGGGCACAGATAGGAATGTTTTCTCCTTCAAGCTGATCAGGGTAGCCTTCACCATTGTATTTCTCATGATGATGTCTGATAGCTTTAAGTACTTCTTGGTCTGAGGTGAGTATTGAGGATAAGCGTTCGCTTTCTAAGGAATGACGATGAAGCTCCTTAATACTAGATTCTTGTGTTAAGTTGAAAATGTTTTCACTAAAATTTATATTTAAACTTAAAAAACCTAGGTCGTGTAGAAGTCCTGCTATAAATAGCTTTTTAGATTTGTCTTCATGTCCTAAAAAGAGGGCTAATTCTGATGCATAGCAAGCTACCCTTTTGGCGTGTAGCGCTAATTTAGGGTCTGTTTTATGCTGTGCAAGTAACAGGATTTCAAGAAAACCATGCTTCATTATAAATGCCTTTGTGATTGATTGGTTTTTATAGAAGTATAGTGCAAAAAATTGTTAGCTCTATAATAGAATTGAATGACTAACAATATTTAAAGATATTTTTTAAAAAAGTTGTGAAAATTCAGTCGCTTTGCTTTCGGGTATTCTAATGAGTAGCTGAATATTTTCAGTAAACTCCTGCTTAATAATTAGACCTTTAAACTTCTTTAATTGGTATTCAAAGTTCTGCATTTGATTGTAATCAAGGGTAAATTTGATATCAATATACTCAATGTGTTTACTAACCGTACTTGCTTCGATAGCTTTTTTAGCTGTGTTGCTATAAGCGCGAGTTAAACCACCGGCTCCTAGCTTTACGCCACCAAAATATCTGATTACAACGCATAATAGGTTAATCAAATCTTTACCCGCTAAATGTTGAAATACTGGTTTTCCGGCTGTGCCGCTGGGTTCACCAGCATCATGAAACTTTGTAACTATACCTTTAGCTGTTTGTATTCTATATGCAAATACTAGATGAGAAGCATCAGGATATTGTTGTTGTAGATGATTTAACTGCTGAATAGCTTCATTTTCAGTTTGACAAGGAATAAGTAAGCCAATAAAACGAGATTTTTTAATGATATCTTCTATTTGTACTGACTTTTTAACGCAATACATGGTGTATTCTCTTTTTAAGGGCTAAGCCCTGTCAATTACTTGTTATGGACAGGAAAGGTATTATTTGAGGTGTAAGTGAAAAAAAGGCTGATATAACGCCTTCTCCAGAGGGGGGGAATGAAGTGTGTAGGAATGCCAAGGCGTTTAGATCGATTAATACTTTTTTAAAAGAGTAAAAGTGTGACGCCATAAGCACCAAAGTAAGTCATCATAAAATAGAAAAAGGATATGGTTAAGCTAGCAGCCATGTTAATAGATAGGATACTTTTTAAAATATAGGTTATAAGAATAAAATCCCAAATTATAAGAAGACCAAACAGGTAGTAACTAAAAATACTTTCACTAACAGTTAGCCAGATTACGACGGGTACACCAAAAAAGGCAACTACATTTTCACAAAAGAGTACAGCAGTAGCTATTTGCACAAATAGATGGCTGCTTTTGCTAAGGAATAAAATAAGGCTAACAAATGCCATGGTCAAGCTCGTTTCTATCACTACTTCGATAAAAGCTTCGGAGGGGTCTATCATATTGGCTTGAATAAATAATTCAACAATAAAATAAAACCATAAGTTCTGTTTAAAGAAATGAGTAGAGCTAGGTAAGTCCAGCGGGTTTACTTTGAGCCAGCTAAGCGGCAAGTACAATTTGAAAATATTCATAATTGCGGGTTATCTTTATTATTATAATTGTTGAGTGAAATCTGTTTGTTCAGTTGTGTTGCTATTTTGGTAGTCATCTGGTACATGGTAGCTACTGAACTGGTCATTTAATTCTTGAACCATATCTTTACACTGCTCTATTAGTGTATGAATTTTTAATCTAGTTTTCTTGTTTTTAGCAACAGATTCGTTAATTGGTAGAATAATTCGCCAGAAAGTAAGGCTCTTTTCAAACAAACCAGATAAGTTTTCTGTTAAATGTAATTTCTTTTGTCTTTTCTTTAAGTCTTTGATAATGAATTTTGCATGAACTTTAGCCATCATTAAATGCACAGGCATTAAAAAGGCAATCAAAATAACTAGGAAAATTGGGCCAATAATTGGATCAAAAAGAATTTGTACAATTCCCATTGATATTTCAGCAAAAAGCATCAGGGTAACAATAAAACCTAAAATAATAAGTGTCGACATATTGATTCTGTCTTTCCATACTAATAACTGTTCCTCTACTTCAGCTATGTAGATATCATTAATGGCACGAATACTTTTTTCTAGTGTATTGATTACGCGATAAGAGCGATCATTTTCAATATTGACTAAACGTTGGTCAATTTCAGCTAATGATGCGGTATCAGATTCTGATAAAACAATAAACTGACCTGTATGAATACCGTGTTCAGCCAACCTTCTTTGCCAAGAAGAAATGATCTCGTTGCTTTTGTTGCTATCTAAACTGATTTCAGAGTGATCTATAACAAAGATGAATTTATTGCTATCTTGTTGAGAAACAATCTCTTTAACCGATTCTTCAATAAGCTCTGGTGGGGCTTCAAATAAATCAGTAAAAACTAAAACTAAGTCAGACATATCTAAAACATGCTGAGTTAAAACAGACTGAATTGCTGGGTCTCTGGTTGAATTAAGTACTGGTGTATCAATAAATAACTTACCCTTTAAGCGCTCACTATTAACGGTTTTTAGTTCTAAAAAAGCATTAACTTGATTGTCTTCACTGTTACTAATTGCATTTATTTTTTGAGCAATTTGGAAGAAAGGTAGTCGGTGGTCGGCATCAAGAGCAGTTCCCGGTAGAGTAGCATTGGTTTCTTGGGGAGTGTATTGATGGACAGTAAATTTATGATGGGATGAATGTAAGGTGTTATTTAAATAGCGATTTATAAATTCTGATTTGGCAGTAGAAAAACCACCAATCAAGCTAACAATAGGCCACCAAGAACTTTTTGTTGCAGCTGTTTCGTCGTCATCAATAAGGCCTAGGTCATATTCTAGTTGGTCTAGTTGATGAAAGGTTTGACTGGCTTTATGTAAAATAGGGTTTGAGGCTGAAAAATATTTTTCTAAATTAATTAAGTGTTTACTTACTGTTTTTTCGGCCATCAGAAAACCTCTTTATCTTATAATTGTTGTTAGGTTTAGGTGCTCTTGTTGAACTCTATATAATGAATACACAAGCAGATAGCTTAGGAGTATACACCGAGAGCATAAAAAAATAACAATAAAAGTAGTAAAAAGTAATGAGAGTATTAGCTGAAAGATGGCTTTTTAATGACTATTAAATTTTAAAAAAGACTTTTAGTTGTTGATTTTAAATTAAATATGTATTTCCATGTCTTGTTGTTTTTAAGGAATTTTTGCTGGAATAGTAAATACATAATCATTCTTTTTAACTTGAGAATGACAAGCTAAGCACTCTTGGGTAAATGATTGGTCTTTTCCATATGGTTCTTGTGATGTACCTTTCCAGCGAGCATATCCCCATCCCCCCGTTGTTTTATATTTACTAGCATCTTTAATCATTATTTCAGAGTGTATAAATTCATTCGGAATAATGGCAGAATCCCAATCAGGGTGGGTAGTATTTTTCCATACTAGTTTTGCTAATATACTACCTTTTGGCCAAGGTTTAGTTTGAGCCTCTCTAGATGCTTTGATGGCGATGCTATTACCCAAAATAACACGTTGGGTATTATTATCAGTACGATATGAAGATGCAATCACTCTCCAGTTTTTTAGGCCAACAGGATAATCAATGCCGTTTTTTGTTGGTAATATATCTTTCGCAACCGCTAAGTTGCTTATTAATGAAATAATAATTATAAAAAGTAGATTTATCTGAGCAATTGGATTTTTCATGTTGGGTGGGCTCATGTTTATTTTTAAGTAAATAGAGCTTAATCTGATGTGTAATATTTGTAAATTATTTTAGGGAACTAAAGTAATATAATTTTTTCTATTTCGAAGTGTGGAAATTTTAATTTGAGGTGATTTATGAGTCGTTATGAACAACAGATTAAGAAAGAAGGTGCTTGGAAGCCTATTTTGCTTACCATTTTATTAATACTTATTGCCGCAGTTTGGTGGTATTTAACCAGCGAGCAAGAAAATGGTATAGAAGTTAAAACAATAGAATTGCCAAAGGAAAATGTAGTCTCTGTTTTAGATGTGGATATGACCTTAGGTAAAGCTGAAATTACAGCTACAAATCCATTTAGTGGTGATGTAGATACAGGTATTAAGCAGGAATCGGTTACTGAACCGATTGTGTTACCTGAGTTAAAAAGTAGTGATGAGCTCTTCAAACAAGAAATGTCCTCAGTTTCAATAAACTTATTAAAGTGGTTTGAGACTGATGGCGTGATAGAAAAATATATGGTCATTATTAATGATCTTTCTCAAAAAGAATTAACATATAAACATAATTCTTTTTTACAACGTCCTAATAAAATGAAAGTGGGGCAAGATTCTCAAGGATTGTATCTTACAAAAAGTAGTTATCAGCGCTATGACAATTTAGCTAATGCTATAGCAGCTATTGATGTTCAGAAAGCTGTTAAGTTTTATTCGATGTTTAAGCCACTTTTTGAGCAGGTTTATAAGGGGTTTTCTTACCCAGATGACTATAAACTAGAAGATGTTTTTCTAAAAGCCGCTGCAAGTGTTATTGCTGCACCCATTATTGAAGATAGGATTGCTTTAACTCAACACTCTATAAGATATAAATTTGCTAATAAAAAATTAGAATCATTAGATGATGTTAAAAAGCAAATGATAAGAATGGGGCCAGCTAACACTCAGAAAATACAGCTAAAATTTAGACAGTTAGTGCAGGCATTATCTGTTTTGCCTGAGTAGAGAGTCACCCGTTCTACAGCTAGCAATCATTGTGTGACAAAAATTAATTGATTATGTTTTTCATTTTCACACAAAGGCACTAAGACACAGAGGGAAGTACCTCTCTTCTTCGTGTCTCAGTGCCTTTGTGTGAATTGATCATTCTTTGATATTGATTAGGACGGTAAAAGGTTGTTAGAGAGCCTATTTTGCTGTTTGAGTTTGACGGCTAGCTTCGAATTAATCTATTATTCTGGCAAGCTCTACAAATGTCGAGTTTATAAATCAATGGTTTAAAAAGAGTTGGATGCTTGTTTTTGGCAAGTGTATAAAACAACCAAATTAAACGAGAAGTTTAATGCCATGCTAATAATTTATGAGGGGGAAATATGGAACAAAGGTATTTTGAGAGACAAACTGTTTTCTGTACTACAAAGGCTCTAGGGCGGTTGATAGGATTAATGTTATTTGTTTTGTTGTTGAGTGTTATTGTTCAGAAACCAGCAAATGCTCACCGAGGAGCAAAAAATGAAATTGATACATGTCGGTTTACTGTAGGTGATGAAGTTATTCATTTTTCTGCCTATACGCCAAAAATTTCAGGAGGTGAAAGTTTTTGTCAATTTATCCCAAATATAGGACAAACACATTTAGTTTTTGATTATGAAGGAAACAAACTACGTAGAACGACTGTAGAGTTTGAAATAACAAAAGAACCTGAAGGTACGCGGATTTATTACCATAAACCTGAAAAAATCAGAAAAGGCTCAGTAGATGCGGAGGTTAACTTTGATAGGTTAGGTGTTGGGTCTGGTAAATACCTAGCTCATGTGACTATTTTTTATAAGGGAGAGAAATTAGACTCTCATTTACCTTTTTCAGTTGGAATAGAGCCAGAAGATGAAACAAATTTTGTTGTTATTGTGGCTTCTATAATATTGTTTATTATTGGGGCTATTGTATTTAATGTGATGGTTAAAAGGTTTAATGCTAAAAAAGCTGAGGAATAATGTTGGCTATGTAGAGCGGGTGGTGAGTTAAAGGTTTAGCTTTAGTAATTTGTAATAGTCTTTGGGGCGCAGTTTTAACCTGTATTCTTTAGAGTAAGAGCAGGCTAAAGCCTGCGCCCCAATAATGGACTATTTGTATAGGAATAGAGTGGAAAATAAATTAGATTTAAATGAGCGTTCGCTGCATTTACTAAAAACCTTGGTTGAGCGATATATTCATGATGGTCAACCTGTTGGGTCTCGAGTTTTATCAAAAGATTCAGGAATTAATCTTAGTCCAGCAACCATTCGGAATGTAATGGCTGACTTGGATGATTTAGGTTTGATTCATTCTCCTCATACTTCGGCTGGGCGTGTGCCTACGGTGAAAGGATATCGATTCTTTGTCGACTCTTTATTAACCGTTCAGCCTATTGAATCTCAAACGGTTAATCAATTAAGTAGTGAGTTAAAAGAAGCTGATAATGCTGATGCAGTAGTTGGTAGGGCTTCTCAAATGCTTTCTGAAGTAACAAAAATGGCTGGAGTGGTTACTTTACCCAAAAGAGATGTTCTGTGTCTGCGGCATATAGAGTTTCTTCCCTTATCTAATACACGAGTATTAGTTATTTTTGTAACTAATGAACAGGAAGTTCATAATAAAATCATCCAAACGTCCAAACAATTCTCAGAAGCTGAACTGGTTCAGGCCGCCAATTATTTAAACTCTGTCTATTCGGGGCGTAGTTTGGCTGCAGTAAGACAAGCTGTATTTGATGATTTTCAACAAGATCAGCAAAAAGTAAATCAAGGAATGGTTGATGCCGTTAATATTGCTCAGCAGGCATTTGATCAGCAACCTGCTGAAGATTATATTTTAACCGGGGAAACTAATTTGATGGGTTTTAATGAGTTATCCGATATGAGGCATTTAAAGCAGTTATTTGATGCTTTTAGTCAGAAGCAGGGGGTTATTCATATACTTGATCAATGCTTGCTTGCAGATGGTGTGCAGATATATATCGGGGAAGAGTCAGGTTATCAGGCGTTTGACCAATGTAGTTTGGTTACTTCGTCTTATGCCATTAATGATGAAACAGTCGGAGTGCTAGGTGTTATAGGTCCAACACGCATGGCTTATGAAAAAGTAATCCCCTTTGTTGATATGACAGCAAAATTATTAGGTTCAGCCTTGAATCCTAAGTGATTTGATACAAATAAATAAAAAACCACATAAACAAAACCAACAGTTACAAGTTATTGTATTGTTAATATATTTACTGTTAAGTAAGCAGTATTAGTACCTGATCCTAATTATTCTTAAAAATTATGTTAACCCTGAAAAGGGTTAATCAGTGTTAATCCACAATGTTCAAAATCTCGTGTATTTCGAGTGGCAACGGCACAAATATTAGCTTTTGCTATGGCAATAATTTGACCATCTAAACTATCGAGTGGTCGCCCCATTTCTTTACGCTTGCCCATTACCTCACCGTATTGATAGGCAGCTGTTTCATCAAAATTAAGAATTCGATTTTCAAATGCAATTTCTACCAGTGTATTAAAGCCTTCTGCTAGTAGTTGGCTGCGTTTTCCATAAGGTAGTGCGCGTATACCATATCTAATTTCAGCAATGGTGATAGTAGTTAGATAGAGTGAACTAGTTTTCTGATTATTAAACCAATTTAATACAAGTGTTTCAGGTGATGCTTTCATCATTTCTGAAACTATATTGGTGTCAATAATAATCATTGAGAAAGGTCTATCGGTTCGTGGGGGCTTTTAGGAGATAGATCTAGCGTTGTGCCATTAGCTGAGCCAAAATATTTTAGAAATAAATCTCCCATACGTTCTGGTGCAGAAGTTTCTTTTTTTAGTATTTGGCGAGCCTCCTCTTCCATTGATACACCGTGCCGTACTGCGCGTGCACGTAATGCCTCGTAGGTATTATTGTCTAGTTTTCTAACACTTAAGTTTGCCATGATTTTGCTTGAATTAAGAGGGTATGATTAGTAATGCTAGCACGTGCTAGCATCTGCTGGCAATTGTTGTGAGTAAGAGGTGGTCGTATTGCTAGAACGTTGAACTTAAAAGCCTGTTAAAAATAGAAATAAAACAGTTTTAAATTAGAATGATTAAAAAGTAAGGTTAAACCTTGAATCCTGGGTCAGCCAGCTTGATATTTTATTTATTTAAATTAAACAAATTAATTGGACAGATTATTTCAGATATAGAGTGAAACTTCGCGGTTTCAATTTGTCAAATGTCGAAGAGATAATCAAATATAGCACTGAAAGATATAATTACTCCAATTACAATCCATGCTACTACCCGTCAGCAAATTAATTATAGAGTAAAAAGTGGGAGGTTTGAAAATGAATGATTCAAAGTTGTCTTATTTTAAGGAAGAAGATATTTTACATCTTACTATCTCAGATGAGCGAGAGTTTGATACTCGATGTTCCAGTTTTTTTACTTGAATTTAGAAAGTACTGAAAACTGGAGGGGTAGCATCTGGCTCCCACGCGCTGCGTGGGAGCAGTTTTTATACGCGCCAGCGTAGAGCAT
>CAJVYL010000066.1 GCA_913009265.1 uncultured Methylococcales bacterium
GGTATGCGGAGATCAAAACCCCGTGCCTTACCGCTTGGCGACAGCCCAATAATTGATTAAACCATTTTATCCTTTAACGGCGATGTATTTAAGCCTCTAGCCAAATATACCTGCCACTTATTCGTCAACTTGCTATAAGCATCCTCAGCCAACTCTTTCGAATCAAACTGAGCAAACACACAAGCCCCCGTCCCAGTCAACCTTGCTTCAGAAAAAACAGCGAGATCAGTTAAAGCATTTTTTACTGGTTCATATTTCTTACAGACCACATCCAAACAATCGTTTTGATGTTGCCCTGCAATAAAGTCAGCTATTTTGATCGATTTGCTGTCCCTTGTCAAATCTTTTATTGAAAATACTTCTTTGGTATCAACATGACAATCAGGTTTTATAATTACAAGCCATTTTTCTTCGGGCTCTATTTTCTCTAATTTTTCCCCCACACCCTCAGCCCATGCGGCATAGCCATATACAAAAACAGGAACATCAGCACCTAATTGCAAACCGAGTTGCCTTAATTTATTTTCTGATAAGTTTAAATCCCACAAGTGATTTAACGCAACTAATGTCGTCGCAGCATCAGAACTCCCCCCACCTAGACCACCACCCATGGGTAGGTTCTTTTCTACCTCTATTAGTACGCCTTGCTTACTTCCTGTTTCTTTCTTTAGTAAGTTAGCCGCCCGAATAGTTAAGTCCGTATCTTCTGGCACACCAGGGATTGGGGTTTTTAGCCCAACCTTATCATCATCAACATGATGAAAGATCAACCAATCACACAGATCTGTCAATTGAAAGACCGTTTGTAGCAAATGATACCCATCATCTCTCTGGCCCGTTATTCTTAACATCAAGTTTAACTTTGCGGGTGCCGGCCACTTCTCTCCCCAGCCTTTTTTTTCTTTATTCATAAGGTTCTTTTAAAAACTCAACAACCAAACTTCGCGTAAAGCAGGTGAGCTATATTTCCCATTGGTTTACTATTAACTTTAATTTAGCTGAACCTTGCTCAACTCTGATTTTTCGTGGCAATTCATTTCCATTGTTAACTTGCATTTGCAAATACGTCACCAGCCAACCATGCTGCTCAAAACCCGTATCATTTACTACAAAAGAAGCACTGGGATCTACCACACCCAAAACCCAAAACTTTAATGCTGTTACTGGAATACGAACCCCAAGCTCTGAATGCACAATATCACTCGCATTTCCATAATATACCGATCGCTTCCCAGCTGACTCGATTTCTACCCGCCCTTTTTCCAGTATTATCCTAGATTTACCCATTCCAAACAAACCAGACAACACTATATTTTCTTTATCTTGTAAGCGCTCCCACGCTATATTTGCTGATACAGCCTCATCCTTACTAACTATTGCTATTCGCCCCTTAAACGACCATTCTGTTTTGGCATATAAAAGATCTCGACCTGACAAATCAAATAAAGCAGCTGACTTTTCTGGCACGCTCGCACAAGAAATCAACTGCAGCATTAGAGCGACAACAAGAAAACATCTAATCATTTAATTTCTGGAAAACGCTGCTTAAATTTTAATAGATATTCATCTTTAGGTGTTTTTTCAACTGCTTTGTTGATTAGTTCTGCAGCTTCCTTATCCCTACCTAAAACAAGAAGCACTTCCGCTAAATGAATAGCTATCTCATTTTCTGCTTGCTTTGTATAAGCAGCTTTTAGCAATACCAGTGACGCCTCCATTTGCCCCTGCTTAAACCTCAACCAGCCCATACTATCCATAATTAGCGCATTACCTGGACTTAACTCCAAAGCTTTCGCTAAATATTCTTCAGCCTCACTATACCGCTCCGTTCTATCGACCAAGGTGTAACCTAAAGCATTTAAAACAGCCACATCCTTTGGGTTTTTTAGCAGAATTTTCTTTAAATCACTTTCCAGAATAGCCAGTCTATCTATTTTTTCAGCTATTAACGCCCTACCATATAATAAATCTCTATGATCAGGAAATGATTTTAAACCCTCAGTTAAAACATCAAATGTCTTTTGATATTTCTTCTGTTTGGTATAAACCTCAGCCTCTAAAAGCAATATTTGTATTTTCTTTTGTGGAAAATTACGACTTAACTCTGATACCCTTAACTCTACATCATCAAAGCTACCTTGCTCCAACAATACTGAAACAGCAGCCACCGATGCTTCATATCTATAGGGGCCTTGCGTTACTTTATCAAACCAAGTTAATGATTCATCTAGTTGTGAGTTATTAAATGCTATCCGCCCTAAATAAAAACTAGCTTGCGCATCCCAGCCTCGCTTATTAACTAGTTTCTTTAAATAACCTTCAGCCTTTTGTTCCTTTTTTTGCTGCAAAGAAATTAAAGCAAGAGCAAACTGACTTTCGCCATCTTCCTCTTCAGCCTGTAATATCTGCTGATAAACTTCCTCGGCTCGATCCAACTTTCCCATCTTCATTAGCACTTGCCCTAACAATTTTCTTACCTTGTTATTATCTGGCGATTGCATCAAAACCTTCTCCAATCCAATTCTTGCTGAATCGAATTGTCTATTTTGTGCAAATAATTGTGCTTGTAAAATAAGCGCTTTATCCCAATCTGGCTGTAAAATTAATGCTTGATTAACTTTACCCCTTGCCACCTCACCTCTGTTTAACTGCCCCGCCAACATGGATTGCACAAAGAATACTACTGCTTGATCGGGACGCTTAGTAGCAACATCATCCAGCACATCAAAAACAAAACCAGCTTGCCCTTCTTTTGCCATTAACCGAACCAACTCAAGCAAAGTCTCTTCAAACCCTGCCGGATCATCTTCTAGCATTTTTATTAAATGCTTAACGGCTAACTCTTTATCACTACCCTTTAAGGCTGATAACACAGCAATTTTTCTTGCCGTTAAATTACTTCCATCCTGATCTAACCAAATCGAAACAGCTTCCGAGGTTCTTTCATTATCTTTTAAATAAAGGCCAATCTTTGCAGCTCTTTCAGCCACTCTTACATCCTCAACCCGCTTCGCCACCTCTAAATAACCATCTAACGCTACGCCATAACGATTTCTTTGCCCTGCAATTTCTGCAGTCATTAGCAAATACAATACCTCTGGCGAAATTTCTGTCACTTTCTCCGCACTAACTGTCTCTTCAGCCTTTTCAGCTTCGACAATTACTTCCGAATCATTACCTTTCTTATCTGAAGTGCCTGCACACCCCACCAAATTAAAAAATATTAGCCCAACTATCAACTTAATAATTAACACTGATCTTCCCTATAATATCTCTATTAAACATCCCTATAGAGTAGCAGAAAATCATTTTAAATTAGACTAGGAATTTATTCTATTAGGATAAAAACCGTATATTATTTAGAATATACGGTTTTACTAATCATTTTAGCCATATTCAATGACTCTTCTTGCCGTCGGGATAAATTACAATACAGCGCCTGTTTCAGTTCGTGAGCGCCTTGCATTCCCTGCGGATTCCCTTGAATCCTCTCTTAAAACGCTTTGGAGTAGTCAAAAAATAAATGGGGCAGCCATTTTATCTACTTGCAATAGAACCGAATTCTATTGCCATACTGAAGATACAAACCCAAAAACTTTAATTGAATGGGTTGCAGACACTAAAAAGATTTCAACAAAGGAATTTACCCCTTATCTATATAGTCACACAGATAGCCAATCCATTCGCCACATGTTTCGTGTTGCTTGTGGTTTAGACTCTATGGTTTTAGGTGAACCCCAAATTTTAGGGCAAATGAAAACTGCCTACCAAGCTGCATACGAAGCCGGCACACTAGGCAAACATTTAGGCAAGCTCTTTCACCATACTTTTTCTGCGGCAAAAAAAGTAAGAACGGATACAGCTATTGGCTCCAGCCCTGTTTCAGTCGCTTTTGCTGCCGTACAACTATCTCAACAAATATTTAATTCACTGAGCGACCAGACTGCTTTATTAATTGGCGCAGGTGAAACAATTGAATTAACAGCGCGCCACCTATTCCAAAATAATATCGGTCGTATCATTATTGCCAATAGAACTTACGATAAAGCACACGCTCTGGCCTCCCAATTTAATGGCTATGCCATTGATTTATCTGAGTTACCAACGCATTTAGCCGAAGCTGATATTGTGGTTTCTTCAACTGCCAGCCAACTACCTATTTTGGGTAAAGGCCGGGTAGAAAGCGCAATAAAAAAACGAAAACACAAACCCATGTTTATGGTCGACCTTGCTGTTCCTCGTGATATTGAGGCAGAAGTTGCTCAACTTAGTGATGTTTATTTATACACTGTTGACGACTTACAAAACACTATTGATGAAAATATGGATTCGCGGCGTAAAGCAGCCGAACAAGCCGAAGAAATTATTGACACACAAGTTGAACATTTTTTATCTTGGATGCGCTCCCAAGGTGCCCAAACAGTTATTACAGACTACCGCCAACAAGCTGCATTAACACGTGACCAGGCCCTATTAAAAGCCATGTCTGAACTTAACAAAGGGCGTAATGCAGAAGATGTTTTAAATTTTTTAGCCCACAGCTTAACCAATAAGCTTATACATACGCCTAGCGCTCAAATTAGAGATGCTGGAGAAAATGACAGACACGACCTAGTCGCGGCTGCCAGAGAAATATTTAAACTACCCTAACAATAAAATGCCACGGATGCGTTAAAAATACCGTGCTCCATCCGCGCTAATCCCGTGGCTAATTAAGAATTATCTAGCTAGTTACCAATAATGAAAGCATCAATCCAAATAAAACTTGAAAACCTTAGCGAACGCTTTGAAGAAATAGCAGCACTTCTTTCTCAACCCGAGGTGCAAAGTGACCAAAATAAATTCCGCGCTCTGAGTCAGGAATACTCCCAAATCGACCCTATCGTCTCCTGTTACACTCAATACCAAGAAAATGAAGACGAACTTGAAGCAGCCATAGAAATGTCAAAAGACTCAGACCCTGAGTTACGAGAAATGGCTAAAGAAGAGCAACAAGACGCGGAAACTAAAAAACAGCAACTACAGCAGCATCTACAAATTTTATTGCTCCCTAAAGACCCCAATGATAATAGAAATATATTCTTAGAGGTTAGAGCTGGGACTGGAGGTGATGAAGCCTCTATTTTTTCGGGTGACTTAGCAAAAATGTATCAACGTTTTGCAGAAAAAAGAAACTGGCAAAGTGAAATTATCACAGAAAACCGTGGCGATCATGGCGGCTATAAAGAGATCATCTTACGCATCAGTGGACAAGATGTTTATTCTCAACTTAAGTTTGAATCCGGTGTTCATCGTGTACAGCGCGTACCAGAAACAGAGTCCCAAGGCAGAGTGCACACATCCGCATGCACTGTGGCTATTATGCCTGAGGTTGACAGTATTGATGAATATGAAATCAAATCATCTGACCTACGAGTAGATACTTTTAGAGCTTCTGGCTCCGGTGGCCAGCACGTTAACAAAACAGATTCGGCTATCCGTTTAACTCATTTACCTACGGGTGTTGTTGTGGAATGCCAGGATGAACGTTCTCAGCATAAAAATAGAGCACGAGCCATGTCTCTTTTACAGTCTCGCCTATTAACAGCAGAGCAAGACAAGCAACATGCCGCTCAGTCAGAAGAAAGAAAATCACAAGTGGGTTCTGGAGATCGCTCCGAGCGAATTAGAACCTACAATTATCCTCAAGGAAGAATGACAGATCATCGAATCAACTTAACTCTGTATAAATTAGATGAAATTATGCAAGGTGGTTTAGATCACGTTATCAGCCCATTAATCCACGAACACCAAGCGGATTTACTGACCCAACTCGGTAATGACTGATATTCAAGCCAATCTAACTGAGGCATCAAACCTGCTTGTTGAGTCATCAGACTCAGCTTTACTTGATGCCGAAGTTATACTTTGTTATGTGTTAGATAAACCACGCTCCCATCTTAGAGCTTGGCCTGAAAAAGAATTATCGAACGATCAACAAATTCAATTTTTATCGCTAATCAAACAACGTCAACAAGGTACACCTGTCTCCTATATAACAGGGGATAGAGAGTTTTGGTCAAGAAGCTTTAAAGTGACATCCGATGTTTTAATACCAAGACCTGACACAGAATTATTAATTGAATTAAGTTTAGACATACTGACGACCAAAACAAAAGCAGACATTATTGATTTAGGGACTGGTTCGGGTATTATCGCGATAACATTAGCGGCTGAATGCCCTGATATAACAGTTATTGCAACTGATCTTAGCCAACAAGCTTTAGATATAGCCAAACAAAATGCAACGACCCACAAAACACATACAGTTAAGTTTATTAAATCTAGTTGGTTTGAAAATATTCCAGAATCTAAATTTGATTTAGTGGTTAGCAACCCACCCTATATTGATTGCAATGATATTCATTTAAGTCAAGGCGACGTTCGTTTTGAACCTGATAGCGCATTAATTGCAGATGAAAATGGCCTTAAAGACATTAAAGACATAGCAGATAATGCGCGCCACTATCTAAAACAAAATGGCACTCTGCTTATCGAACATGGCTTTGATCAACAAGCCGCTGTTCAGGCTATTTTTAAAACATATAAATATAGCAAAATCCAAACTCACACCGACCTTTCTGGAAACCCCAGAGTAACAAGCGCACAATGGAACGTAAAATGAAGGCAACAGAAATCCAATTAAGTAGAAAAATCACCACCCAATTACTACATGAAGCAGTACTATCCCCAGACCAAGAAGTATGCGGCTTAGTTGGCTCCAAAGACGGAGTAGCTCATAGTTGCTACCCTATCAAAAATATTGCCGATCAGCCTGAAACACGTTTTCAATTGGATGAAAAACAGCAAATTAGCGCCATGGCCTCAATGCGTGATAATAATGAATCATTTTTTGCTATATATCACTCCCACCCAAGTTCGCCCGCTGTACCTTCGGCAACAGATATAAAATTGGCAAATTACCCTGATGCAATCCATTTAATTATTTCACTTAATACTAAAGGCGTTCTTGAGATTAGAGGATTTACTATTATTGATCAATCAGTTGAAGAAATTTTACTGACTATGTCACCTAATTAAGACTTAAAAGAGATATACCTTGTTCAAATTTTTTAGGGTCACATTTTTACTACTTGTTTTTGTTGCATTGGCTTTTTATACAAAAACTCAGAAGCTAAAATCACGCAATTGGACAAGCCCTCTTGATGTAGTAATTTACCCAATGAATAGTGAAAATAGCCCTATTGTTGAAGATTATATTACTCGACTTAATAGCTCATCATTCAAGGAAATAGATGTTTTTTTTGAACAAGAAGCTGAGCATTATCAACTTATTATTCAACAGCCTATAAAAACCACTTTGGGTAACACGCTACAAACATTTCCACCCGCAGCACCCACACCACCTTTCGGCTTTATAGAAGCGGCCTGGTGGAGCATGAAACTTCGTTACTGGGCGTATAACAATACACCTGACGACAAATCAAATTTGCATCGTGTTAGAGTTTTTGTTCATTACCACGAAACGGTTGATAACAAACGTTTAGATCACTCTCTAGGGTTGGATAAGGGCTTATTGTCCGTTGTCCACGCATTTGCCTCTAAAGACCAAGAGCAACAAAATAACATCGTTATTGCCCATGAGTTGTTACATACAGTTGGAGCAACGGATAAATACGATAGAAATAACCAGCCTGTTTTTCCTGATGGTTATGCAGACCCTGAACAACTACCACTATTTCCTCAGTCACAAGCTGAAATCATGACGGCTAAAATTCCCTTATCACAACTTGATTCTGAGATGGCTGAAAGTCTAAATTATTGCATTATAGGTCAGACTACAGCTAAGGAAATTAATTGGCTGGAGAGTAACTCTGAATAGCTATCTGTATTGACTCAGATACCGCTTATTTTTATTTAATTTGTACCTACCCCTCAATGCCATTAAGTTAAGCTGATGAAGTTGCTTGGGGCGCAGTGCTTTAGCCTGCTTTTTGCTGAACATTGCAGGCTAAAGCACTGCGCCCCAACGGCTAATTCCTTAACTTAAGGCAGTGACCTGCCCCCTGCTATCTCTCAGGACTACTTTCCCAATAAACTCAAGCCATTTATACTACTCATTAAACCGTTTAGATTTGGCGCTAAGGTCAGTAATATAAAGGACACAATACATGTACGAATTAAAAGTAAAAAAAGCATCCGCTTCGAAAATTTCTAGTGAAGATTTAGACAATCTTATTGCTGATTTCATTGGCACCATTGAAACTAGCTTATCTGAGGATTCACGCATTAAGGGCAATAAAAAACGCATCGTGATAGAAACAACAATGACCGAAAAAGAAATTAATGACTGCGTAAAACCCGTACTACACTATTTTAGTGATGACATTCAACTTCATTCACTTACTCAGCGCTAATTTATTTGCTAGTGGGTTAAATGTGTGTTTCCGCATGGATATCCCTGCCAAATTCCACCTTATACCAATCCCAATAAGTTCGTCTGTTATTCCTTCTCCTGCTGGAGAAGGCTAGGATGAGGAGGTTAAAATAAAAATTTATTGTGATTGGTATTATTTATCAGCAATCCAATCACAATATCATACATTTTTTCTAGCTTAGAAAAGCAACCCTACCCCGTTATTTTTCGTATGTAATACGAAATAATGTACTTTTATCTGTATGTTCGAAATAATTTATTAGGTCAGGATTCAGTTTTATTCAATTTCTTAATAAGACTCAAACCTTTTTTTCGCTGAGAAGATAAAACATCAAGCTTTCTTTGAATATCCAGACACTTGTCTGTATCTTTTTCATTTTCCAGTTTTTCTTTTAACAATCTCTTCTTTTTTTTCAGCTCTTTAAGAATCACTTTGAGAGACTCTATCTCATCAATTTGTTCCTTCTTAACATTATCAATAAGCTGTTGAGCTATTTTCACTAGTGCTTTAGTTTTCATTACAACTCCTAAACGCTATGCATCTGCTTCATATCCATAATTTCATCAATATCATCACTATTAAGCATGATAGATCGCTCAGCTTTTTTCATTGAAAAATCACCCTTGGCAAATAAGGCCTCCGCCATTTGTACTAAGTTTTTAGTCACATCATAAACATATGCAGAGTCATTCATTAACGATGTAGCCATCAGTGGCGTAATTCGCCCTTCACGAATCAGAACTTCAAGCATACCATTTGTTGTAGTATCGTTTTCTTTCATTTCCAACTTAATAGTGTCAAGCGAGAGCACACTAAGATTTTCATCCTTGTTATATTCCATCTCCGCAATTTGACGTAAAACAGATCCTAAGAAAATGCGTATTTTATTGTATTCGGCACGAATATCTTCATTTTCTGATGCAATATATTGAGACATATTTTTATGTAAATGCTTAGTGTCTTTTATCGCTTCAACAATATCTCGACAAGCAGCACGTAAAACAAAAAGTTCTTCATTTTGCTCAGCTGTCATTATCATGACCGCCCTACTGATATAAGCAATGATTTCACCATATAAATATTTAATATTAGTGTTGTACTGTTCATCAATATCAATTTCAATCGCGCGTCTATTTTTTACAATGATCTGCTCAAGGTCATTTTCAGACAAGATATCGTGACGATGCAAACTAAGGCCGTGGGCAATAATAGCAAAGGCATTATCATAAAGATGAACTGACTCTTTGCGCACAGCCTCTATTGCTGTATCAGGTAACTCAAGGGCTGATCCGTTAAGGAATATAGGCTCAGTTGTATGAATTTTCCTTTCTGGCACTAGGGTAGAAACCAACTTTATCAATTGTTTTATCATGGGCACCATGATGATGACACCAGATACATTAAATATAGTATGGAAAATTGCCAGTTTTAAAGTGTAGTCATCTTCAGCCAAACCAAGATAAGTAGCAATCGTACTAACCAATTCCATAATTGGGTTCATTAAAATGATAAAAACTATACCTGCGGCTACTTTAAACAACACGTCAGCCAAGGCCAGACGCTTGCCGTTGGTATTAGAGGTTATTGACCCCATGATTGCTGTAATTGTAGTTCCTACATTAGCTCCTATAACTAAAGCCAGTGCATTACCATAGGTAATTTGACTAACAGAAAGAGCGGTAATCACTAACACAAGTGTAGCGTGGCTAGACTGCATAATAATTGTGGCTAATATTCCAATAAGGGTAAAAACCAAAACACCTGACAAACCTTCCATTGCATAATCAGTTAAGTTGATTTGATTTTGAAAGGTTTCAAAGCCTTCCTTCATATAATGAATACCTAAAAAGAGAAAACCCAAGCCAGCTAAGATATAGCCTACTCCTTTTAAAGATTTTGATTTTTGAAAGATTAGAACCACACCAAACACTAGCATCGGCATGGCATAGGCAGAAATTTTCACCTTCAATCCAAAGCCTGCAATCAACCAGGCCCCTGTTGTTGTACCAACATTCGCCCCAAAAAGAATCCCCATACCCTCTACTAAACCAATCAATCCAGAACTTAAAAAAGAAATGGTAATCACTGACACAAGAGAACTAGATTGCATTACCGTAGCTGCGGTAAAACCAAAACTCAGGCTTTTCCACATTTTATTAGTACTCTTACGCAATATTTTTTCTAAAGCTCCACCAGTAAATGCAGCAAAACCTTCTTGCAAGGCAAACATCCCAAACAAAAATATCGCCACCCCCGCTGATATTTCTTTAAAATCAGGACTAATCCAAAATCCATAGGCTAAAAAGGCGAGTATCGTCGGTAACAGTATTTTTCTAAGCATGTAATCTATTAGTTTTTAACGTAACAATATTGTCATATTTTTGTAACACTATTGTAATACAGCTGACACATTACTGTAATATTGTTGTAGTATTAACTTCTTAATTACTAATATTAAAACAAACCTAAATTGGTAAGACTTTGGTTAATCACAAAGACTTTTTACTCTTCATAATCCTCATTAGATAATTGCTAATTTTTCTATTGATTCCTTTTTATTTTGGCCCTTAAAGGGATATAAATCAAAGACACGACCCCATCGACCTTTTACTTCCTTATTGCCATTTCAAGCTGACTGACCCCAGGAATTTTACTTTTAGCCGTCCGCTTGATTTTTTTGTTATGTGCTTATTTAGTTTTAACTTTAATGTACGCATAATCAGATTTTGATGCTCCCTTAAATAATGAAACACTTCTCAATCCTTGAATTCCCTCCCACCTTAAAGTGAAATTATTTTTAAAAGATGGTCTGGTTTCTTGAAGACCTAATGCGTTTAGTGCCGATTTTGTGAATGGAATATTATTTATACCTTCTACTGTAATCCAGTCAGCTTTCCCATTAATGAATACAACCTCTACCTCTCCTTTATTGTATTGGCATTTATTTCCATGCTTACCTTTACTACATGATATTTCTTTGCCTAAATAAGTAGCAACATCTTCTTGTGATTTTCCTGCAATTTTAGATACATCAACTATCGTTTCGGCATGAACAATACCTACTGACCAAGTAAGGATAATGGAGAGTATGATTTTTTTCATTTATTATTTCCTTTTGTACATAACAGTCGCGTAAATCGCTGCGAGGTACGAGCGTCGTATTTGACGCGTTTGTTAAGCTGATGCAGATCTCGATATCAAGTCCACCAATAGTGCAACGATCGATTTGCATTCACTTTTTATATCCAAAATCGAACGATTGATAATCCCCTTCACACCCTCAGCCCGCTCTGTCTGACCTTTATCTCGTAGGTTTCTCTCATTTTCAATGTTTTTGACCAGGGTGGCTAGCTCGACCTTGTAACTGTGTATTCGTTCATAGATATGATCCATATTCAGGGTTACAGAAAGGTCATATATTTTGCCCTGAAGGTCTTTTACCTCCGACAGTAGCACAGAAATTTCGTCTACTGGTGAATCTGGGTTCTCACAAAGGTTGACTGCGCGCTTACGAACCGACTGTACAAGACTGGATAGTGTTTTGTACTCCTTGATGCGGTTAATATTTATCTCAGTTGATTCCTTTAATTTCGCTTCGTATTTCTTCAATTTCATGTCGAAAACGATCTCGATTCTTTTCTCTGTGTATTTCTTGAATACAACCCCTAGCACGGTAGCTACTACCCCTGTGGCGGTAAGAACTTGTAGTAGAGCATTCCAGTCAATCATAGTTACCTCCTAATTAGAAAATAGCCTTAATTATTTCCTCGACCTCATCATCATCGATGAAATTCTTTTTGACCCACCGATTTTGATTGATCGCCCGTTTTCGCTCAAAAGGGGAATAAGTCTTCCTTGCACGGCGTACTAACCACTCTTCCTTTCCTTCCAGTACGAATGGTAGATCAGGATGTTGTTTCATCAAATCGATGATCATGGTGATACACGCGCCAGGTTCTGCATCAAAGATGGTTCCACCGTGGATGATAACTGCTTGAGGTCTAAATTCTGTAATTTGCTCATTTAAAAGTGGACCAACCTCTTCTTTCACGATTTCCTGACGGAGTTTTTTGCAATTGTCTGTGGTGTTTCCACCATGACCCATCAGATGATCCAGCTCCAGGATTCGGGTGCTAGAACGATCATGGTCAATCACACAACAGTGAGAGAAACAAACCTTATCAAGAGCAGGGTTTAATGTGATTTGTTGTATCCTGGATTCATACCCTTTGTCCTTGAAAGAATGAAGAACCAAAATTCGATTTTTACTCATACCTTATTCCTGCCTTCTAAAGGCTATTACCCTAAAGACCTAACAGGTATTTCTGACAAGATAATACAGATCAGAAATCTCACTGTTCCATCATCTGAAATTAAGATACTCCATTTATACAGAAAATACATGCCCTATATGGGTCAAAATTAAAATTATTTTTTTGCACGGTTAAGAAGTCAGAGGATTATGTTCGTATGACTGCTCATGGCTGAAAGTAATAATACAGTTTGGTAAAAATATCATTGAGTAAGCAACTTTCTCAATGATCACTTACGACCCATAAGAGACAGTCGAAAAGTCACATTCACACAGAATAACAAGTGATTGTCTCGGGGCTACTTAACATACCCTCTAACTTCTACATTAGGGCAGTAAACACCATGAACACCAG
>CAJVYL010000067.1 GCA_913009265.1 uncultured Methylococcales bacterium
TACTTCCAAACAGTGATTTATCTCAATAATGCCAACTGGTCAAAAGAGCGTATATCAGAGTTTTTTGATAAAAGTATTAGCTGGATTGATGACATTATTCGCTTTGCACCATTAACCACTGAGTTGATGCGTGAGAAGCTAGCAAGCGGCGAACTTTCATGGTCACGTGCTAAAGATATTCTTCGTAAAGCTTTAAAAGCGCCTGCGGGTAATGAAAAGGAAATTATTGAAGCTGAATTAACAAAAGCGCCCAGAAAACCAGTGGCAAAACCGTTACCGCTTCAAAAAACAATCAAACATTTATCAAAATCAATTAATTCAGCACCTAATCGTACTTTTAAAGTTGATACCCAGGATGTTTATGCCTTACTTATTACCTTACAAGGAAAAAATGCAAGTCCAGAAGATATTGATCGTGTGCGTAAAGCTTTCCCTTTATTGTGGGAAGAAAGCAAAGATTAATTCGCTAATAAAATCTCAACTAGATCACTAGTTAAAGGGTTACAAAATAAAGGGCCTTGTCCATAATCACATCCGGCATTAATTAACAATTGCTTTTGCTGGTCGGTTTCAATGCCCTTTGCTACAACTTGTACCCCAAATTTATGAGCCATAGCAATAATAGCTTCACAAAAGATCAATTCACTAGAACTAGCGGTTAAATCACGGATAAGTGTTGCTGATATTTTTATATAATTTACATTATATTGATTAATGTTAGATAAGGCCGAATAGCCAGTGCCAAATTCATCAATTGCTACTCCTAACCCTTTCTCATTAAGCTCGATTAATTTTGATTTAATAGCAACAGAATGGTTAATTAATACACTCTCCGATAATTCAAGCACCACACTTTGTTCTTTTGCCCACAATTGATGTAAACAATTAATCCACTTTAGATAATTTGTTGCCGACCTAAACTCAACAGATGATTTATTTATAAAAATCTCAAAATCGGGGTTAAGATTTTCTTGCCAACTTTCAACTTGACCCACTGCTTGCTTGAAGAACCAATTTCCAATTTCAACAATAAATCCCGTTTCTTCGGCCAAAGGGATAAAATCCACTGAATCTAACACACCATGAACAGGATGGTTCCATCGCATTATTGCTTCTGCTTTAGAAATTTTATTAGTCTGAAGGTGAACAATTGGCTGATAAAAAAGCTGAAGTTGCTTATCTTTTATTGCAAAACGTAAATCTTTAGATAACTGACTATTCTCACGCGCAATAACTTGCATTGATCGAGTAAAGAAACTAAATTGATTTCGGCCATTTTCTTTCGACTGATACATAGCTTGATCGGCATTATTTATTAACTGATCAATATTATCTGAATCATTTGGATAAAGAGAAATCCCTATACTGGCTGAAATAAAAGCTTTTTCAGAATCTAATAAGAAATGAATACTCAAACTATGAAGAATATCAACTGCTACACGCTCGACACGTATAACATTATCTAATTCTGGCAAAATAACCGTAAACTCATCACCACTCAATCGAGCTACAGTATCTGATTCTCTGACGCAATCACTAATACGCTGTGCAACCTCTATTAATAGCTGATCACCTTTTGCATGGCCTAATGTATCATTAACCTGCTTAAAATAATCCAGATCTAAAAATAACAAAGCTAAGGGCTTATTAGTTCGTTTAGACACTTTAATCTCGTGAGCTAGACGATCCCTAAACATTCTACGATTTGGCAATTGAGTTAAAGCATCGAAATTAGCTTGATGCCATATTTTTTCATCTGCTACTTTTTTATCTGTAATATCTGAAAATAAAGCAACACGCCGATAAACATTGCCATTACCGTCATAAATAGAGTTAATCCTTAATGACTCAGCATACTCAACGCCACTTTTTTTCTTATTCCAAATTTCACCTTGCCAGTGCCCTGTGGAATTAAGGCTTTCCCACATTTTTTTATAATAACTTTTATCATATCGGCCTGACTGTAATAAACGTGGGTTTTTTCCAATAACTTCAACAGAAGAATACCCTGTCAATTCAGTAAACGCAGGATTAATAGCGACTATAAAATTATCTTTATCAGTTACTGTTATCGCTTGATCTGTATTTTGAAAAACCGTTGCTGCTAATTTTAGTTGGTTTTCAGTTTTTTTATATTCGGTAATATCCTCAACCATACATAAATAGCGACTCGTACCTTTATCATCGCCTTGCATCGGAGCAACAATCATACTAACCCAAGTAATTGTACCGTCAGACTGAACATAGCGTTTTTGCTTATTAAGGCCAGAAATATTATCAGAACTAATATGGGCTAAGTCACATAGATCTTCTTTTACATCGTCCGGATGAAATAACTCCATCCAAGTTATTGACTTTAATTCGGCGAGAGTTCGCCCAGAAATACGCTCATAAGCTAGGTTTGCATCATAAATTTTTCCTGATAAGGAATCAATAACAGCAATGCCTAATGGTGCCTCTGAAAAGATAGTTCGAAAATGCTCTTCACTTTGTTTTAAAGCTATCTCTAATAATTTATGTTCAGTAATATCCCGAGCAATTCCAAATAAGCCCACAACATTACCACTAGCATCTTCTATAGGATATTTCCGGTTATCAACCCAGCCCCTATTTCCATCCGTATCTATTGTTTCCTGAACCTCATGCGCTACTTTAATTTCCCCTGAAAAAACCTGTTTTTCCAAGCGATAATATGCATCCGCATACTCTTCTAAAAAAACGTCATAATCCGTTTTTCCTAGCAAGTCTCTCCAATGCTGAGAAGGTTTAGTCAAACTAACTAAAGTTTGACTCGCCCCCGTAAACACATGATTTCTGTCCTTAAAATAAATGTAATCATCCGTTGTATCCATCATAACGGCAAAGTTGCTCGTCAGCACTTGGTCTTCCATTGGAACCAATACAGATTTAGGGTCGATTAACTGAAGTTGAAGGCTTAAGGTATCGGAGTCTTGATGATACTTTTTTTGGTAATTAGCGAGTAGGCATATAATTTTTCCATTTGAATGCCTAAGTCTAAAATTGATACTTGTAACTGTTTCTTGAGGTTCAAGAGAAAATAGTGCCTTAGTAATATCAGCATCATCAATATGAATTAAAGTAGAAAACGGCTGTTTTGACTGTTTTAACTCATCAAAAGTATATCCCAACATCTGATATAGATTGTTATCAGCTGACAACAATGTTTCTCCATTTTTATCTAAAAAAAATGCTAAAGAAACTGTCTCTTTCACAAGGCTTTTCGTCATATCTTTCACTACCTGAATTTATACACAGTCAGTCGTTACTTACATCATAACTTATCTTTCTTTAGATCTGCATAAAAAGAATCTAGTACTAAAGCTAATTTAAACAGCCTTTCTCTTTATCCACGCCCTCTATAAGACTGCACACCTTGCTCTGGAACCCAAACACCCTTAGGTATTTCACCTTGTGCAAAAAACACATCAATAGGTATGCCACCTCTAGGATACCAGTAACCACCTATCCTTAACCATTTTGGGGAAATTTCTTTTATTAATCGACGCCCAATACTTACCGTACAATCCTCATGAAATGCACCATGATTCCTAAATGCTCCTAAAAATAACTTTAAGGACTTACTCTCAACCAAGTGTTCCGATGGAATATAATCAATCACTAAATGAGCAAAATCTGGCTGACCTGTCATAGGACAAAGGGAAGTAAATTCGGGTGATACAAACCGAATCATATAATCAACATCTGCTTGCGGGTTCTTTACACTTTCTAATATTGCTTGTTCAGGAGAGTCTGGTAATTCAGTCTTACCCCCTAATTGTTGTAGATCTTGATAAATACTATTATCACTCATTAAATTTACCTATGAATATGTAAAAATTTTTATATTGCTGTCAATTCTATAGCAAGGCTCTTTATTAATGCTAAAGTAATCTGCACTAATCCATAAATTCGCTACCGCAGCTAATTGCTTATCAATATATATCAATGGAATCATACTTCTTTGCCATGGCGGAATTCCTTTTTCTTGATATAATTTTTTTAGTGTATGCCGCCCGTCTCTTCCCGGCAATTTTATTTTCTCCGCACCTTGTCGAAATTTAACCAGCACTTCGGCCTTTTCCCATAAACGTTTGGGAATCCCTTGTTTAGAGTCAGTAATACATAACATTGAATTATCAGAAAGCTGTATTTTGTTAGTATTAACAGGCCAAGATTGCTCACTTAGTGGCTTATCAAGGTTTATAGCCTTCAAACAAAACAAGCGATTTCTGTAGCGCCTAATACTATAGTCTTTGCCTTTAATTTCAGGATTCTTTGATTCTGCAGCATTAACAACTTCGTTAATAATACTCAAAACTATTTTTTCAGCTGGCATTCTTAATTGATTTACTTTAAACCATTGCCTTAATACTAGGCTTTGCTTATCACTAGTTAGCCCCTTTAATTGTTGAATATTAAGTGTCTGATCTGATTCATCAACAATTTGTTCATATAGGCTTATGGCTAAATCATTTAATTGTAAGTGTGCACTTGCACAATGCCTAGCAGATCGAGCAACTGTTACATCTAAAGCAGGCCACTTTGTTTTTAACTCGGGTATTATCTGATTACGTAAAAAGTTACGATCAAAATCGTCACTTTTATTACTGGGGTCTTCTATCCAAGATAATTGATTATTGACAGCATAATCAGTGATATCTTGTTTTGAAACATCAAGTAAAGGACGACACATAACCCCTTTACCAAATGATATATTGGCAGGCATTCCAGATAAACCTTGTATTCCAGCACCTCTAAAAAGCTGCAACAACACAGTTTCTAATTGATCCTCTCTATGCTGGGCCAACAAAACCACATCATTCTGAGATAACAGAGGTTTTAATGCGTGATAACGAGCTTCCCTAGCTAACTCTTCTAAACTCTTCCCTGAAGATTTATCTATTGAGACATTCACAACTCTATAACTTACCCCCAAGCCCAAACAAATTGTCCTGCAATGTTCAGCCCATTCATCGGCTTCATCCTGTAGACCATGATGCACATAAACAGCAGTAATCTTTTGTTTTAATGCAGGGTTAAGAGCAATGAGATGTAAAAGAACATGTGAATCTACACCTCCGCTATAGGCAATATAGATTTTTTCATGATCTGCAGGTAGTAATGCAGCAATACAATCAGTTTTTAGCATATTAAACGAAAAAGACCGACATAAGCCGGTCTTTAAAATAACGAATGATAATAAATTTTATCAAATTATTTAGAGTTTTCTTCAGTAAATGAACCGTATCTCATAATACGTTGATAACGTTCATCAACAATATCATCCATATCTATTTTTAATAATTCATCTAAGTGTCTAATTAAAGTCTCTCTTAAACTTAAAGCTGTTTTCTGATAATCTCTGTGTCCGCCACCTACTGGCTCACGAACAACTTCATCTAAAAATCCCTGTTCACGGACTCTATCTGATGTTATTCCCATAGCTTCAGCAGCTAATTGGGATTTCTCAGCACTTTTCCATAAAATAGATGCACAACCTTCTGGTGAAATAACAGCGTAAGTACTATATTCCAGCATAATAAGTCTATCGCCAACACCAATAGCTAACGCGCCACCTGAACCACCTTCACCAATCACTACACAAATAACCTGAGTTCTTAGTTTAGACATTTCAAATAGGTTTCTGGCAATTGCTTCACTTTGCCCGCGTTCTTCCGCGCCAATACCAGGATATGCCCCCGGTGTGTCAATAAGACAAACAATAGGCAGACCAAATTTTTCTGCCATTTTCATAACACGTAGCGCTTTACGATAACCCTCAGGACGAGGCATACCAAAATTACGACGTATTTTCTCTTTAGTATCTCGACCTTTTTGATGGCCAATTACAACGATAGGCTTGCCTTCCAGTTTTGCTAAACCACACACTAATGCAGGATCATCTGCATAAGCACGATCACCATGTAATTCATGGAAATCAGTAAACATATGCTCAATATAATCGAGTGTATAAGGACGCTCTGGGTGACGAGATAATTGAGAAATTTGCCAATCAGACAAATCAGAAAAAATTGAGGCTGTTAAAGTCTCATTTTTTTCTTCAAGCTGTTTAAGCGTATCGGAAATATTAATATCATTATCAAACTCCACTTTGCGGAGTTCTTCAATCTTCGCTTCTAACTCAGCGATAGGTTGTTCAAAGTCTAGAAATTTTAGATCCATAAATGCCTGAGGGATAAATTTATTGTAATTGACTAATTTTATAGAAAAACAAAAAAAAATTCTCAATAATTTATCAAAAACAGAGAATCATTTTAAATTAAGGCTATTTAAAACCTTATTAACATCAATTCTCAGCTGATACAGCGATTGTTTCTAATTTTCTCAGCACTTCCATACTAGCATCTTCCATTTTTTTCAAAGCACCTAAAGCTGCACTTTTATCACCATTATCCATGCAATCAATAGCATGTACACCACTTTGGTGTACGGTTTGATGCGGGGCTTCCAATTCTCTATATCCACCTAAAGTAGAAAACAAATCCTTACCATCTCCTTGGTAATACCATTTACCTAATCGACAGTCCAAATGACTTGAAAAGTCACCCTTAGTCTTAGTAGATACTCCCATAATAACCTTATAAATTTCCATTTTATAAATAAGATGATCAAGCTTAACCACTTCAACAAAACTACGTAATGCACTACCAGAAATGACTCTTTGCATCTCTGTAGATAAAGAAACTAATTGATCCATTTTATTGGATGCATCATTCCCTATCTCACCAAAATTACTTGAATCTGCCGCAACCTCATCCATTTGTTGTTTTGCATTAGATGTTTCATCTCGAATAGTACTTACTAAGCTTTCTATATCTACTGTGGCATCATTGGTGCGTTTTGCCAAAGTTCTTACTTCATCGGCTACAACAGCAAACCCTCGACCCTGCTCTCCTGCCCTAGCTGCTTCGATAGCAGCATTTAACGCCAATAAATTTGTTTGATCTGATATATTTTTAATTAAATTAATAATACCTTCAATATCTCCCGCACTTTTATTTAGCCCCTCAACAGTTACCGCAGTAGACTGTGTATCAGAAGCCATGGAAGAGAGTGAAGATGAAATGGTGGAAACCACTTGATGCGTATCAGATAAAACCACTGCGGTATTAGATGCATTATCCCGTTCGCTTGTCATCACTGCTGCTAATGTAGCCAAAGAGCCCTGCATAGTAATCATTGAGCTACCAAACTCTTGTAATAATTGAAATAACCCTAAATAGAAATCATCTGAATTTTCAGTTGAACTAATTTGAACTTCTAATTGCTGCTTTTCAAATGTTACATTTTCTAATTCAGTTTTAAGACTTTGGTTTTCAGCCTTTAATTTTTCAATTTCATTTTCTGCATCAATTATTTTTTGCTTATTAAAGAACATTACTTGCCACCAAACATTAATAAATAACTACTTGCTTATGTTGAAACGGAATTCAATACAAACAACCTTTTATTTAACTATAGTTTAGATTTCATTTTTTGAAACATCACAACTATAAATGTTATTAAAACAGCGCCTAAAACAACACTCACTGATACGGCCATATTATTTAACAAATCTGGATTTAGAGACAAAATAGCTCCTAAGCCTATCATCATACTTCCTGACAATAACTTTAATATGCGCCCTTCTTGTTCTGATATTTTTTTCCTACCTAATGTCACGGTAAATAAAATCACAATTATTAACAGAGGAATTATGTAAATCACATTATAAAAAGCTAGATATAAATAGTATTGAGCATTACTTAAATTATTAAGCGTTAGCACACGGGTATAAACCATTGGTAAGCCTGCCGTACACAATAATTCATAGCTATTCGCTGCAACAGCTAAAATAATTGTCGCAGCAATCATCGTTGGCCAACTTCCTTGCTGAGTAAGCAGTCGAATTCTGCTAAATATTTTACTTCTAGCAGAATCTGATAACGATAATGAAACACCTTGTTTAAAAAAGAAATAATCTTTAATGTTAATCAAACCAAAAACCAAGGCAACAATACCTGCAATCGTTGTAATCAATAGCAACTGCTCTGTAATAAGAAACAGATTAAGCCATGCACTCATAAACAGAAAATACATAAGCCCAGAACACAGTACAAAAGTACAACCAATCACTAGCATTCTGACACGACTTTTTTGATGTACGATTAAGCTTAACAAGAAAAATAGAATAAAAAAGGCGCAGGGGTTAAAAGCATCCAAAGAGGCAATTAATAGCGTAAAAACAGGTAATGAATAATCTTGATAATGTAACTGACCAAAACCTGGGATATTGAATTGATCAGCTTGTTCTTGTTGCTGTATTTTATTTTGAGAATGACAAGCAACTAGCTTCTCTTCTAATTGCTTTCCTGTGGTTTCTGCATCGCCATAGCCCACTATCATTTGATCACAAAAAACAAATGCTGGAACCGAATTAGCAGTCTGCTGTAATTTATCTGCCATCTGCAAATACAATTGCTTGTTTTCTTTGCTTCCAACTAAATCGTAACTTTTTAAAGTTAACCAAGAATATGTTTTAGGTAACTGATTAATAAACGGTTTGGCTTCAAGGCAATGAGGACAATATCTTGACCAAAAATAATGTAGCGTTACCTCTTTTGAAATTGTTTGTTTTGAGCTTGTTTGTTCAGTATTTATTTGAGCGTAGGAATCACTAATTATCAGAACAGATAGCGACATAAGCATATAAATAACTGCTTTTTTGATTATTACCGAGCTAAAACTTCTTTCTTTCCTCATCATCTAATTCCTTCAAATGCTGTAACTTCTGAGAAATCTTAATTTCCAGACCTCTCTGTACTGGATGATAATATTGCCTGCCTTCTAATTCATCAGGAAAATAATTTTCGCCTGCAGCATAAGCTTCAGGCTCATTATGAGCATAACGATACTCTTTTTTATAGCCCAACGATTTCATTAACTTAGTGGGTGCATTTCTTAAGTGTATTGGCACACCTAGACTAGCACTTTGCCTCACATCACTCATCGCTTGATTATAAGCCATATAAACAGCATTACTTTTCGGGGCACAAGCCAAATAAGTTACTGCCTGAGCTAATGCGAGTTCACCTTCGGGACTTCCTAATCGCTCTTGAGCTTCCCAAGCATTAATGGTAATTTCTAATGCTCTTGGGTCGGCATTACCAATATCTTCAGAAGCCATTCTAACAATTCTTCTAGCAAGATATGCTAAATCACAGCCACCATCAATCATTCTACATAACCAGTATAATGATGCATCTGGTGAACTACCTCTAACTGATTTGTGTAATGCTGATATTTGGTTATAAAACTCTTCACCTTGTTTATCAAACCTACGCACACCACCAGAAAGCACTTCTCCTGCAATATCATCGGTGATTACATCACTGTCATTAGCAGCAGCAAGCTCTACAGAAATTTCTAATAAGTTAAGTAAGCGCCGAGCATCGCCATCAGCAGCACTGGCAAACTGCTGCTTTAATTCCTCAGATATTTTAATATTTAAACTGGCAAGACCTCTATCCTTATCCAATAAAGCCTTATTCAATACCTCAATCAAATCATCCTGAGTTAAAGCATTTAGAACATAAACTCTAGCCCGAGATAATAAAGCATTGTTAAGTGCAAATGAGGGATTTTCTGTAGTCGCGCCAATAAAATAGAATGTACCGTCTTCTACATGAGGTAAAAAGGCATCTTGTTGTGATTTATTAAAACGATGAACCTCATCTACAAATAAAACAGTGCGTTTATTATGCTGTAACTGAGTTTTTTTTGCATCTGCAACGGCGGAACGAATTTCTTTTACACCGGCTAAAACTGCGGAAATAGATATAAATTCAGCATCAGAATGCTTTGCTATCATTCTTGCTAAAGTTGTCTTACCCGTACCAGGAGGCCCCCAGAAAATCATTGAATGTAATTTTCCAGCTGAAACAGCTTCGTATAGAGGTTTTCCTGACTTTAGAATATGCTTTTGACCAATATAGTCATCCAATTGCACAGGCCGCATGCGGTCTGCTAATGGTTTGCTAAGGTCGTCAAACATATAATTAATCCGATTTCTTACAATTTAATTTTCAAAAACATCAACACCTTCAGGTGCCTCAAATTCAAAAATAGTTTGTTCTAAGGCTGGGTTTACTTTTACATTGCTAAAATAAATCCGCGTTAACTGGCCAAAATTATCATTCAATTCCATTCCACCTAAAACACCATTATCCAGCCCTATAAGGATATATTTAAAACCACTATCTTCATCTTTTGGTGATAGTTTTATCCAAAATAAATCTTTATCAATCCCTTGTTGCTCAAGAGTAAAGTTTTCTTCTAATTCAATTTCACCACTTAACAATAAGGCAGGCGTAGAACCTAGAGAATCATCTATTTTTTTTATAGTTAGCTGTTCTAAATCTGCATCATAAAACCAAACTTTACCAGCACTGGATATAATTTCTTGTATAAATGGTTTTTTATAACTCCAACGAAACTTCCCTGGTCGACTTAAATAAAACTCACCGTCACTCATTTGTTCGGGTTGACCAAGTTCATTTAAAGTGACTTGTTTAAAATCAGCCGTTAATGTTGAAGTTGATGCAAGAAATGATTTTAGCTGTGTAATTGGTGATTGTTCGGCACTTACAGCTGTTGTTAACATTAAAAACACAGAAAAGGATAAAACTTTAATTATTTTTTGAAACATATTAAATTTGAATAAATGATTAACAATATTAGGGAATAAAAATACAGTAAAGAGCTTAACCTTCGATTAACGAATAATAAAACGACTCTTTAGCTATTGCAGTATTATTACCCAACTATAGAGACAAGGCATGACTTGTCTCTACTTTAACGTTCTAAAATATCAAGCCCTGCATCATCCGAGACCTCTCTTGACCCATCAAGCTCCCCTCGCTCCAGTCCCATAAAATCAAATAATTGCGTATCAGCCATTTGAGAGGGTGAAATATTTTGTAAACTAGAGAATATAGTTTCTAATCGACCAGGAAACTGTTTATCCCATCCCGTTAACATTGCCTTCATTGCCTGACGTTGTAAATTTTCTTGAGAGCCACACAAATTACAAGGAATAATTGGAAACTCTTTAATATCAGCATATTTAATGATATCTTTTTCTTTACAATAAGATAAGGGTCTAATCACTATATTCTGCTTATCATCGCTTAATAGCTTTGGAGGCATGGCTTTAAGTTTGCCAGCATAAAACATATTAAGAAAATAAGTTTCTAAAATATCATCCCTATGATGACCCAATGCAATTTTGGTTATCTTATTCTCTTTAGCAAAGCGATATAATGTCCCTCTACGTAAGCGAGAACATAAACTACAGGTAGTCTTACCTTCCGGAATAACGCGCTTAACAACACTATAAGTATCCTGTTCAATAATATGAAAAGGAACCTCAATTGATTCTAAATAGGCGGGAAGAATATGTTCAGGAAAACCCGGTTGTTTTTGATCTAAATTAACAGCAAGAATCTCAAAATTAACAGGTGCAGTTTTTTGTAAATGCAGCAAAATATCCAGCATAACAAAGGAATCTTTGCCACCAGACAAACACACCATGATCTTATCGCCCTCTTCAACCATCTTATAATCGGCGATTGCTTGACCTACATCTCGTCGTAATCGTTTATGTAATTTATTAAATTCAGTTCTGGATTTTTTTTCTGGAGCAGGCATTTTTTTAAGAGCAGGTGAAAGGTACAAGGCTAAAGGCGCAAGGAAGAACATAAAAGCAAAAGCATCAAGGACAAAGAAAGATAGCTCTTCCTTTAGCCTTGTGCCTTTAGCCTGCTCTTAGTCAGAATACCTTTGGAAGATTAACGTTGCGTTAGTTCCACCAAAGCCGAAGCTATTCGACATAATTGTATTCAAATTTACATTATCTTGTCTTTCTCTAACCAGAGGAATACCTTCTGCACCCGGGTCTAACTGATTAATGTTTGCAGATGCACTTAAAAAGTTTTCTTGCATCATTAATAGTGAGTAAATTGACTCATTAACACCCGCTGCACCTAATGCATGGCCTGTTAATGATTTAGTCGAACTTACTTTAGGTACATTACCAGCACCAAATACAGACCTTAATGCTTCTAATTCACGAGTATCACCAACTGGTGTACTGGTTCCATGAGCATTAATATAATCAATATCGCCATCAACTGTCGCCATCGCTTGTTGCATACAACGAATAGCACCTTCTCCAGAAGGTTGAACCATATCATAGCCATCAGATGTTGCGCCATATCCCACTAGTTCTGCAAGAATATTCGCTCCACGCGCTTTAGCATGCTCTAACTCTTCAATAACTAAAACACCACCACCGCCAGCAATAACAAAACCATCACGTGTTTCATCATAAGGTCTTGAAGCTGTTTCAGGGGCATCATTATATTTTGAAGATAAAGCACCCATTGCATCGAATAATACAGACATTGACCAATGTAGTTCCTCACCACCACCGGCAAAAACTACATCCTGTTTACCTAATTGAATGAGTTCCATCGCATGACCAATACAATGCGCACTAGTTGCACAAGCAGAACTAATTGAATAATTTACACCTTTAATTTTAAAAGGTGTTGCTAAACAAGCAGTATTTGTACTCGACATAGTACGTGGCACCATATAAGGTCCAACACGTTTTACGCCTTTTTCTCTTAAAATATCAGCTGCTGCAACGACGTTTGAAGTTGATGGACCACCTGACCCCATAACAATACCTGTGCGGAAGTTTGATACTTCATCTTCAGATAAGCCAGAGTTATCAATTGCTTGCTGCATTGCAATATAGTTATATGCCGCACCATCACCCATAAAGCGTTTAACTTTACGGTCAATAAATTCATCTAAATCAATATCTACTGTGCCATGAATATGACTTCTAAAGCCCATTTCTTCATAAACATCAGCATGAACAATACCTGATTTACCTTCTTTTAAAGATTCAATGACTTCATCGCTATTGTTACCAATACTAGAAACAATACCTAAACCTGTTACAACAACTCTTTTCATTATTATTCCTCTAGAAATCTTTAGTGG
>CAJVYL010000068.1 GCA_913009265.1 uncultured Methylococcales bacterium
GTTCAGCATTACTATCTTCTTCTGGATGAGGTAAATCACCATACACTTCATCTGTTGAAATATGATGAAAACGAAAAACTGATTTTTTGTCTTCTGCTAATTGAGACCAATAATGCCTTGCTTGATCTAATAAAGTATAAGTTCCTACTATATTAGTTTGAATAAACTCACCTGGCCCATCAATAGATCTATCGACATGAGACTCTGCTGCAAGGTGCATAATAATATCAGGTTGATATTGCTCAAATACACGCTTGATTTCAACAGCGTCACAAATATCAACTTGTTCAAAGCTATAACGTGAAGAGTCTGCAATTTCTTTTAATGATTCTAAATTTCCTGCATAAGTTAATTTATCTACATTAACGACTTTATGCTCTGTCTCATTAATAATATGTCTAATAACAGCAGACCCAATAAATCCTGCGCCACCTGTGACTAATATTGTTTTCATTTTTCGCTCGTTATTGAAGTTTATTTAAACAAACCTTTAAGGAGTCTTTCCAATAAGGGATGATTAATTGATATTGTTGTTTTATCTTGGCTTTGTTTAATAGACTATACTGTGGGCGTTTTGCTGGTGTTGGATAGTCTTTGGTTTCTATGGGGAATACTTCGCACTGTGTATTTGATTGTTCAAAAATAGCTTTAGCAAAGTCATACCAACTGCAAACACCTTCATTACTAAAGTGGTATAGGGCAACTTTGTCATGTTGAAAGTCTGATTGATTGTTATTGAGTGAATCCGTAATCGTTAAAATACTTGTGGCCAAGTCTGCTGCATAAGTGGGCGAGCCAATTTGATCAAAAATAACATTGAGTTGATCTCGATCAGCCCCTAATCTCAACATGGTTTTAACAAAATTATTTCCATACTCAGAATAGACCCAGCTAGTACGAATAATAATGGCATTACAGGCTGTTTTTTGAATAGCTTGCTCGCCTTTAAGCTTGGTTGAGCCATAAATATTTTGTGGGTTTATCGGATCATTTTCTATGTAAGGCTTAAAACTAGTTCCATCAAAAACATAATCAGTACTAATATGAATAAGTATTGAATTGTTTTTTTGTGTAATTTCAGCTAATTGCTTTACTGCTAGGTGATTAATAGCATCTGCTATTTCTTGCTGTTCTTCGGCTTTATCAACAGCCGTATAAGCAGCGCAATTAATAATCAAATCAAATTTATTTTGTTCAAAATAGTTATTGATACTCTGAGAGCAAGCTAAATCCAGTTCGTCTCTAGTCGTAAAAGTAAATTGATACTGTGGATAGCTTGATACAAGAGATTTTAATGATTGCCCTAACTGACCATTTTGGCCCGTGACTAGAACTGTTTTAATATTAGGCATAATAATTAGTTTGATAATCAAAGCCAGAATTTAATTCAGAAAATGCGGGCTGAATAGTATCTTTCTTTGATAACTGCAATTTACTTTTATCAATTTTCCAATCAATATTTAGCTGGCCATCATCAAAAGCTAAGCCTCTATCGCACTCAGGACTATAATAATTATCAACTTTATAAGCAAAAGTAGCTACTTCAGTTAATACCACAAAGCCATGAGCAAAGCCTCTTGGAACAAATAGCTGATGTTTATTCTGTTCAGACAATTCTACCGCTACATGTTGACCAAATGTTGGGCTACCTATTCGAATATCTACAGCAATATCTAATACAGCACCAGAAATAACACGAACAAGTTTGCTTTGCGCATGAGGAGGTAATTGATAATGTAAGCCTCTTAATACTCCTCGTGTTGATTTTGATTCATTATCTTGAACAAAAGCAACGGGATGACCAACAGCTTGCTCGAATAAATCTTGGCGAAATGTTTCTACAAAATATCCGCGTTCATCACCATGAACTTTAGGTTGTAATAAAATAACATCAGGAATTGACTGAGCTATAAATTTCATCCTTCAATACCTTCTTCCACACGTTTTAAGAGATATTGTCCGTATTGATTTTTTGACAAAGGTTTTGCAAGTTCAGTTAATTGGGCTTCATCTATATAACCTTGTTCAAAAGCTATTTCTTCAATACAGGCTACTTTTAAGCCTTGTCTTTTTTCTATGGTTTCAATAAATTGAGAGGCTTCCATCAAACTTTCATGGGTTCCTGTATCAAGCCAGGCAAATCCACGGCCTAATAATTCTACTTTTAATCGGCTTTCATCCAAATAAAGTTGATTAACGGTAGTAATTTCAAGTTCTCCTCGTTCTGAAGGTTCAATTATGGCCGCTTTTTTAATCACATCATTAGGATAAAAGTATAATCCTGTTACTGCATAATTACTTTTAGGGTTTTCAGGTTTTTCTTCTAAGCTAATGGCGTTGCCATCAGCATCAAACTCTGCCACGCCATAGCGTTCAGGGTCTGCAACACGGTAGCCAAAAACAGTCGCCTTATCATCCTTGGCATTATCAACTGCAGAGGCGAGCACAGTTTTAAAATCATGCCCATAAAAAATATTATCCCCTAATACCAAACAGACATCATCATTAGCAATAAAGTCTTCCCCTAAGATAAAAGCTTGTGCCAAGCCATCAGGAGAAGGCTGAATAATGTATTCAATGCTTATACCAATATCTGAACCATCACCTAATAAACGAATAAACCCCGCTTGGTCTTCAGCTGTTGTAATGATTAATATCTCTGTTATACCCGCCAGCATCAGTACAGACAGGGGATAATAAATCATTGGTTTATCATAAACAGGAAGAACCTGCTTAGAGACACCTTTTGTAATAGGGTAAAGACGTGTTCCAGATCCACCAGCTAAAATAATTCCTTTCATAGTATTTTCTACCCTTTTTATTTATTCAATAATTTATGCGTATATTCTACAACAAAACATGATTTTGTTAGTATCAAACTTCTGCCGACTTTTTTATGGAAAAAGCCTTGTCCCGTTATCTGCATAAAGCAATTGCTTTCACGGTCAAGTGGTCTAAGGTTTTGTAGGTGCTGGAGTAGTAGAATTTTCTAGGAAAACAATAAGGAAAGGGTTTTGATATGCAGAGGCGTAAGCAGGTGGGTGCCCCTCCCTTCAATAAAAATAGCAGGCATAAAAAAACCCGATCACTGAATCAGTAATCGGGTTAAATATGGCGTCCCCAGGGGGGTTCGAACCCCCGTTACCGCCGTGAAAGGGCGGTGTCCTAGGCCTCTAGACGATGGGGACTAAGACTTTAAAATCAATTCTTTCGAATCAACTTATCCTGCTTATTTTAAATATAGTCAGGATAAATGTCAACAATAAATGTAAATTCCGTGTTATTTGAATTGAAGAGCCGTGGCTCACAATTTTTTGACACAAGGAATAGCCTTCCTATTACACTTTAATGATTTAGAGTGAGCTAGATAACTAAAACTTGATAAAATCACATTAATCTATTTTTTGAATAAACAATTATCTACATGTCCGAACAAACACAACATCTGGTTTTAGTCGACGGCTCATCCTTTTTATTTCGTGCATATCATGCCGTACCGCCATTAACTGGCCCTCAAGGGATGCCCACAAATGCAATTCACGGCGTAACCAATATGTTACGCAAATTGATTGAGGTTCATAAAACTGAATATTTTACTGTTGTATTTGATGCGCCAGGAAAAACCTTTCGAAATGATATGTACGATCAATACAAGGCTAATCGCCCACCGATGCCCGATGACTTAAGAGTTCAGATAGAGCCATTGCATAATCTTATTAAAGCAATGGGCATACCTTTAATAATGGAATCGGGGGTAGAGGCTGATGATGTTTTAGGAGCTTTAGCGCAAGATGCGGTTAAGTCTGGGTTTAATGTGGTTATCTCAACTGGCGATAAAGATATGGCTCAGTTAGTGAATGAGAACATCACATTAGAAAATACCATGTCTAACACTACGATGAATATTGAAGGGGTTATTGAAAAGTTTGGAGTCAAGCCCGAACAAATTATCGATTATCTCGCTTTGATGGGCGATACAGCCGACAACATTCCTGGTGTTCCCAAAGTAGGGCCTAAAACAGCGGCCAAATGGTTAGGCATTTATGAAACTTTAGATAATTTAATAGAGAATGCTGACAAAATTAAAGGAAAAGTAGGGGAGAGCTTACGTGCCAACCTAGATCAACTGCCTTTATCCAGAGACCTAACCACTATTAAATGTGATTTAGGCTTAAACTATTCAATTGATGACCTTAAATGCCAGCCACAAGATAAGGCTGAATTAAAAGACCAACTTGAGCAATTAGGCTTTTCCACTTGGGTTCGCATGCTTGGTGCGTCCCCAGCCTCAGTCTCTGCTGTAAAAAAACCAGAAATTGAAGAGAAGGGGATGGTTTCTGAGATAAAAGCAGACTACGAAACCATTCTGACTCAAGATCGTTTTGACCATTGGTTGGAGCAACTTAATCAAGCAGAATTATTTGCGTTTGATACTGAAACTACTAGTTTAAACTACACAGATGCTGAAATTGTTGGTGTTTCATTTGCTATTGAAGCAGGAAAAGCGGCTTATGTACCCTTAGCGCATGAATACCCTGATGTTCCAGAGCAACTTGATAGGGCATCTATTTTAAATAGTTTAAAGCCCCTACTTGAAGATCCTAACAAACAAAAACTGGGGCAAAACCTTAAGTATGATGCAAATGTGCTAGCTAACTACGATATTGAGCTACAAGGAATAAAACATGACACTATGCTTGAGTCTTATGTTTTTAATAGCACTGCGACTAAGCATAATATGGATGACCTAGCCAAAAAATATTTAGCTGTAGAAACCATCCATTATGAAGATATTGCGGGCAAAGGAGCTAAACAAATTTGTTTTTCTGAGGTGCCTATTGATCAAGCTGGGCCTTATGCCGCCGAAGATGCAGACATCACCTTAAAACTACATCAAACTCTGTCTAAAAAATTAAATGAAGAGCCTCTATTACAAAAACTCTATAAAGAAATAGAAGTCCCTTTAATTTCTGTACTTTCTCGTATTGAGCGAAATGGTGTATTAATCGACAGTCCTATGCTGGATCAGCAAAGCTTAGAGCTTGCCAATCATATAATTGGGATAGAGCAGCATGCACATGATTTAGCTGGACAAGTTTTTAATTTAGGCTCTCCCAAGCAAATCCAAGAAATACTCTATGATAAACAAAACCTTCCAGTATTAAAGAAAACACCTAAAGGCCAACCATCAACCGCAGAATCAGTTTTACAAGAATTAGCGATTGACTACCCCTTACCTAAGTTGATTCTTGAATACCGTAGTATGAGCAAATTAAAATCAACTTATACAGATAAATTACCTCAGCAGGTTAACGATAAGACAGGAAGAGTGCATACCTCTTATCATCAAGCTGTTGCTGCAACAGGCAGGCTTTCTTGTTCTGATCCTAACCTACAAAACATTCCAATTCGTAATTCAGAAGGTCGAAAAATCAGACAAGCCTTTATTGCTCCTGAAGGATACAAACTGATTGCAGCCGATTACTCTCAGATTGAATTACGTATTATGGCTCATTTGTCTGCAGATGAAGGCTTGTTAACTGCTTTTTCAAATGGTGTTGATATTCATAGTGCAACGGCAGCTGAAGTTTTTGATGTTTCTGTTGATTTAGTAACGACTGATTTACGCCGTTCAGCCAAAGCCATTAATTTTGGCTTGATTTATGGCATGTCTGCTTTTGGTCTTGCTCAACAATTGGGCTTATCGCGAAAACAGGCTCAGTCATATATAGACTTATATTTTGCCCGTTACCCAGGTGTAAAAGCATATATGGATACTATTCGAGAACAAGCTAAAGAGCAGGGTTATGTTGAAACTCTATTTGGTCGCCGTCTGTATTTACCTGAAATTAATGCTCGTAATGCTGCTCGCAGGCAATACGCTGAACGCACAGCGATAAATGCGCCTATGCAAGGTACCGCTGCTGATATTATTAAAATTGCAATGATAAATACTCAGCAATGGCTAGAGGATTCTCAATCTACTAGCAAAATGATTATGCAAGTCCATGATGAATTAGTGTTTGAAGTCCCCGAACAACAAGTTGAAAGTTTCTCTAATAAAATTAGAGAGATTATGTGTTCTGCCGCAAAACTAGATGTACCGTTAATTGTAGATATTGGAGTAGGTAATAATTGGGATGAAGCTCATTAAATACTCTTTTTATTTTATCTGCTATGCTCAATAAAGAGAATTACAGTAGGCTGGGTTGGATTACGTTTTTTCACTACGTTCAAAAATCTAACCCAACCTACAATCACACCAAAACTGTTAGACCATTAGTACAACACTGATCATTGGACTTTCATGCAACAGACTCATAATAAAGAATTAATTGCATTTGTTGAAAAAATGCCGGCCTTTCCCAAAAGTGTACAGCGCGTTGTTCAGTTAACATCTGACATAAATGCACCTGCGAAAGAAATTGTTCGGGTGATTGAAAGTGATCCTGTGATGACGGTTAAAATACTAAAAGTCATTAATTCAGCTTTTTATGGCTTGCCACAAAAAATAACCTCGATTCAACGTGCTGTTGTACATATGGGGCTAAATACCATTAAGAACTTAGCATTAAGTGTCGCTGCTATGGGGGTGTTAAAACCCACTAATAAAGCGGATTTTAACACTCAAGACTTTTTGTTACATTCTCTTACAACGGCTTCTATTTGTCGCTTACTTGCAGAAAGGCTTAATGTTAAAGGTTCTGAGTGTAGCGATTATTTTGTTGCAGGTTTATTGCATGATTTTGGAAAAATAGTCTTTGCTGAATTTGACCCAGATAATTTTAAGCTTGCTCTAGAAAAAAGCCTAGAAGAGAACATTCCATTACATCAAACCGAAACAGAATTTATGGGAATTAATCATGCCCAGGTAGGAAAAATACTTGCTGAAAAATGGGAGCTTGATCCTGTATTAATTGATGCAATTGAACATCATCACAAAAATAACAGTAAAAACCTTCTGACAGACTGCGTAGCGACAGCCAACCAAATTAGTAAAAAACTGCAATTTGGCTTTTCAGGAAATCCTGTGATTGATGAATCAATAGATGAAATATTGCCTAAGTTTGAGCTCACTTTAGATGATTTAATAATATCTTTAGGGGATTTATCAGCAATTAAATCTGAAGCTCTCTCCTTTATCAATTCATAATAAGAAGGCGACTATGAAATTTAAGTTCTGGGGCGTTAGAGGCTCAATTGCAACACCTGGCCCTGCAACCGTTAAATATGGCGGCAATACAACCTGTATCGAAATTAGAACAGATAATAATGATTTAATTATCTTAGATGCTGGCACAGGTATTCATCCTCTGGGACAAGAGTTGCTGAAACAGCTCCCTGTAGACGCTCATATTTTTATTACACATACTCACTGGGATCATATTCAAGGCTTACCTTTCTTTTCGCCTATTTTTATCCCAGGAAATGATGTAAAAATTTATGGTGGCCTAGACCCAGTGACTAACGAAGGAATTGAACGAGCCTTAGGTGTACAGCTGCAATATAGCTACTTCCCCATTCGTGAGGCTGAGCTGAATGCCAATATAGAATACAACACCATAAAACCAGAAGAATCAATTACAGTGGCTGGGGCAAAAATAACCCCTATTCTACTTAGTCATCCCGTGCTTAATTTTGGTTATCGGGTTGATTGTGATGGTCAATCTATCTTCTTTACGGGGGATTATGAGCCTATTTTTAATATTTATGATCCTGAAGATAGTGAATATGAAGAATACCAATCTTTTATTGATCAAAAACAACAGCAAATAGCTTTAGCAATAAAGGGCGTTGATGCTCTTATTATTGACTCTTCCTATACAACTGAAGAATATAACTCTAAAAAAGGCTGGGGCCATGGAACTTACGATTCTGCCATTAAAATTGCAAACGAAGCCCAAGTTAAACAATTATTTTTCACTCATCACGAACCAACGCGTACCGATAAGCAACTTGACGACATCCACCAGCGACTTAAGAAAGAAAACCCAAACTTAGACTATGAAATATTATTAGCCAAAGAGGGTGTTGATTTTATGCTTTAAGCTGTTAATTCAAACCATTGATCAAGCACTTCATGTATCTCATCTATCCCGGTTTTCTTTAATGATGAAAATAATTGCAAGCTAATTTCAACATCACGATCTTGAAGTTCTCTTTGTACTTTTAATAGCGTATTTTTTGCGGCACCATAATTTAACTTATCTGCCTTTGTAAGTAGCATATGTAAAGGTAGCTTGGTATATTCACACCATTCAATCATTTGCACATCAAAATCAGTTAATGGATGACGGACATCTGTTACCAATATAATTCCACAAAGCGAAGTACGTTGATGCAAATATGACTCCATCATTTTGTGCCACTGTTTCTTTACCGATAAAGGTACTTTTGCATAGCCATAACCAGGTAAGTCAACAAACTTACGCTGCTCATCAATTTCAAAGAAATTAAGTAACTGAGTCCGCCCTGGTGTTTTACTTATTCGAGCTAATGCATTTTGACGAGTCAATGTATTGAGGGCGCTTGATTTTCCGGCATTAGACCTTCCTGCAAAAGCAATTTCTTTACCCTGGTCTTCTGGTGCTTCACTTACTTTTGATGCACTCAACATAAATTTGGCCTGATGGTAAACTGGATTCATCGATATCTCGCTTAGAATGTAGAATTCAGCTATTATATAGCCTATCTAATAAATCGGCCTCAATAAACACACACTCCCTAGGGGACTATGATGATAAAAAAACTTCTTGTTCTTTCAATTTCACTAGTAATTTCTACCGCATCAACAACAACACTTGCAGAAGGCAGTACCTCCGCAGGTAAAGCTAAAGCAGCTAGTTGCGCTGGATGCCACGGTGAAGATGGAAACAGTATGATTGGAACATTTCCTAAATTAGCAGGACAGCACGAAGGATATCTCGTTCAACAGCTATTAGCATTTAAAGATGGTAGTAGAAATGCACCAATGATGGCACCCTTAGCAATGGGGCTAGGTAAAAACGATATTGAAGACATTGCTGCTTACTACTCATCTAAAACAGTATCTAAAAATCCGGCACCTGTAATATTTTCTGATGACGATGATGAAGACGAACCAGAAATGTCTGACGAACAAAAAGCAGCTGAATTAAAAAGCTTAATGGCATTAGGGGCCGACTTATATAGAAATGGTAACCTTAAGAGTGAAGTTTCTGCTTGTATTGCTTGTCATGGGCCTGTTGGAGAAGGAAATAAGCCTGCAGCATTTCCATCTGTACGCGGACAACATGCAGACTACTTAATTAAAGCCTTAACAGACTTTAAAAAAGGCGAGCGTAGCAATGTGCGAGATAATATGATGCACATGATTTCTAAAAAAATGGAAGACAATGAAATCAAAGCGCTTTCATATTACATTTCAACAATGAAATAACAAGTCAGCTGATTGTATAGGATATTCATTTTATATTAATAAATCTCCTATACAATTTCTACAAATTGTAAAAACCCTTCAAGATTGCTATCTCATTTAAAATCTAAAAATACTTTATTTATTAAGCTAAATTTACCAAGCTGAACTATATTAAGTATTAAATGTCTTTTAAAAACTTTAATTATGCTTTGACTGTGATCTTTGCTTTTTAACAGCATAATGAGCTTTGCGAAAACTAACTTTAGGGAATAGTTTCTACAATTTTTAAACTTAATTCAATTTTATAATCTATAGAGAACATTAAAATGTTATTAAAAGCAGTCTTTTTTTTATTTATTTCATTAACCTCGCTTTCACAAGCAGAATCATTGGGATATGAAACTCTTTCACCTGCTCAACCAACACAAAACCAAGATAAAATAGAAATTATTGAGTTCTTTTGGTATGGCTGTCCACATTGTTATACTCTTGAGCCTACAATGGTCGAATGGCTAAAAACTAAACCTGATAATGTTGAGTTTATTCGTCAACCAGCTGTGTTTAGTTCACTTTGGGGTAAACATGCAAAAGCTTATTTTGTAGCTGAAGCTTTAGATGTTGTTGATAAAGTTCACGCTGATTTTTTTGATGCCATTCAAAATAAAAAACAAAAGCTTACATCTGAAGATCAATTAGCTAAATTTTTTGTAGCTCATGGTGTTGATGAGGCTAAATTTAGAGAAACATTCAATTCATTTCTAATTGATGCAAAATTACGCCAAGCAAAAGCTATGGCTCCACGTTATGGTATTACTGGTGTGCCAGCTATCATCATAAATGGAAAGTATAAAACTAGCGGCCCTCTTGCTAAGTCACATGAAAACATGATTAAAGTCATGAATCAGTTGATTGCACAAGAATCACAAGCAAAATAAATTTGTTGCAGCTGCGATACATTATATTTACTGCAGAGATAACTCTGCAGTAAATATAAGTCCCCAAACTTTTATTACAATTTTCAGGCTAATTCAATGGGTATATTGGGCAATAAAAACAATCCCGATAAATGGAAAGATAAATATTTCGATTTACTTGATGATAATGAAGACCTTGAAAAAACTAATAAAACTAAAGAAGACCTACTATGTAAGACCATCGTTAGGCTTTCCCTTGCAACAACAGGCTTAAATAAACAATTAGATCCACATCTTATACGCATTCGAAAGCAACTTAAAAAAGGACTAAAAAGCGAACAGCTTAAGTTAGAACTTGAAAGGTTCTCTAATGCCATACTGAGGCTTGAAGAGACGGTAGATGATGGCTCCTTACCCGATGCAAGCTTACTATTTGAATTTCTATTTCACCACTTTCCTGAGCAAAAGAAAAATCTTCAGTATATTGAAGCTAATTACGAAAAGAAAAAATATGCAAACTCCCAGTATCTTGTTATTGCTATTAATGACTTAATAGATAATATTCAACATATAGAGCCTATTACGCAATTATCAGAAACGCTAGATTTACTACCTGTTGATACGGAACTATTAAATACTAAATTACAGCATTTACTAGAAGACACTGAAATACCCGCTAAATTTGAATCTCAAGCCGCCGCATTAAGATCAAAACTAATTGATAAAGCACCTGTATCCAGCGTTCTTGATGAAACCATTACACTATTATTTCAAATAAAAAAACATCTACAGACTGAACAATTAGAAATGGCTATATTTCTTGAGCAGTTAACTGATCAGTTAACTATTCTAGGAGTAACGGCTTCTGGTGTAAAATCAATTACTGAATCTAGTGCAACAAAGCGGAACTTACTTGATGAATCTGTTTCGTCACAAATGCTAGAGTTAAGAAGCAGCTCAAACAGTGCTACACAATTAGACCCTCTTAAACAATTAATAAACTCACGTTTAGAGAATATTGCCGAACAAATTAAAAAGCAACGTACTTTAGAAGAGCTTGAACGCAAGAAAACTTCACAAGAGCTGAATTTGTTAACAACAAAAATAACAGCTATGGAGCAAGAGTCTAGCCAATTAGCCAGTAAGCTTAAATCGGCTCATGAAAAAGCAATTCATGACCCTCTGACTAATTTACCTAATCGCCTTGCTTTTGACGAAAGGTATTCTATTGAAATTGCTCGATGGAAACGTTACAAATCTCCCTTATCAATTCTTATTTGGGATATTGATCTATTTAAGAGCATCAATGATACCTTTGGCCACAAAGCTGGGGATAAAACGCTTATTTTAATAGCCAAATTACTTTCTAAGTATTGCCGTGACACTGACTTTGTTTCTCGCTTTGGGGGAGAAGAGTTCACCATGCTTCTTTCAAATACGAATGCCGAACAGGCCCTTGAAACTGCAAATAATATTCGTGAAATTATTAAAAAAACTGCTTTTAACTCTAATGGTAAAAAGATTTCTATAACCATTTCTTGTGGAATCACTCAATTAACTAAAGCAGATAAAGGTGATTCAGCTTTTAATCGTGCTGATAAAGCTTTATATATCGCTAAAAACAATGGTAGAAACCAATGTTCTGTTCTTTGATTTATTTACCAACTGCCTAGCTAAAATGTAAGCTAACAGAAAATACTGTTAGGTTACATTTTTACCGTAAAGACTATTTAGCTTTTATAGGTCGTTGCCAGCCTTTTATAGAGATTTGTTTTGATCGTGATAAGGTCAATTGATCTTCAGCAGTATCCTTAGTAATGGTTGAGCCAGCACCAATCGTTGCACCTTTACCTACTGTTACAGGAGCAATAAGCTGTGTATCTGAGCCGATAAAAGCCCCGTCTTCAATCACTGTTCTAAACTTATTAACGCCGTCATAATTACAGGTAATGGTTCCTGCGCCTATATTAACTTTACTGCCTATAGTCGCATCCCCAATATAACTTAAATGGTTGATTTTACTTCCTGTAGCAACTGTAGATTTCTTGATTTCAACAAAGTTGCCAATATGCACCTCGCTTGCCAATTCAGCCTGAGGTCTTAATCTAGCAAATGGGCCGATTCTACTTCTAGCGCCAACGGTTGCATCTTCAATAATGCAATTAGCTAGGATTTCAACATTATCACCAATCACAGCATTTTTTAAGATACTATTAGCTCCAATAGTTACATTATTACCAATACTATTTGTCCCTTCAAATAAGACATTGATATCAACCTCTATATCTTGCCCTACACTTGCAAATTTACCTCGCACATCTATTCTAGATGGGTCGCGTAAAGTTACACCTTGGGCCATTAATTCTTGCGCTTGCTCTAATTGATAAACACGCTCTAAATGTGCTAACTGACTTCGATCATTTACCCCTAAAACTTCATCCATGCTTTCAGCTTGATTGGTCTTAACTTCAACACCATCATTAACTGCCATTTCAATAATATCAGTGAGATAAAACTCATTCTGGGCATTACCATTTTCAAGTTTTGATAACCACAGTTTTAATAAATTACCAGGCGTCGCAATAATCCCCGTATTACCTTCAGTAATTAGCTTTTCCTCTACATTGGTATCTTTTTCTTCAACAATTTTTAATACTGAGCCATTATCCGCACGAACAATACGACCATAACCTTTGGGGTCATCAAGTACAACCGTTAACAAGCCAATTGAACTTTGGCTCACATTCTCAAGTAATTTAGCTATAGTTGATTTTTT
>CAJVYL010000069.1 GCA_913009265.1 uncultured Methylococcales bacterium
GCAATCGCCATCCCCAAAGCCGCAGAAATAGAAGTCGAAGAGTGACCCACACCAAAAGCATCGTACTCACTCTCATTCCTATTCGGAAATGCGCAAACGCCACCCTTAGTCCGAATAGTCGGCATACGATCCTTACGCCCGGTAAGAATCTTATGAGGATAAGCCTGATGCCCCACATCCCAAACCAACTGATCTTCAGGGGTATTAAAAATATAATGCAAAGCCACGGTGAGCTCAACAGTACCCAACCCTGCAGAAAAATGACCGCCTGATAGGCTGACTGTGTGGGTTAGGTATTCACGTAACTCTTGAGATAACTGTGTTAATTGTTTTGCATTAAGTTTTCGTACATCTTCTGGTAAGTTGATGTCTTTTAGCAATGGATAGTCTTGTGTTGGCATCGTATCTAACCTGAGTTATTTGTTTTTATTTTTTATTGCATGGCTAGCAAGGTTTTTACCTAAATCCCAAATTGAACCAGGAATTTGGTGGGTGTCACCAATTGCTTTATCAAACGCATCAACAATCCAGTCTCTATCATCATGAGTTAAATTTAAAGGGGGTAAAAGTTTAACAACATTCATTCCATGACCTGCTACTTGTGTAAGTACGCGGTGTTCTTTAAATAAAGGAATTGTTACCATTTGGCAGAATAAGCCTTTATTTGCCGCTTCTAACATTGCCCAAGCTGCTTTTAACTTTAAGCTTTTAGGTGATTGAAATTCAACGGCAACCATTAAGCCTTTACCACGCGCTTCTTTTAGAAATTCATATTGGCCTTTCATGGCATTAATACTAGTAATAATATCTTCGCCAACCTTTGCGCTATTTTCTACAAGTTTTTCATCTTCCATAACTTGTAGTGTTGCCAGCCCAGCTGCCATTGCCATATTGTTTTTAGAGAATGTAGAGCCATGTACTACTGCTCTGTCCATACGATTAAAAACAGTGTCCATTATTTTTTGAGTCATTGCTACGGCACCAACAGGGATAAAACCACCTGATAAGGCTTTAGCCATTAAGATCATATCGGGCTTTACGCCCCAGTGATCAATTGCCCAAAATTTACCTGTACGACCTAAACCTGTTTGGATTTCATCGGCTACAAATAATGTTCCGTATTTTTTACACAGACGTTCAACTTCAGGTAAGTAGTTATCATCAGGGACGTTAACGCCTTTACCTTGGATAGGTTCAACAATAAATGCAGCTACATCTTTAGTGCTTAATGCTTTTTCTAGTGCATCTAAATCGTTAAAAGGAATAGCATTACAATTAGGTAGTAATGGGCCAAATCCTTCTTTAAATATTTCTTCGCCATTTAAAGATAAAGAACCTAAAGTCAAACCGTGAAAGCTATGTTCACAGTGAACAATACGTTCACGCTTTGTGGTGTAGCGAGCAAATTTAATCGCAGCTTCAACGGCTTCTGTACCTGAGTTACTAAAGAACATTTTATTGGTGTTTTCTGGGGTGGTTGCCAGAATTTTTTCAGCCAATAAACCGCTTAGTAATGAAACATCCATTTGTACTAAGTTAGGTAATTCTAAAGTTAATGTTTCTTGCAGGGCACTAATAATAGTTGGGTGATTACGGCCAACAGCAAACACGCCAAAACCACTGAGTAAATCTAGGTACTTATTATCATCTTCATCAAATAAATACTGGCCCATGGCTTTTTTATAGTTTCTATCGTAACCAATTGTTCTTAAAACTCTGACCATTTGGTTATTAAGATGCTGCTCATGTAAATCGAATTTATTATCGAAATGCTGAGAAAAAAGTTCGGCGATGCTGAAAGACATGAATACCTCGATTAATTTCTATTGCCGTAAAAAGCGGGAAGTACAATAAGCGTACAGACTAATGTAAAGAAAATACCAACAGCTAATAATAATCCCATGCTGGCGGTGCCGACATGGGGTGTAAAAGCAAGGCTGCTAAAACTACACATAGTGGTTAAAGAGCTAAAAAATACACCACGTGCTGTACTGCTTTGTAAAATTTCTTTGTGCCCAGAAAGGCCAGATTCCAAACGATGGAAGATATGGATACTACTGTCCACACCCATGCCCATCAATAAGGGGAGGGCGATAATATTGGCAAAGTTGAAGCTATTATCTAGTAAAACATTAGTTGCGCCTGTTAATAATCCTGCTAATAACAACGGTCCTATAACTAATAAAGTGCTACTAAGCTTTCTAAGTATTAAAAATAAAAGCAGAAATATGGCAATAATGGCACCCGTAAAGGCTTCTATAAAAGCTTTAACAACTGCTGTACCAGAGGCTTGGTCTGCAACGGGTAAGCCTGATGATTCAGGTGCTGCTGTTTGTACTTCTGCAACAAACTGTTTTAGATTTTCTACTTTGTTTTGGTCAAACTCTGGTGTTATTAGAATTTTGTATTGTCCATTAGCACTTAACCAGTTCTTTTCAATATATTCAGGTAAGTCGGTTAGTTGATAGGGCTCTGCTGATAAACTGGTTTGAAGGCGGTTCATTGTGTATGGGAGCAGACCTAATATATTTTTTTCTAATGTAATAGAGGATGACTCTAAGGAGTCTTTGTAAGTATCTACAAATAAATTTAGGTTTTGTTGTAATAGCTCTAGTGTCGCTTTAGGGGCGTTACTGGTTTGTTTTTTTAAGGATTCAGTAATAGCAATATTTAAAGCTGTTATTGCCTGATAGGGTGATGTGTTAATTAACTCTTGATTAAAGTTATTAAGTTGATCGCCTAATACTAGATCAAGTTCTTCTATAACTTCTAACTTTTCATCTTGATGTTTTGCAATAAGATCACCAAGAAATATAGTGTTATGGACTGTCGATAGCTTTTCTAGTTGTTCAGCTTTGTTTTTTGCTTCTTCAAAAGAGGATGCCAAAGTTGAAAGAGCAAAAGGTGAGTCTGTTTGCGAAGACAGTAGTTCTTTGATTGTTGATACAGATTCACTACTTGGGTCTCTTAAATTTATGGGATTAGAGTCAAAAACTAATTGAGTTAATGTGCCGGCAGCGAGTAGGGCAAAAATAATGCTAAATACTCGAATTGAAAAAGCAAATTTAAAAGGTATTTCTGCAAATGAGCCCATGTTAAATGTTGAACGGATAGGTTTAACATTTTTAATAGAAAATACGGTTAAAAGTGCAGGTAAAACCGTGAGTGAAATTGTCAGCCCAATGATCATTCCACCAGCAGAGATAATACCTAGTTCTGATACTCCTGAATAATCAGTGGGTATAAAAGCTAAAAAGCCCATTGAGGTAGTTAGTGCGCAGAGGAATAATGAGAAGCCAACGGTGTGAATGCTATCACTGATGGCTTGTTTATTTTCCATGCCATTACTACGACATTCTCTATAATGTAAGCAAATATGAATAGCAAAATCCACACCCAAGCCAATGTACAGTACAGCAAAGGCGACAGAGATTAAATTAAGGTGTCCAATTGATATGGCAGCAAACCCTGCTGTTAGTATGAGTCCTAAAATTAATACTATAAAGGCAGAAAATAGAAGTTTAACCGAACGTAAACCAATCCATAGTGAAGATAAAACTAATAATAGCGAAACTACACCGGCAATAATTGAGCCTTCACCAACACTTTCTAATTCTTCATGTTCCAGTGCTACTTCGCCTGTCATTCTAATTCTGACACCAGGATTCTGTTGCATTATTCGAGTAACAACCATTCTGGCTGTAGTTAATGCCTTTTCTGCTGGCATTATTTCGTCAAAATACAAGGTGGGTTTAGCGAGTACAAGTGTGCGATTACTTGATGTATTGAGTTTATTAGCGGCTAGCAGATTCTGCCAAGAAACTTGGTGTGGTTGATTTTTAAGTTGATGAGTAATTGAATCGTTTACAGCTAGCAATAATGGATTAATATCCATTGGTAGCATGTCATCAGTTTTTTCTAACGCTTTAGCAATAATTTCAAATAAACCTTCTAAATGATAATTATGTGATAAATAACCAATAAAAGGTTGAGCATCGATTAATTTTGTAGCAAGGTCATCCAATTCATCTTGCTCTAAAAATAATAAGGCTTGTTGGCTAAAAAAATCATTTTCAGTAGGGATGTAGACTGAAGAAAAGCTTTTTGGTAATTGTTTTAATGCTTGTTCCAGTAAAACGGCTGCTTGAGATGTTTGTTCTGGCGTTTGTGCATCCACTACCAAAATCATTGCACCAGCATCTTGAGGGAATTCAGACTCTATACGCAGGCGATTTTTTTGAAAAGGAAGATCAGCTGATAACATTTCAGCTGTATTAGTGTTAACACCCAGGTTGTTGATGGTGTAATACAAACTAGCTGAAGTTAATGCTATTGTTAATAAAATTAAGGTCCAGGGGAAGCGAAGAATATTTTCGCCCCACCAGCATAAAAACCTGTCAATTCTTGAGCTTGAAGCTGTATTCATTTGCTGGTTGTTTGTGATTCAAAACCGACTATTATATCAAGTTGCTTGGCGATTAATTTTAATTTGTTTTTTGCAGCATTGAAATGTAAGCCAAGTTTAATTAGGCCTGGTAGCTCGCTAGGGTGAGTTAATAAAAACCAAAGAAGTTTTGTTAAAACTACATCGCCTTGATCATTTAATGCGTAACTTACTGCTTTAGGTAAGCTCATATCTACCGGATCAGCTATGCATCTTATAACTAGAGAGGGTATTTTGTGCTCTATAGCTATCTGAGCAATGGCAATACTTTCCATATCGAGAGCAATCGCTTGTGATTGCTGGTGAATAGCTGTTTTATCTGTGCTTTCAGCAACAATGGTAGAGCTTTCTGCTAGTAAGCCATTATTAGGGCTTAAAGCGGATAATTGCTTGCTGGTATTTTCTAACCAATTAGAATCGATAGATAATAGCTGTTTGTTTTCTGTTTGTAATTGCTTGGGTAAAACAAAGTCCCCTGGTTTTAAATTGGGGCTTAATGCAGCTGCACAGCCCCAACTTACTAGTCGCTTAGCACCTTTTTCAATAAGTAATTGACTGGCTTTGCTGGCATTGATAGGCCCCGCACCAGAACAGGCAACAATTGTATTTTCATTAATGAAAATACAATCTCCTTTGATGATTTTTTTACGTGTTAGGCTGTTGATTTCATCTGGGAGAGCAATAATAATTCCTGTAATCACTTTTTAGCTAGCTCATTTCGGTAACGAGCCAAAGCCCAAAGTGGGAAAAACTTATCATAGCCGTGGTATTTTAAGAAAAATACTTTTGGAAATCCCGGGGCAGTAAAGCCTTCGTCATTCCAGAGACCATTTTCAAGCTGTTGCTTTAATATAAAATCAATACCAGCTTTTACTTCAGGGCTATTCGCCTCGCCAGCAGCACATAGACCTAATACAGCCCAAGCTGTTTGAAAGGAAGTGCTGTAGTGATATTGACCACTGTATTTTTCAATATCATAGTAACTTTGGTTGTCTTCACCCCAACCCCCATCTTCTCGCTGTACCTTTTTAAGGTAGGAAACTGCTTTAGTGTATAAAGGGTCTGTTTTAGGAATGTTAGTTTGTTCTAGTCCTAGTAATACTGACCAAGTTCCATAAATATAATTTGTTCCCCAGCGACCAAACCAAGAGCCATCTTCTTCTTGTTCTGTGCGGATATATTCAATAGTGCGTTCTAATGCTGGTAAATATTCATCATGATCTTGTGCTACTTTTGCCATTAACATGGCACAACGAGCACTTACATCAGATGTCGGTGGGTCTAGTAATGCCCCATGGTCAGCAAATGGGATTTCGTCTAAATAGTAGTAGGTGTTATCAATATCAAAAGCACCATAACCACCATTTTTTGATTGCATATCAACTATCCAGCGTGTTGCTCTGTGGATAGATTCATCAAGATCAGGAAGGTTTGAGTCAGCCATAGCAAAAGCAACCACGGCAGTATCATCTACATCTGGATAATGTGGGTTTTCATATTGAAAAGCCCAGCCACCACCTTCAGAATTTGGTCGGTCGATACGCCAATCACCGGGTTCGTCAGAGAGTTGTTTACTTTTTAGCCAGTCATAAGCACGGGTTAGGCTTTCTTTGTTAGCAAGCTTATCGGCTTCTTGTATGGCTAAAGCAGCAAGACCTGTATCCCAAACTGGAGATAAACAAGGCTGGCAATAGGCATCGTTTTCATTAATCACTAAAAGCTTATCAATTGCCTTACGGGCAGTAACTACGTGTTCGTGATCTTTGGGGTAACCTAAAAGTAACATGGCTTCATAGGAATAAACCATGGCAGGAAAAATACCACCTAAACCATCTTCACCATTTAAGCGTTCTGTAAACCAAGCAACAGCATTATCAATTGCTAGTTGATGTATTTTATTTGGAATCAGAGGGCGAGTGATGCGTCCAAGTTTATCCAGCCCCAGAAAAACTTTATTTAACAATGTGCGCTCAGGAAAATAATGTTTTTCTTTATCTGGATCGATAAGAAATAGTTCCCTTATGCTAACTTTGTTAGGGTTTTTTGCTGTTGCTTTTAATGTGCAAAGAATAAAGAGGGGCACCATCACAGTACGCGACCAATAGGAAACCTTATCTAAATGGAAAGGAAACCATTTAGGAAATAGCATTATTTCAACAGGAATGTATGGAACGCCACGCCAAGGCAGTTGCTCAAAAATAGCAAGGATGATTCGTGTAAATACATTACCTTTTGCAGCTCCGCCCTGACTAAGAACATAATTTCTTAGTTTTTCCATATGAGGCGCATCAATTGAATCACCAGCCATTTTTAAGGCATAGTAAACTTTAATGCTACAGCTTATATCACCTTCGCCACCGGTAAATAAAGGGTAGTGACCTTCCTCTGATTGGCGTGACCTTAGATAAACAGCAATCTTTTTTTGAAGCTCAACATCAATGTCATCAAGATGATGCATCATCATGATATATTCAGCTGGTATTGAACAATCAGCCTCAAGCTCAAAAACCCAGAAGCCGTCCTTATCTTGCAGGCCAATAAGTTCTTTTTGTGCTTTATCTATTGCTGCATCTAGGTTGTTATGTCTTTTTGTCATAGATGTTGAGCTGTCGTGAGGTTCACTACTATCCAATTGATGGCTTGATTCATTAAACATGCAAACGTCCTATATTTTTGCAATTTTTTCTGCGTCATAAGTCCAGCCTGGTGTTTTTAAACTACCGCTAGTTATGTTGAAAATTAAAGATAAAAGCATATTGCTACGGGCAGTTGCTTTACAAACAAAAATTGTCTTTTTAACGTCTTTTCGAGTTATTTTAACTTGGTCTGAGTCATTAAAATTAAGATCGTTTTTAATGTTCTTAAGTGTTAGAACAGACATTCCTAATGCCCATAGACAGAAGTTTCTAATGCCGGTTTCATGTGCAGGTAGAAGTTGTGTGTACGTCATTGCATTGTGTAAATGACCATGAGCAATACTTATTAAATGTTCTAATCCTTTACGGAAATTTTCATCATCTGTCTCAGGCGTTAAGTTTTTAAGTTCAAAGCCTGTTTCAGTGAAAATATCTTGAGGTAACCAACAAACACCACGTTGAGCATCATCCCAAATATCTTTAAGTATGTTGGTCATCTGCAAACCTTGACCAAAAGATACTGATAGCTCTAATAACTCTTTTTCATGCTGTTTTATTTCATCTGAATAATGACAAAATAGTTTTGCAAGCATTTCACCAACACAGCCTGCAACGTAATAGCAGTAACTATCCATATCTGCCATTGTCTTTACACCGGCGTGTAGATCCAAAGCTTGAAAAATAGGCATGCCTTTAGCCATGGTTTCAACGCAGCCTGAAAGAGCATCTATTTGATTTTTATCAAAAGTATGGGTGATTTCAATAACTCTTGAAGTGAGGTGGATAAGGGTATGTTCGGCAGGAATGGTTTGGTCTGAAAGCAGAGGGGCTAAATCTTCAGCAAAAGCTTGTGCATTTTTTCCTGTTTTAACAATATCTATAAATGCTGTACAGAAGTGCTTTTTTTGATCTACATCAAGAGAAACTTCATCTTCAATTGTATCAACTATGCGACAAAGTAAATAAGCATTTGCAACTGCAGGATGAAGAGCATCTGGCAATTGAGGGATTGTTAGGGCAAAAGTCCGTGATACACCCTCAAGTAAAATAGCCTGAAGTTCATCGTCAGCTAGATTGATGAGGGATTTTGGATTGTTTATTGAAATTTGAGATCCATTCATAGTTGTAGCTGAATATGCAGTAATAATTGTAGGGTCATGATAGACGTTTTGTTGGTGATTTGCAAAATAATGTTGTTTTTAATGCAAAGTTTAAATTTGCATTGTTCACTATATATTGGGCAAATAAATTAAACTATTTATTTTAAATTTTCTTTTGTTATTAGTTGCTTATGGGTGTTTGTATTTTTATGTCGCTATTTCTATTACCCTTTAGGAGCAGTTGTTTATAGTTATAAAAAACTTAAGTCTGTTGTTTTTTTGTATGTTTTTTGTGGTTTCTGTTTTAAAAAGATAGTATTCTACTCAGGAATTATAATCTATATGTTTAAAATCATACTATCGTAACAAAAATTAACTTATTAATTTTGTTGTTTTTATGCAACTGAACGAAGTGATGGTTTAATTTTGAGATCTTTGGAGAGGCTAATATGAGTGTTCCTTTACGTCAGCAACTGGCAGTTGGAAGTTATTTAATCAAACAAAAGTTAAAAGGCGTTAAGAAGTATCCATTAGTCCTTATGCTTGAGCCTTTGTACCGTTGTAACTTGGCTTGTGCAGGTTGTGGAAAAATTGAGCACCCTGATGATATTCTTGATAAGCGTCTTTCTGTTCAAGAATGTTTGGATGCGGTAGATGAGTGTGATGCTCCAATGGTTTCTATTCCAGGCGGGGAGCCTTTAATACATAAAGAAATGCCTCAAATTGTTGAAGGTATTGTAGCAAAGAAAAAATTTGTTTATCTATGTACAAATGCACTGTTACTTAAAAAGAAAATTAAAGATTACACGCCTTCTCCGTATTTAACATTCTCTGTTCATTTAGATGGTCTTAAAGACAGGCATGATAATTCAGTATGCCAAACGGGTGTTTTTGATATCGCGGTGGAAGCAATTAAATTAGCCTTGGGTAAAGGTTTTAGAGTTAATGTTAATTGCACCTTATTTCAAGGTGAAAATGCAGAAGAAGTTGCTGAGTTTTTAGATTATGTAACCGAATTGGGTGTTGAAGGCGTTACGATTGCTCCAGGCTTTAGTTATGAGCATGCACCAAAGCAAGATGTGTTTATTAAAGGTAAAGATGTTAAAACTTTATTTAGAGGTATTTTTGCAATAGGCAAAAATAAAAAGTGGAAGTTAAACCACTCATCTTTATATCTGGACTTTTTAGCTGGAAACCAATCTTACGAATGTACACCTTGGGGTAACCCTACACGTAATGTTTTTGGTTGGCAGAAACCTTGTTATCTATTAGATGATGAAGGTAATGTTGATACCTTTAAAGAGCTTATGGAAACAACGCCGTGGGATAAGTATGGCAATGTAAATAATCCTAAGTGTACAAATTGTATGGCACATTGTGGATATGAAGCTACTGCAGTTGAAGATATGTTGGCTAATCCTTTAAAAGGTATGATGGTTTCACTTAAAGGGCCTAAAACATCGGGGGAAATGGTTGAAGTTGCAGCACCTGATTCTGATGGTTCAGATAAACCAAAGTCAATTTCAGATATTCCTGTAAAAGTTGAATCTTAAGTGAGTTGATGCTCGGTATTAAATAATAAGTAATACTTTAATTTTGGGCAATAATTTAGGAGTTTTTATTTTGTTTGTATTAAATAAAATTAAGTTGTTTTGTCTGCTAATTCTTTCTTTTGGAATGGCAGCTACTGTTGTTGCAGCTGAAAATGATGATTTAACGGTTGCTGTTGAAGAGGTAGTTGTTAAGGAAAATAGTCTAGCTAAAGAAGTAGTGACTGAATTTCAAAGTGTTCTTATCGATGCGATGAAGCAAGGTAAAGCTCTTAGCTTTGAAGGCCGGTGTGAATATTTTAAAGATGCTATCTTAAAAAGTCATGATGTCCTTAAAAGTCTTAGAACAATTGTTGGTAGTAAAGAGTGGCGTAGCTTTACCGACGAGCAAAAAACTCAGTTAACTGATGTTTTTACACAATTTATCGTATCAACTTACGCTTTTAACTTTAATTCATTTTCTGGTGAATCTTTTAAGTATGTTTCTGAGCATACTACAAAGAAAGGTAATGTAGTTGTTAGAAGTGTTTTGTATATTCCTGAAGGAAAGAGAAAGAAAGTCACTTTTGATTATGCGTTGAAGAAAAGCTCTGAAGGCTGGCGTATTTATAATATTGCTGCTGACGGGGTGAGTGACTTGGCAACTAGGCGCTCAGAATATCGTCGTATTTTATCGGCTGAAGATGGATTTAATGCATTAATTGCAATTATCAATAAAAAAATTGATAATTACGCTAAATAAATATTTAAGGTTAATTATATGTATATGACTTCGCAAGAAAAAAGCGACTCATCATTGTTTACGGTATCTTTTGTTGTAGTGACACTTTTTTTGTCCGGTTGTGCAAGTACACCACCAACAGAGGATGGAGTTGAAGTCGTTGAGGCTGTTGAAGTTATTGAAGAGGAGGTTGTTGAGGTAGACCCTTATGAAGGGTTTAATCGTACAATGTTTGATTTTAATGATGGCGTTGATACATATTTTGCAGAACCTATCTCTGATGCATATACATGGGTAACACCACAATTTGTTCAGACAGGTGTTACTAATTTCTTTGATAATCTTAAGGGAATTAATGTTGTCTTAAATGATTTTATGCAAGGAAAGGGACAGCAAGGTGCTGAAGATACAGGACGCTTTCTAGTTAATTCAACTGTTGGATTGTTGGGGCTGTTTGATGTGGCTACAGAAATTGGACTTGAACAAAATAATGAAGACTTTGCTCAAACATTAGCTGTTTGGGGGGTTCCTCAAGGGCCTTATCTGGTATTACCGTTGCTTGGTCCGTCTACAACGCGAGGGATTCCAGGTGGGATTTTTGATGCAGCTGCAAATCCTGCAACCTATATAGGTGTGCCAGTACAAGTGGTTCAAATGTTAAATGCTAGAGCTAATGCTGATGGTGAAATAAACTTTGTTGAAGAAGCTGCATTAGATCGTTATGTATTTACTAGAGAGTCTTTTTTGCAATATCGTGATAATTTGATTAGTGATGGCCAGATAGAAGACTCAGATGCTCTTTTTGACTTTGAAGAAGAGGACGATGAAGATTTTGGCGATGAGGAGTTGACTAAGGACGTTCTTGATAGCAAGCCAGAGGTTTCAGAAAATGAAATTGCTAGCGTAGATGAAAATAAAGAAATAGTTATTAATGAAGATAAGGTGCTTGAACCTGAACCTGTTGCTAATTATTCGGATGTTTCTTTGGATTCTGAAGAATAGGCAATTATTTTATTCTGTAATAAAAAAGCCACTTTCAAAGTGGCTTTTTTTGTTTTAGTGGTTTGCTAAGATATTAATAGTGTAATAACGAGTGAACTTCATACCCTTCAAGCTTTTCTCTGCCTTGTAAAAAGTCTAATTCGACCACAAATGCACAGGCTTCTACCGTAGCTCCTAAGCTTTCAACTAGATCACAGCTTGCTTTGGCTGTTCCACCTGTTGCTAAAAGGTCATCAATTAGTAAGACTTTCTCACCTTTTTCAAATGAATCAATATGGGCTTCTAGTGATGCAGAGCCATATTCAAGATCATAAGAAACGCTTTGAACATCATAAGGTAGTTTCCCAGGTTTTCTTAATGGGATAAAAGGAATACCTAGTTCCCACGCAACTAATGAACCAAAAATAAACCCTCTTGCTTCCATACCCGCTACAGAGTCGATATTTCTACCCAAAAAAGGGTGGATTAGTTGGTGAACAGCTAATCGTGTAGCTGCTGGATCTTTTACTAGGGGGGTGATGTCTTTAAAAATAATACCTGGTTTTGGAAAGTCGGGTATATCTCTAATTTTATTTCTTAATCTATCCATAAGTTTTAACTCAATGAGGTTGTAGAGGCGCTTAATCTCTGCGCGAATATTTTAAGTGGTGGAATAAAACATTATAGGGTTGTCTGATTACGCTTCGTTAATCGGATCTACATTTATTATATATGGCTCTATACGGTAGGAGGGGCCTTTGGCCGCGATTGAAACAAGATCAAGAGAGGTCGCGGCCAAAGGCCCCTCCTACCTAACCATAGTATTTTTTATTTAAGTCTATGCACAAAAAGCTTCAATAGCATCAAGAACACCCTTACTATCCAAACCACATTCAGTTAATAACTCTTCACGGGTGCCTTGTTCAATAAAAGCATCCGGTAAACCTAAGTTTAAAACAGGCATTAAAATCTGTTGAGCTTGTAAGAAATTGTTCACCGCACTGCCAGAACCACCAGAAATAACATTTTCTTCAATAGTCACAAACACATCATGCGTTTTAGCCATTTCCAGAATAATATCTTCATCAAGTGGTTTAACAAAGCGCATATTAATCACAGTAGCACCTAGTTTCTTACCTACTTCCAATGCAGGTGTCACCATACTTCCCCAAGCCAAAATAGCCAAACGACCGCCTTGATGACGAATCTCAGATTTACCAATTTCTAATTCAGAAAAATCCTCAGCAACAACAGAGCCAGGACCTTTACCACGAGGATAACGCACAGCAGCAGGGCCTTTATAGTTAAACCCTGTGGTCAACATCTGACGACATTCATTTTCATCAGCCGGCGCCATAATCAACATATTAGGAATACAGCCTAAAAAGCTATGATCAAAACTACCCGCATGTGTAGGACCATCAGGACCCACCAAGCCCGCTCTATCCAAAGCAAACAACACATCTAAATCTTGCACCGCCACATCATGAATCAACTGATCATAAGCACGTTGTAAAAAGGTCGAATAAATAGCAACAACAGGCTTACCACCCTGACAAGCTTGACCCGCCGCCAAAGTGACCGCATGTTGCTCAGCAATCGCCACATCAAAATA
>CAJVYL010000070.1 GCA_913009265.1 uncultured Methylococcales bacterium
ACTGCCAACGACCTAAATTGAATTACTTTTTCTCTTAACCTTGTTAGTCTTGATGGGGCATTTTCTCTTAGAAAAAACTCTAAAGGTTGTGGCTCAAACATCATCACTACAACAGGTAGTCCCATTCTCTTTCCATGAGCTGCAAGTTTATCTATTACCTTTTTATGTCCAGTATGCACACCATCAAAATTTCCAACGGTTAATACACAGCCTTCTTGTAATGGTTTAAGGTGAGTTAAGCCCCTAATTAATTGCATGAATCGATAATATGATCAAATCTTATCATTCTACCATCAACTTACTTGTAAAATCATTGATCTACCACGTTTTAATTCTTTTATCTGCAAAGGTAAGAATATTTAGCCGAAAAGAAAAAGTAAGGAAAATAAAAGTTTACTAAAGAGTTACTTATAGGGGGAGATAAGTAATGAGGTATAAAAGCCGAGAACAGCTCTTAAGATAAAGGCTTTAAAGGGCTTGATAGACAGTAACCCTGATCAGCTATTTAAATAAAATGGAATTTTGAGAATGCTTTTACTTCTTTAGATTTATACAATGCCACCCAGCCATAAACTATTCTATGGATTACCCAAATCACAGTCGCAATCAAAATTACAAAACCAATAAAAAATGGCAATGTGGCTACTCCAATTAAAGTTAAGGTTAACCCAACCCAGAATGTTTCATTTTGCCATTTGAAATGCGACTCTAACCAAGTTCCTTGTACATGATGTCTATTAAGGTAATTTAAAGCCATAGCAGTCACAAAGGGAATTCCTCCAAATAGGAAAGATATTGCCTGCATTACATACATAAGGTGAGCTAAGCCATCATAATCTGTTAAATGACTTTCTTGTTTACGATGTGTTGTTAATGTGTTCATCTTAACCTCCATTTAAAACCTTCTTTAGCTAAGACGATTATAAGGTCATTAAGTTTCATCTTTTAAGTTAGATGATTATCTGTCTCTATATCTCTTAAAGTAAAATGAATACTCTGAGTGTTTATAGGAACAGTTGGTGTTGAAACATCTCTATTTGCTCCACAGCCATTTTCTCCGCACCAAATTTGATCGCCGCATCCATTTAATAACAACATCCCGAATATAACTATACTACCTTGAAATAGTTTCATGGCTTTGTCTCCTCGGTTTATAAACAAGTATAAAAATATATACTCGCATATAGCTATAAAGTCAATTGAGGGTGTAAATAAGAATCGAACTTAATCAGCGAATAAAAAGGAGGTTTTTTGCTTGAATGAGGGTATCAATAACCGATAATAAGGCTATTTAGAGGTAATTAACTATAAATAATGTCTCTGATTTCCTCTTCTTGTTCAGCTATATTTTTACATAGTTTAAATTGAGCCCAAGCTCTATCTAAATTTTGTTCTGGAGAAGCTACTTTAAAGTATTGGTTTCCTTGTAAATAGTCAGTAAAAAAACGTAAGCCCAATTCAAATGGGATTAACTCTATTGCTGAATATAAATATTCATAATCAGAGTTTGTGAAAATATCAGCCATTTCTTTTAAATAGCTAGATAAAATAATTTCACATAGCTTCAGGTCAAATGTATTTGAAGCTGGGTTATGGCAACAAGAACGTAAACAATCGGCTATATCATAATGTACCAAGCCAGGTTTGATAGTATCTAAATCGATTAAGCTAATAATATTATTGCTATTTTTAGTGAATAAAAAGTTATTAAGCTTAGGGTCTCCATGGGTTATTCTTTCTATTAATAAACCTTGTTGTTTAGCTTTTTCAAGGCTATTAATTTTTACTGAAAATTGATCTATAAACTGTCTACATTGCTGTACTTTTTTTAGTTGAATTTCTTTTTGAAGATTGTCTTCTATTGCTTGATATTGTTGGTAATAATGAGGCGTAATATGAAAACCAGGTAAGGTATCATGAAATAAAGTTGTATCAGCATCACTTAGTAGACGATGAAAATGCCCTAAAGCAAAACCAATTTGTTCAGCCTGTTTTTGGTTGCTAAGCTGTTCTTTACTTTCCGTGTTATCAATAAACTCTAATGCTCGCCAGAAATTTTTATTGTCATCCTTATAATAAGGCTGTTGAGTTATTGTTTTTAGAACGAGGGGAATTGTTAGCTTTATTGCGATCTTTTTTTGAAGATGATTACTTAATAAGTCCAAGTTTTCCATAATTAAACTAGGATCGGGGAAAACTTGGGTATTTATACGTTGTAGAACAAAGCTTGATTTTTCGGTTTTGATTAAGAATGTGTCGTTAATTAATCCATTGCCTAAAGCCGTTATCTCTTGAATAGCGGCTTTAGTAAATTGCTTGCTAGCTTGTTGAGCAAGTATTTTCACAACTTATATGTTTTGAAGTAATTTAGTCAAAATTTGTAATGCTTGCCCTCGATGACTGATGGAGTTTTTTACTTCTGCAGATAATTCAGCAGAGGCTTTGTTGTGTGTTGGAACCCAAAAGATAGGGTCATATCCAAAACCATTTTCACCAATAGATTGATTAAGAATAGTTCCTTCCCAAGTACCTTGAGCAATAAGAGGTAATGGATCATTTGCATGGCGCATTAATACAATGACACAAACAAAGCGGGCAGTACGTTGCTCTGCGGGAACACCTTCTAAATCTTTTAATAATTTTAATAGGTTATCTTGATCTGAAGCACCAACACCTGCATAGCGAGCTGAAATAACACCTGGCGCACCATCTAAAGCATCAACTACTAAGCCAGAGTCATCGGCAATGGCCGCGGAATTACAATGTAAAGCTGCATTACGTGCTTTGATGATGGCATTTTCAACAAAAGTGGAGCCTGTTTCCTCTGCTTCTTCTACCTTAAATTGTGATTGAGGAATAATAGGGTGATCTTTGAGAATAGCTTGTATCTCTTTTATCTTGCCTTTGTTTCCACTGGCTAAAACGATTTGTTGCTGATTAGAAAAAGACATAATAAATTCTCACTTTTAGATAGGTTGAGTGCTGGGTTTAGTTTTAGACTGAACCCAGCCAACATATTAGGCAATAGAGTCTAGCGCTGCTTGTTGTTTTTCTAATAATTGATTAATACCATGTTCGGCAAGTTCAAGCATAGAATCTAACTCATCTTTTCTAAAAGCATGCCCTTCAGCGGTGCCTTGTACTTCAATAAATGCAGCGGCATCATTCATAACGACATTCATATCGGTTTCTGCATTACTATCTTCAGCATAATCTAGATCAAGTACAGGTGTGCCTTTATAGATACCGACGGAAACGGATGCAATTTGACCATGAAGTGGATTCTTTTTAATCATTTTTTTAGCTAACATATGATTGATAGCAATTGATAGTGCAACAAATCCACCTGTAATAGAGGCTGTTCTTGTGCCACCATCTGCTTGAATCACATCGCAATCAATAGTAATGGTATGTTCGCCTAAAGCCTTTAAATCAATTGATGCTCGTAGAGAACGGCCAATTAAACGTTGAATTTCTAATGTGCGCCCGCCTTGCTTACCTCTGCTTGCTTCACGTCCCATACGGTCATTGGTTGATCGGGGTAGCATGCCATATTCAGCCGTTATCCAGCCTTCACCTTTACCTTTTAAAAAGCGAGGAACGCGTCTTTCAACACTAGCAGTACAAAGCACTCTAGTGTCGCCAAATTCAACCATAACAGAGCCTTCGGCATGTTTTGTATAGTTGCAGATAAAGTTAACATCTCTTAATTGGTTGGGATTACGTCCGCTAGGTCTCATGCAAGTACTCTTAGATAAAAAACGGCACAGTATAACTGTTTTCTAATCTAGTCCCTAGTGCTTTAATATTTAGGGGGTTAAAGCATCTTGTAATTCCGTTACCGATTGAGGCCTATCTTCTGGTTTAATTTCCATCGCCCAATCAACAGCCTTTAATAGATATTCAGGAAATTTTCTTTTATATGCTTTAACCGCTGGAACCATGCTGTCTTTTTTATCTCTATCTGGCGCGGGTAACAATTTTTTTCCACCTAAACAGCAACGCATACTGGCACCGACAGCATATAAGTCAGTCCATGGCCCGAGATCGCTTGAGGAGTATTGTTCTACAGGAGAAAACCCAGTTGTTAAAACTTTTGATTGTTGGCTTTTATTTGAATTTGGAAATTCTCTGATAGCTCCAAAGTCTAGTAATAAGGGATCGAAACCTGGCCGGACTAAAATATTAGCGGGTTTAATATCAAGATGAAGCATTTTATTTTGATGAATAACCTCAATGCCAGTCAATAGCTGTCTAAAAATTGATGTCAGTAATTGCTCGTCTTTTTTTATATTTGCATTAGTAATTATTTTATCTAAAGTAACACCATAGTCATAAGTCATCACCATATATACGGTTTCATTTTCTTGGAAAAAATTAGTAACGTCGACGATATTATGATGTTTTAATTTGGCCAGTACTTTTGCCTCTTCAAAAAAAAGGGCGCGACCTCTTAAAAATAAAACTTTAGTTTCAGCGCTATGAGGGATAACAACATTATTCCATGTTCTATGGGCAAATTTACGGGGTAAATATTCTTTAATAGCGACTTGAACCTGATCTTCTAATTGTCGAGCTAAGTAAACAGAACTAAAGCCACCATGCGCTAATTCCCGTTCGATCATATACTGGTCTATAATGGTGCCCGATTGCAGATAATTCCACTTTTTTGGGTAGGTTTCAGGGTCGTAATATTCAGCCATAGATAGTTTTTAATATTACAAGTTAGAAAATAAGGACGCTTGTTCCTAAGTATAGGTTAAATAATGATAAAAAGTATGACCGCTTTCGCAAGCGGTGAAATAGAAGTTAATAACTTAACAGTTAATTGTGAATTTCGCTCAGTTAATCATAGGTATTGTGATGTTTCACTCAAATTACCTGAAAGGTTGCGTTTTTCAGAAGCTGATTTAAGGTCATTAATTACCAGTTCTTTAAAACGAGGAAAAATTGAATGTGCATTAAGCTATAAAAAAATAGCTAATCAGAAACACACTATTACGATTAATGAAGATGCGGTTAAAGCATTATTGCAGGCAACTTCTAAAATTGAAGACCTTATGCATAATGGTCACCCTTTTACTGCATTTGAAATTTTAAACTACCCTGGTGTTCAGCAGGAGCAAGAATCAAATAAAGAAGAATTATTAGAAGGCATTAATACCTTAGTTAAACATACGCTTGAACAGCTAATTATTGCCAGAGAAAGTGAGGGTAAGCAACTGGGAGCTCTTATTGAACAGCGATGTAAAAATGTTCAGTTATTAGTTGAAGCTGCGAATAAAAGAATGCCAGAGGTATTAGAGCGTATTCGTACTAAAACTAAAGAGCGTTTAGCTGAGTTTGTTGCCGACCCTGATTTTGATAGATTAGAACAGGAAATGGTTTTTTTAGCTCAAAAGCTTGATGTGGCAGAAGAGCTTGATCGTCTTGATACCCATGTTAATGAAGTGCTTAATGTATTAACTAAACAAGAACCTATAGGGCGAAGACTTGATTTTTTAATGCAAGAAATGAATAGAGAAGCAAATACCTTAGGCTCTAAATCGGCTGATAAAGAAATGACTCAAATTTCAATCGACTTGAAAGTGTTGATTGAGCAAATGCGCGAACAAGTACAAAATATTGAGTAAGGCATTGAAATGAACAAAGGTAAACTTTATATTATTTCCGCTCCATCAGGCGCGGGGAAAACCAGCTTAGTAAAACAGTTGGTCGAAAATCTTGATCAATTAATTGTTTCTGTTTCTCATACGACTCGACAAATGCGAGAGGGTGAAACACATGGCAAAGACTATTTTTTTTCTACGGTAGAAGAATTTAAGCAAATGATAACTGAACATGCTTTTTTGGAGCATGCGCAAGTGTTTGATAATTTTTATGGCACCGCACAACAATCAGTTGAATATTATTTAGATAATGGTATTGATGTTATTTTAGAAATTGACTGGCAAGGTGCTCAACAAGTTAGAAAAATGCTTCCTGATGGTATTTCTATATTTATTTTGCCACCATCTATAGATGTTTTGCAGCAGCGATTAGAAAATAGAGGGCAAGATAGCCAAGAAATTATTGATCGTAGAATGCAAGATGCCGTACAAGAAATGAGTCATTGCGATGAGTTTAACTATCTAATAGTTAATGATGACTTTAATCTGGCGCTTGCTGAATTGAGCAGTATTGTTGTTAGTCATCGCTTGGAAAAGCATAGGCAACTAAAAAAACTAGCACCCTTGTTAGAAAAACTTATAGAACCCTAAGGTTTTCTTCCTTATTGCTGAACTTTAAAGATTCTTTAGTGACAACTTCAAGTCGACGGCGTCTTCTGCTATTTTTACGTTTATCAACAAGTTCTTCGTTCCATTCGCGCATGTTGATTCTTGGGTCATTATGCCAAGACCGGTGAAAATATTCCCGAACTAAAATGGGTTTGTTTTTAAATATTTTTCTATTAAGGTCTTTTATAGCTCTGTTTGCAGCCACTTCAGAGTCTATAGAGACTAAACCATGAAATTCAATCGTTTTTCTTTGTGTATCTTTTAAAACTAATTTTTGAATGGATTCTATATGGCCTGTTTTTTTAAACAGTCCACCCTTTAATGCGGGTTCTACGAAGTCAATAATATCTTGTTCGCTAGTGTTTTGGGGGATTCTTCTTAAAATTATAACCATAATTATTTACCGCAACAGCGTTTAAATTTTTTACCACTACCGCAAGAGCAAGGAGCATTTTTTCCTTGATTGAATTGCTGGTTCACTTTTGACACAGATTTAACCACACCATCTAAATAAAACCAGCGCTCAGATTTTTTTATAAAACGACTAATCTCAGTCATCACATAGGGTTCATCTTCTAGGTTGTAATAAGCTTTAAACTCAACAATCCCTTTACTGTCTTTTTTTGAGCCTTTTTTAGTTTTTACAATTTCAAGCTTGGTCCAGACAGCCTCTTCTTTTGTAAAATCAATGGATTCAGGTCGTTTACTACCACTCCATGTTTCGAGTAAATAGCTTTCATTTTTGTTTGCATAAGCGGTAAACCTAGAACGCATTAATGCTTCAGCTGTTAATGGATTGCTCACTTTTTTATGAAAGGGCTCACAACAAAGTGAGTACTCCAATTCACTACCACAGAGGCAGATTGTATTTGTTTCTGAATTTGTAATTTATCTGTACCAGAATAATGATTAATCGACTATTATCAAATATGCCATTATTTATAAATTGATTTTATCTAGGCATGCTAACTTCTAACTTGAGAAGCATAATTTTAATTGTACCCTGAATCAACCTTTCTTGATATTGAGAACTGAATGAAATTATTAATGACCCTCTTAATAATGAGTTTACTTTCTCCTGTTTTATATGGGAAAAAGCTCTATAAATATAAAGACTCTCAAGGTTTATGGCATTTTTCAGATAAGCCTCCTAAGCATGAGTCAGATCAAATAGTAGAGGTTAGGCAGTTAAAGGCGGCTACGAAACGCTATGTTTGGTTAGAAAAGAAAGGGGAAAAACAAAACCCTGAATATTATGTAATTAATAGGCATAAAGTATCTGTAGAAATAGAGTTTAGTTTGACTGAGATAAATAATACTATTTCATTACCAGCCTTACCTAAACGGTTTATTGTTGCTCCGGGAAAGTCTCAAACTTTATTCAAATTAAAAGCCATTAATAAATATAAATCTTGGGGGTACTCATTAAAGTATCACTATATTCTTGGTAGCCCTTTAGCAAGGCATGATGAAAATGCTGTTTATTTACCACCTTTTGAAAAAAATACATCGATTGCAGTTTCTCAAGCTTTTGGTGGTAAATTTAGCCATACCGATAAACAAAATAAATATGCAGTTGATTTAGTCATGCCTGTAGATACTCCTGTACATGCGGCTAGAGCAGGAGTTGTAATTGAAGTAAATAATGACTTCTTTAAAGGTGGAACCGAACAAGCTTATAAGAGTAGAGCAAATAGTATTAGAATTTTACATGATGATGGATCAATGGCTGTATATGCACATTTAGCACTAGAAACGGCTCAAGTTTATCCAGGATTAAAAGTTTATGCTGGACAGTTAATTGGCTATTCAGGAAATACCGGCTTTTCTTCAGGGCCTCATTTACATTTTGCAGTGCAACTTAATACGGGAATGGAATTAGTTTCTGTGCCCTTTAAATTTTTGGAGCCAGATGGTTCTCTAGATGAGCCTAGAGCAGGCTCCTTACTAGCTAATTAATTATATTTAGTAAGACTGGCAATGGTATATTGATCGTTAAAATATGGCTTGAGCAAGTTGCTCATGTCTGCGTAATTAATTTACTAGGCAAATATTGTCGTCGATATAAGCTTTGTCTTTAACTCCTAAGAATAAATCATGAAAATATCACTTATTGTTGCGATGGCAACGAATCGTGCAATTGGGCTTAATAATGAAATGCCTTGGCATTTATCTGCAGATCTTAAGAAATTTAAACAAATTACCATGGGATCTCCTATTTTAATGGGGAGAAAAACCTATGAGTCTATTGGTAGACCCTTGCCTGGACGAACTAATATTATAATCAGTCGAAATAGTGATTATCAGCAAGCAGGCTGTGAAGTTTTTAATACGATTGATGAAGCCATTGCATCTTGTCAGCAATATGATGAGGTCTTTGTTATTGGAGGGGCTACTTTTTATGAGGCAATATTACCAGTAGCAGATAAACTGTATTTAACTGAAATTAATAAAGCGTTTAAAGCAGATACATTCTTTCCTGTGATTGATAGCAAGGAGTGGAAAGAAATTGCTAGAGAAGATATTGAGAATGATTCTAGTGTTGATTTTACTTACAGTTTTCTAACATTAGAAAAACAGGCGTAACAAGATAAATACACGGTTGTTATCCTTTCAAAAAAGCGTATATTTAGTAATTAATTAAATACTAACTGTTTAATTTTGAGGAAGGATAATGACAATAAAAAATAAAAATAGACGTCAATTTCTACAGCATGCAGCCCTAGGTGCTGCAACAGCAGCATTCCCTGGCTTGGTATTAGCTAACAAAGGGCAAGTTAAAAGCAGAGCAACTCCTGGCTTTAACCCCGATGTGGAAATAGCAATGACAGCCCGAGAGGGATATGTACCTGTATTAAAAAGTGGGCCTAATACAAGGGTTCAGAAATATTACGGTAAATTAATAAAAGGCCCTAAAGATACCTTGCAACATTTGAAAGGTAATTATCTTGGCCCGATTATTAATTATGAGAAAGGTCAGAAAGTTCGTATATATTTTAATAACGGTTTAAAGGAACCGTCTATTATTCACTGGCATGGCTTACATGTACCTCAGAAAAGTGATGGACACCCCATGTACACTATCCAGTCAGGGGAAAAGTTTGTCTATGAATTTGAAGTAATGAATCGGGCAGGAACAAGCTTTTATCACTCACATACACACGAATTAACAGCCGAGCAGGTTTATCAAGGGTTAGCGGGTATTATTACTGTAACTGATGATGAAGAGAAAAAAATAGAATTACCTACAGGGGAATACGATATTCCTTTTGTATTGCAAGATAGGACTTTTAATAACCGAAATCAATTGCAATACTTAAAAGGTATGCATGGCAGAATGTCGGGATTCTTAGGTGATACTATTTTAGTTAATGGTAAACCCAATGTTGAATTTGAAGTTAAATCAAGAGCCTATCGATTTAGAGGGTTGAATGGATCAAACTCAAGAATTTATAAATTAGGTTGGGATGATGGAACTCCGTTAACAGCTATCGGCACTGATGCTGGATTGTTAGAAAAGCCCGAAACTAGACCGTATATTATGCTTGCTCCTGGAGAGCGTATTGATTTATGGCTAGATTTTAGTGGCCGAGCTGTCGGTACAAAATTAGTGATGTATAGCTTGCCATATACAGGTGCTATGCCGCCTATGTATGAAAAAATGCAGAAAGGAAAAGGCGGTTCCTCAAAAGGTATGGGTGGAGGAATGATGGGTGGTATGGGAGGAATGGGCATGATGGGAGGCGGTGGACTAGCCCAAGGTGCCAAGTTCCCTATTGCTTCATTTAAAGTAACAGAAAAAGTAAGTGACTCACCACGCTTACCTAAGCGCCTAGTTAAATTTGATCGATTGACTGAACGTGATGTAGATAACGCCCATGATCCTTTACCTATTGCTATTTCCATGAAACCCATGAGACCCATGTTAAATGGTAAGTCTTATTCTATGGATAGAGTGTTAGATTTTGAAAGAGTCCCTCTTGGTTCAACTAAAAAAATTAAGATTTTCCATGATCATGGCATGAAGAAAGGCGAGCATGGCGATGATGACGAAAAAATGGATATGGGAGGAAAGAAAAGTGGTGGCATGAATATGGGTGGTGGTATGGGAGGAGGCATGATGTTTTCTATGGCTCATCCAATTCATTTACATGGTCAGCAATACCAGATAATTTCCAGAAAGCCAGGCGGTATGCGATTGGATGAGTACGAAACCGTAAAAGACGGTTTTATCGATTCAGGCTGGAAAGACACTGTACTAGTAATGCCAGGAGAAGAAATTGAAATTATTAAGCCTTTTCAAGACTTTAAAGGTTTCTTCTTATACCACTGTCATAACCTAGAGCATGAAGACTTAGGGATGATGCGACAGTTTTATGTGTATTAGTAGCTAGCTTTTATTTGGTTCCACTTTTCTTCTTGTGGGGCATCTAAAGTAGAGACAAGGCATGCCTTGTCTCTACATCCCTAAATAATACTGTCAGAAATTATGAGACGATTAATAGTTTTGAGCTACTACAAATTATTTTATTTTGTATATTATTGATCTAGACCAAAAAAGTTCCAAAGTTCATGTATGGAAGTTGTTTCTTGGTATTCCTCAACGGGAGGGCCATCAGGATAGTTTTGTTCATAGACTCTTTTTGCATCTGCAGCTAAAACATTCATGCCTAATTTAGTATATGCTTCTTCCATAACTAATAGGGCATAAGGAACAGCAGGTGTACGTTGATATTTCTTAATAACATGGCTGCTTCTATTTGCGGCTGCAATATAAGCCCTACGTTTTAAATAAAAACGCGCGACATGCACCTCATACATGGCTAGGTTATTTCTTAGGGAAAGCATACGTTGTTTTGCATCGGCTACGTATTTACTATTTGGATAACGGCGAACTAATAAATCAAAATTGTCATACGCCTCTTTTACATTGCTCGGATTGCGTTGAGATGAGTCTGTAGGTAAAAAGCGTTCAAGAAAACCAATACTGCGATTAAAGTTAATCAACCCCTTTAAATAATAAGCATAATCCACATTGGGATGCCTAGGGTGGACTTTAATAAATCTATCAGTTGCAGCTATCGCAGTTTCTGGATCATCATTCTTATAATAAGCATAAGCAATATTTAGCTGTGTCTGTGCCGCATAATCACCAAAAGGGTATCTTGCTTCTAAAGTCTCATATAACTTTATAGCTTTTTGGTAGTTCTGGGCATCCATAGCCGCTTTAGCTTTGTCATGAAACTCTTTTGCATCCCAGTCGCCAAACTCTTCATTTTTAGAGCTGTTAAGCGTTTCACAGCCTTGCAAAGTGATGGATAAACAAGAAAAAATTAAAAAATTTAATAAAAATGATCGCATATTGTTAGCTACACGTTGTAAGATTAAGGGTTTTCCCGCTCAAATTCAAAACAAGCGTTACTTGTTTATTGGAAAATGGCGAGTATAACTTAAATTTAAGTCTAATATGGCTATATTAACAGCAAAAATACCCGAAGAAATGGCTGGCATGCGTCTTGATCAATGCCTGGCTGAAATGTTTCCTGATTATTCCAGAAGTAAATTGCAAACATGGATTAAAGCTGGACGGGTCACCGTTAATCAAAAAACACTGAAAGCAAAAGATAAAATAGATGGTGATGAACAGGTAGTGCTTGATGCAGAAGCTGAAGAAGTTCTGGAACATGAAGGCGAGGAGATTCCCTTAGAGATTATCTATGAAGATGACTCGTTGCTTATCGTCAACAAACCTGCAGGGCTTGTTGTCCATCCTGCGGTAGGGCATTGGCACGGCACATTGGTCAACGCTTTATTAAATCACGACCCCTCTCTAAAAACCTTACCTAGAGCAGGCATTGTTCATCGGCTTGATAAAGATACTAGTGGATTATTAATGGTTGCTAAAACCTTACAAGCTCATCATAGCTTGTCTACGCAACTACAAGAAAGAACAATAACTCGTGAATATTTAGCTTTAGTTAAAGGCTGGATGACTGCTGGAGGGACGATTGATGAACCTCTTGGGCGTCATCACGCTGATCGTAAACGCCACACGGTGAGAGACGATGGCAAACATGCGGTAACGCACTATCGTCTGGAACAGCGATTCAAACGACACACTTTAGTTCGGGTTAAATTAGAGACAGGACGAACCCATCAAATTCGTGTCCATATGGCTTTCATCAATTACCCTTTAATTGGGGACCCAGTCTATGGAGGGCGCTTTCAAATGCCCGCAAATTGTAGTGAACACCTTGAAGAGGTATTAAGAAACTTTAAGCGACAAGCATTACATGCGACTAAATTAGGCCTGCAACATCCTGTGACGGACGAATATCATGAATGGGAATTAGGCATGCCTGAAGATATGGTTGAATTAGTCAACGCTATTGAGCAAAATGAACTGGATTAAACCTGACTGGCCTGTAGCAAAAAATATTCATGCTGCAGTAACTTTACGGACAGGAGGGGAAAGCCAGGGAGCTTTTAAAAGTCTAAATCCTGCATATCATGTAGATGATAACCCTGAAACAGTATTGAGAAATCGTAAAACGATATCGAAAATGCTTATTCTTCCTGCAGAGCCAGTATGGTTAGAGCAGGTTCATAGTAACCGAGTGGTTAATGCTAACCAATGCCTTCATCTAGAGCAAGCTGATGCCAGCTTTACCGATCAATCGGGTGTGGTCAGTGTGGTGATGACTGCTGATTGCCTGCCCATTTTGTTAGCCAGTTGTGATGGTACTCA
>CAJVYL010000071.1 GCA_913009265.1 uncultured Methylococcales bacterium
CCTTTTGTTAAGTTGTAACGACCCTCTTTTTCCTTCATGGAAAATTTCATTTGAATGCCAGCGAGAGAAAATTTATTAGCTTGTATGGCAGTATCGAATTTAACTGCCTTAGCTTTTTCATGCGTGTTAAGGACGCTATCGGGTACATCTTCTGGCTCCATTGGCCTGGCGATAAGCGCGCCAGGCAAATCTTGTCCTAGGTATGAAAAAATCTGAAATTCGTTTTCAATATGGGTTTTAAGCCCTTGCGCTATTAATTCTCTTAATGCGCCTTCAGGTAATAAATTAGATAGCGTGGGGTGTAATCGTTGGTTTTTTGCCCAGGGCTGTGCAAGTAGTTTTTCTACATTTGGAAACTTAGGGTGAGTGATTAAGCTGAGAGTAGGGCGTAAAGGGTCGTTTTTAAATTCATCAGCAAAGCTCAGAACATTTCGCCCATTGTTAAATCCAGCCAGATAACCCACCAACTTACCATGGAGGGTTAGTTTTAGCGCATTAATCTCGCTAGTGCTCATTCATTATCTCCTAGTAAATCTTGCCATGGATTGTTTGCTAGTTCATTTTCCTTATGTGACTTTGGTGTTTCTGTTGGTAGTGACTCATTCTCTGTTTCGAGAATGGCTTTAACGGCCAATAGCTTTTCCTGAGGGATAAGCAATAATTCGCTTTTTAGGCCTTTTGAGATAAGTTCAAGCGTGTCTAGGCGAGGATTGCCCTTAGACTCTAATCGCTGGTATTGCTGACGAGATATGCCAATACGAAGCAGCATATCCTTTTGCTTTAGCCCGAGTGCTATTCTGCGTTTTTTTAATTGTTCGAGTAATGTGCTCATTATAGAAACTTATATATTGCTTTTTACCTATAAGAAATATATTAGTTTCTTTTTTATCTTTAGGCAATATATAAATTTCTTTTAATTGTATTGACGGGCGTCTTTAGTTAAGGGCCATATACTAAGTTGCTTTATTTATTGGGCTGGTTTTTGCTATATTTTGGCTGTAACTGTAAAGAAATCAGGTTTAGATCTTGAATCACAAGACCGGTGTTTTTCAAGATAGTTTTCGCCTAAATATTTTTGGCCTTTAATTTTCTACACGATCAGGATTCAATAAAACCGAACCTATTGGCTTCCAGTTCCGTGTTGATTCAGAAAGGCCACATATAAGCCAGTTCATAGAATTTAATTCATCGACAACTTCATTTTCATTTACGAAGGTGCTAATAAAACACTCAAAAGTTTATTAAGATTAAGAATAATAGTGCCTGAAAATTTAAAATTGTCTGTTTAGCCAACAAAAATAACATAGATTTTATTCATAAGAATTATTGGCGAGAATTTATGTGGGGATTTGGGGTGTCATTAGCTTACCCTATTGTATTTTTGGGTTTATACTTAATATTATTAGAAATAATCTAAAACTTTATTGCTTACTTTTTGGTGTAGATAAAATGGCCATATTTATTTGGGACGATAGCTATAAAACGGGTGTCGAAAGTATTGATGTACAACATAAAAAACTGGTGGAATTACTTAACCAGTTGGATGAAAGCTTGAATATTGGTGGAGACACTCATGAAGTTATAAAACTATTAGATGAGTTAGTTGATTACACTCAATATCATTTTAAAGATGAAGAAAAGTTTATGTTAAGTCATGAACCGGATAGTCAGGCTTCGAAAGACCATCAACATACACATCAACAGTTTGTTGAAAAAATTAAGATTGCTCAGCAGGAATGTCACGACAATCCTGAGAAGGTAACTGATGAATTACTTGATTTTTTAGTGCAATGGTTAATTAACCATATTTTACTGACTGATAAAGAGATGGTAAAAAATGCTTTATCTAATTCTACAGAGCAAGATAATTCTCAGTCGAATGTTGATATTTTAAAAAATAATCTTTATGGTGCTCTACGAGAAAGTGAAGGTCGTTTTAAGGAATTAGCCGATATTTTACCCGCTTTAATATGGATCAGTAATATTGAAGGTAAACGTATTTTTGTTAATAAACAGTTTTTGCAGTTTACTGGGTTGGATATGACCGAGTGCATGAATGGTGAGTGTGAAAAACTAGTCCATAAAGATGATAAGAAAAATCTACTCGATGTATATGAACAAGTTAAAACTAACCATAAAGCAGTTGAAACTGAATATCGTTTAAATCATAAAGATGGCTCTGAACATTGGATTTTAGAAACCATTGTTCCCCGTAAGCGTAAAAGTGGTCAAGTCTCTGGTTTTATGGGTTGTGGTATTGATATTAGCAAACAAAAACATGTAGAAAAATCATTAGAAGAAACAGTTATTAAACGTACCCTAGAGTTACAAAATACCAATCAAATACTAAGCGAAGAAAAAGAAGAGCAAGTAGGCTTAAATAATCAATTAAAAGAAACTCAGGGACATTTAGTTCAATCTGAAAAAATGGCTTCTATAGGTCAATTAGCTGCAGGGGTGGCGCATGAAATTAATAACCCTTTAGGTTATATTTATTCTAACTTAAATACCTTAAAAAACTATTTAACAGATTTAGAACAGGTTGCTACATTGGCCGAAAAAATGGCTACGGAACTACCTAAAGATAATGCTTTGGCAACAGAATTTCACCAACTAAGTAAAGACTTAGATTTAGGTTTTTTACAAGAAGACCTACAAGATTTAGTGAAAGAGTCAATTGAAGGTGCTACGCGAGCTAAGAAAATTGTGCAGGATTTACGGGATTTCTCACGTATTGATAAACAAGAAAGAGAAATATTTGATCTGGAAGAGGGTATTAGCGCAACGCTTAATATTGTTCATAATGAACTAAAATATAAAGCTGATATTGTTAAGGAATATGGTGGGATAAGAACTATTGAATGTGTAGGCGCTCAACTTAATCAGGTATTTATGAACTTATTGGTTAATGCGGCTCATTCAATAGAGGACTTTGGAAAAATTACTGTACGTACAGGTGCTGATGATGCGTTCGTATGGGTAGAAGTGGAAGATACCGGTAAAGGAATTCCTGATGATATTAAAAATAAAATATTTGATCCTTTTTTTACGACTAAACCTGTCGGTAAAGGGACTGGCTTAGGGTTATCGTTATCCTATAAAATAATTCAAGATCACCATGGTCGATTTGAAGTGGATTCTGTGGTGGGTAAAGGAACAAAGTTTAGGGTCTATTTGCCAATAAACCCAAATAAATAGTATGAGTATTGAATCGCCCCTAGAAAAAAAACCAGCACAGATACTTTGTGTTGATGATGAACCGAATATCTTAAAATCTTTACGTCGTTTATTTCGGGGAACTGAATATACTGTTCATTTGGCAGAAAGCGGTGCAAAAGGTTTAGAAATATTAGAACAGCAAACCATTGATTTAATTATTTCTGATATGCGAATGCCTCATATGGATGGGGCTGAGTTTTTAACGCAAGCTGCTATCAAGTGGCCTGATACTGTCCGTATTTTATTGACGGGGTTTGCAGATATAGAGTCCACTATTGCTGCTGTAAATCAAGGTAAAATTTATAGCTATTGCAGTAAGCCTTGGGACGATAAGGAGCTAAAATCTTTGGTTGCAAAAGCAATTGAAGAAAAACGCTTACGTGAAGAACGTGTGCAACTATTTGAGATTATCCATAATCAAAATGCACAATTAAAAGATTTAAATGCAAATCTGGAAGATAAGGTAGAGCAACGTACAACGCAATTAAGAACATCTTTAAAGAAACTTGATAATGCTCATGTTGTTTTAAAAAAGCAATATACTGATTCGATTAAAACTTTTGCCAAGATTATTGAAATGCGCCCTGGAATAAGGAGTGGACATTCAACCTATATTGCAAATAATTCAAAACTTGTGGCTATTAAACTTGGTTTATCTGATGAGGAAATCAAAAATATCTTATATGGGGGGCTTTTATTACAGATTGGAAAAATGGGATTAGCTGATGACTTACTGTTTCAGCCTTATTTTTCAACTGAATTACAAGATAGAGAAAATTATTTAAAACATGCTTTAGAAGGCGAGTCTTTATTAAAAGATATGAGCCAGTTAAAGCCAGCTTCTGTTTTAATTAGGCATCAGTTTGAACACTTCGATGGTAGTGGTTTCCCTGATTGCTTGCAAGAGCAAAGAATTCCAATAGGCGCACGTATTTTATCGGTTGTTAGAGACTATATTGCTTATATAGAAGGCTCTATGACTGGTAAGGTAATGTCTGTTGATGATGTACAAAATCGTTTGCTAAATAAAACAGGGTCCTTATACGATCCTGTTGTAGTAGATACTTTTCTGCAAGTTTTAAATGAAACAATAGATGATAATGCACGCCCTGTTGTTGAAATGTCGTGGACTAAGTTAGAGCCGGGTATGGAGGTAGTTGATATTCATTATGATGATAGGCTTTACCTAAAGGAGTGTATTTTAGAAAAGAAACATATCTTAGATATTGTGGCATTAAGAGAAAAAGTAGGTGATAAGCTGGTTATTAAAGTACGGTTAGGGACTGGTGAAAAATATATTTAATTTTTAATAACTAAAATCTTGTGGCCCTAAAATTCGTAAAACTTCATCACACGTTGTTAAACCTAAATTAACCTTTTCTAAAGAATCTTCTAGTAATGTTTTATAACCCTGTTTTTGTGCACATTGTTTAATTTCTTTTTGATTTGCCTGGGCTGAAATAAGGTCTCGCATTTCTTCGTTTGGGATAAGTATTTCATATAAACAAACACGACCGTCATAGCCGCTGTTTCCACATTTGTCACAGCCTTGGCCTTTATAGGCAGTCACCTTATTCTGTGAAAAAACAGGGCCTAATTGCTGAATAATATCAGGGCTTACTTTTTCTTCTTGTTTACAATGCTCACAAATTTTTCTTACTAAACGTTGGGATAATACACCTTCAAGACTACTGGCAATAATGTAGGGTTTTAACCCTAAGTCAAAAAGTCGTGCAATAGTAGCAATACTAGAGTTTGTATGTAAGGTGGAAAATACCAAGTGCCCTGTTAATGCAGCTTGGAAGGCAACTTCGGCTGTTTCAGAGTCACGTATTTCACCTAATAAAATAACATCAGGGTCTTGTCTTAAAATGGCGCGTAATACGATAGGAAAGGTTAAATCTATTTTCCCTTTTATATTCACTTGTCCCGCTGCATCCATATAATATTCAACAGGTTCCTCAATGGTGACATAGTTTTTTTCTGAGGTAACTCCATGTTGAAGCAATGAGTAGAGTGTTGTTGTTTTTCCGCTACCAGTTGGGCCTGTTGATAAAATAATACCTTGGGGTTTACCAACAAGACGCGTTACATTTTTTAAATTATTTTTATTAAACCCTAGTTGATCAAGACTTTTTATCGATGCATTACGATCTAATATCCTCATGACTATTTTTTCACCATTAATCATAGGTAATGATGAAATACGTAAGTCGATAATTCGCATAGGGGTTTTGACTGTAATTCGGCCATCTTGTGGTCGTCGGCGTTCTGAAATATCCATTTCAGCCATAACTTTTATCCGTGAAACCAAAGGATTTAAATAATGATTAGGAATAAAGATTTTATCTTTTAATATGCCGTCTATTCGATAACGTACAACAACACTTTTGGTACGTGGTTGGATATGAATATCACTGGCACCCAGTCTTACTGCTTCAATAATAATTGAATTAACTAATCGAATAGCGGGTGGGTCTTCTGTTTCTCGTAATAATTGATCTAAAGAAATATCATCTTTATCATCTATTATTACTTCAATTGTTTCAAAGGGGTCTTCGGTGTAAATGATATTTTCCATTTCACCAAAGTTGGGGGTTTCACCATAGAGTTGCGTGATTTTACTTTCAATTGCAGCGACATCGGCCATAACAACTTGTAATGACATACCGGTAAAAAACCGTATATCAGCTTGTAGACTCATGTTCATGGGGTCTGCAACGACAAGCAGTAACATGTTATTTTCGATTTTTAAGGGTAAAGCCCAATGTTGCTCACAAATTGAACGAGGTAATAAATCGAGAACTGCTGAATCGATTTGAAATTCAGCTAATGAGACTTCTTCTACAAAAAAATCTTTACGGAGAACCTTGCGGATTTCCTTTTCAGTAAGCCATTGCTTATCAAGAATAAGCTTAATAACGGGGATAGTTGTCGTTTGTTTAAGCTTAAATATTTCTTGTAACTGACCGTCATTAAGTAACTGTTTTTTATTGAGCATAATGGCTAATTGTCCATTATCATTATTACTTAATTTGCTCAGTTTTTTTAACTGCTTTGTTTGGTGTTTATTTTCCTGCTGAAGCTGTTTGTTTTTCTTTAATAAATCATATTGTTCCAGTGCCAGTCCAACCGTTATTCTTAAATCATCATCATTCCAAGGCTTAAGAATAAATTTATAAACAGCGCCTTCGTTTATAGCACCCATCACTGCATCAGTATCTGCATAACCTGTTAGCATAATGCGAATAGTTTCAGGGTATAGACTTTTTACTTGTTTTAGCAGTTCGGCACCATTCATTTGAGGCATTTTAAAATCACTAATCATTAACTGGAAGGTGTTTTGGCTGAGAACCTTCAGTGCTTCCTCTCCACTCATGGCAGATTCGATGTGATAGTTTTCGCGACGAAAAATTCGTCGTAATGAAGATAAAACGTTAGCTTCATCATCAACTAATAAAATACGATATATGTCTTTATTATTTTCTGTCTCTGTTTGTTCGCTAATATCAGAGCTACTAAAAAGACTACTGTAGCGAGACATAAAACCACTTTATTTTGACTGTTATCATTATTAATACTTTTTATGCTGAATAGGTAGACAAATTGTAACTAAAGTACCTTTATCTAGTTTACTAATAATATTTAAACTTCCTTTATGTGCTTTGATAATATTAAGGCATACAGTTAAGCCTAAGCCAATACCTTGTCCTACATCTTTAGTGGTAAAAAAGGGGTCGAAAATATGGGATAAATCTGATTCTGATATTCCACAGCCAGTATCTCTCATTTCTATACAGATATTACTTTCATTTATGCCTGTTGTGATTTTTACTTTGCCTTTTTCAGCAATAGCATCTGCTGCATTTAAAAGTAGGCTAAGGAAAACCTGGCCTAATTCTGCTGGATGACAGAATATTAAGGGAATGTCAGCTAAATCTAAAATAACTTCCAGTTTATTTTGTACTTGAGGGGCACATATGTGTACCGTTTGACGGATAATTTCATTAATATCAGCATCCTCCTCATCAGCATCATTAACTCTAGAGAAGCTTTTTAAGTCTTTAACAATAGCCGCGACTCTATCTATGCCATCAATACTTTCTTTTAGTATATCCTCTAAATCTTCTAGCATATAATTTAGCTCTTCCTCCTCCCATAGTTTTAATATATAGCTATTTGTTGCCCCTGTTTTAAGAGCAGCGTCTAATTTAGTTAAGGCATTTAAATATGATTCTGTAGAGGTTAAATTACTGCGAATAAAGCCAATGGGGTTGTTTATTTCATGCGCTATTCCAGCGGCTAAACGACCAATAGATGCCAGCTTTTCATTTTCATAAAGTTTGAGTTGTGCTGTTTCTATTACTTTAACTTGTTGTTTTACACGTAAATCTAAAGATTCAGCCAGTTTTTTATATTTTACTTTTGACGTTTCTAATGCAGCATTACGTCGTTGTAATTCTTCATAATCATCCCGTTGAGTTTTAATATGCAGATCTGAAGCCATTAAATAACGTGAATTACTATATAAAATAAGTTGGATTAGCTGAGCAGCAGATTGCAGCGATGGAAGAGGGGCGTATGCTTCTATATAGCCAATTGGTTCTAATTCACCGTATAAGGGTGTCTTTTTTAGGGGGTGTTTTTCTTCAAACTGATCTAGCTCAATATCAAATAAGCATTTGTCATGAGTATCTAAAATACGAACGGGAGAATCTAAATTAGTGAGTAAAGCCTGTAATAGTTTTGATGAATTAACACCAGTAAGCAACTCTTGTAATGTAAATTCATGATCAAAAGATAAGGCTTGTTCAATTGACATTAGTCTACCTATGTTTGATGAGAAATATCACCAGTAATGAGTTGGTTAATAAACTCAGTTTGCGTTAAATTATGTTGATCTAAGAACTTAAATTCAGTGTTGAGTTGATTATATACTTGGCTTAATAATGCTTGTAATGTTTCAACCACACCAGAGCCATTTATTGCATTACTGAATGTGACAGGCCAAGGTGCTTGTTGCCAGCGCTGTTGTACTTCTGTTTCACTAATGATATCAGTTAAGTCGCGTTTATTATATTGAATAACCAAGGGTAGAGAATCAAAGTCTAAACCAACTCGGTTAGCGTTAGCTTCTAAATTTTCAAATGATTGTCCATTATTGATACTTTGAGACAGCTGAGAGTCAGCAACAAAAACAACACCATCAGCACGAGATAACACTGCTTTTCGAGTGCTATCGTGAACAACCTGGCCAGGAACAGTATAGACTTTAAATTTTACTAATAATCCAGATGATGTGGTAAAGCCTAAAGGTAATAAATCAAAAAACAATGTTCTATCATTAGTTGTTTCCATCATCATGATTTCACCTTTTAAATCTGTATTTAACAAATCGTGTAAGCGCATGATATTAGTGGTCTTTCCGCTCATGGCTGGGCCATAATAAACAAGTTTTATTGTCAGTTTATTGCTGTCCTCATCATGTATAGCCATTTGCTATCTAACCTTTAATTTATGATCTATGGTTTTATTCGTAATCTTCTTCATTGATAATGATCGAGCCATCATCAGCCCAGTTGACTTGAGTGATGCCTGGTTCTTCTTTTTCTAAAGCTTGTAGGGCTTTGTCTTTTTCATTTAATAATATTTGCTGTTCTCTTACTTGATCTGCTAGCTGTCGGTTTTCTAGTAGAATGCGTTGGTGTTCTAAGCCTGATTTTACTGCATTTGTTATTTCAATATTATTCCATGGCTTATTAATAAAGCGGTAAACGCCTGCTTCGTTAATAGCTGTTTGAGCACTTTCTAAATCGGCATATCCCGTTAAAATCATTCGTATGATTTGGGGCTGGATCACTATGAGTTTGATTAAAAATTCTACGCCATTCATACCTGGCATTCTAAAATCAGAAATAACCAAATCAAACTTAACTTCTTTGGCAATGAGTAATGCTTCTTCTGCACTGGTTAATGCAGTAATATCATATCCTTTAAGTAAGCGGGTTATTGCTCTCAGTACATTTGACTCATCATCAACTAATAAAATCTTAGGTTTTTTTGTACTGTTTTCAGTCATCTTTCTATCTCTAGGTTTTGATCGGTATTTTGAAAAGTATTTAACTTAATTCTATATCAATATGCTAAAAATGTAAGTTAATTGTACTTTTTTAGCAGATATATCTTATGATAGAGAAAACTATATTTTTATAGGGAAGGGGAAGATGAGCGCTTCAGTTTTAGTCTATTCATATCAATTTAATTTTTCTGATAATAAATCAATTCAATTAAACCTTGAAGTTGACTCAAGTAATCTGAATCTTCTATCTAATAATGAGGTTTTCCCCTTTTGGGCTGCTCTAGACTTTAATCAATGTCCTAATTGTCCGCTAAATATTGAAGAAAATACTTTTTGTCCCGTCGCTAAAAACCTTATTCCATTATTAGATATTTCGAATGCTTTAGTTTCTTATGATGAGGTTAATGTTGTTATTAAAACATCTGAGAGAACTGTTTCTGCCGATACAACCATGCAACGAGCTATGAGTTCAGTGCTTGGGTTGATTATGGCAACCAGTCCTTGTCCTCATGCAGAATTTTTAAAACCTATGGCACGTTTTCATCTACCTTTAGCCAGTGAAGAAGAAACTATTTACAGAACGACTTCAATGTATATGCTCGCTCAATATTTTAAGCAGCAGCAAGATATGAGTTATGAGATTGGTTTTAAGGGTTTATCAGAAAAGTATAATAATTTACAGCTTGTTAATAGAGCATTAGCTAATCGAATAAGGGCTGCAATTAAAAAAGATGCAACCGTTAATGCTATTATTTTACTGGATTTACTCTCTCAAGCAGTTAATTGGTCGATTGAGGACAAACTAAATGAAATTCAGCCATTATTTGAACAATATATTAAGGGTGGTTCTATTAACTCTGGCTGAGCAGGTATGTACTTAACTTATTGTTAACGACGTTATGTAGAGCGGACTTCAGTCCGCAATAGCCCTAGATAGTTGACTCTATGGCGGACTGAAGACCGCTCTACATTTGATAACTTGTATGTAGCCCCATATTACTATCCTTGACCAGGAAGCATACCAACAGAGCCTGGTTTTAATCGTTTGCAGTTAACAATCATGTCTTCTACATGACAGACTTGCAGGCTTGCATTATCTGAGCATTCGTTGCAAACAACTTTACCGTCATTCTTAACTTCTTGAATCCCCCACCCATACCCCTGCGTTTGGCAGAATTTTTTTACAGATCTTTTAATTTTATAAGGTTTAGTCGCTGATTTTTGTGCTTTTTCTGGTGATTCACATCGGATAGATGGCAATGTGTTGGCCATTAGGTCTCTATAAATGTATTCAGCTGACAATACCGTGTTAGAAAATAAAGCCAGTAAAAGAGATGAGGCAATTAATAAAAGTTTCATGTTTTTTCTCCATGTATTATTTTTATTGATGAAATTAGCTCTTAATTCAAGACGCGAATATTCATTAATCGGGTTTCTTCATCTAACTGGTCTTTTATCGGGGCAAACTTTTCATTTTCATTGAATTTCAGTGCCATTAGTCCTGCTATTAAAACGGCGGCTAGTAGTGCGACATATAAAATAAAATTATCTTTTTCTGGTATTTGTTCTATTTGCTCATTCATTGTTATTTACCTTTTGTGTTGTTGTGTCGAGTGATGAGTTAATTTATGAAATAGTCCCTGCCTCGTAATAGGGTCTTGAAAGGAAGGGTAATAGTCATAAGTCTCATTCTTTTTTTATAGTATCGAATCGCAACTATAATAAATAATGTTGACCTATGTCAACAAATATCGAATCAATACTGTTTTTTAATGAAATTAGTTGTTTTGTATTTGTTGACAATTGAAGTGGAAGCATATAGATTGCATGTGTAATAGCATTGAATCGCTATTATAATTTGCTTGGTTTAACTTTTTGACAAAGAATGAGCTATATAGCTATATGTTCTTGGCAAATAAAATCAATTTCGTGGTTATTTAGTTTTTCTTGGGTGAGTTCACAGAAGAAATTTGAAGATTTTTTTGTGAAATTTTTACAGCTATTACATATTCCAAAAGAGTATGAGTTATTAGCTTTTTGCAGGGCAGTAAGTGCTTGAATGAAAATATCTTCATTATTGAGAGTTGATGAGTCTTTATCTAAAAGGCTAATGGCTTGGGAAAATAATTCAGTAGGTTTTGCTTTATCTCGTGTATTTATTCCTTTATCGAGTAATTGAATATGAACAACACGTTTATCGGTTTTATCTTGGGTTTTTTTAATTAACTGTTGTTTTTCTAAAATATTAAGCGTTTGAGAAATAGTGCCACGGGTAATACCTAGGTAGTTAGCTATCGCTGCTGGAGTATCACTGTATTTGTTGCAGAGTGATAAATATTCCAGTATTTGAAAATGAACCATTTGTAGTTTTAGTTCTGTACACTTTTTACGCTCTTCTGAGCGGATTAAGGTGGCCATATATTCGATCAGATCAAATACAGTGGGTTGTTTCATTGTTTGAAACTTATTTTCTTGTGTGGTGGTAAAGGATGTTGAAAGTGATGCTTTACGCAATGCGTTAAGTACATTTAGAAAAGCTTTTTTTTGAATCGCAGAGCTAGTATCTTGTTTTAAGATTTTAGTTGCTGAATTAAATAACTTTGTTCTACGTGCTTTTTTTAATATCGCTAAACCAGGAGGAAGCAATTGTACATGAATAATACGTTTATCTATTTCATCCTTATTTTTTTCAATATAGCCTTTTTTTTCAAGGACTATTAAGGATTGAGAAACTGTTCCTCTGGTCATGCCAAAATATTCGGCTGTGGCAGCGGGTGTGTCTGTATATTGATTAGAGTGGGACAAATAGTTTAATACTTCAAAGTGAACAAGTTGGATTCTAAGTTCGGCGCATACCTTATGTTTGTCAGCACGAATAAGAGCCGACATGCACTGAATATATTCAAACATTTTTGTTTTCTTCATAACATTAATAGAGGTATTGGTAGTTATTGAAACGAGGGTTAATTGAGTTGACAGTAGAGCTTGTTACCGATAAAGTAATAGCGATTCAAAATTATATTGAGTGTTTGGTGGGTCAATATATTATGTGGATCAAAGGATTTTCTCCGTAGAGATATTATAGCATGGAGGTTGTTTAATCTAACTTTAAGAACGTTAGACTTTAGCCAGTGGTTAGCCACTGGCTTTTTTTTAAATTTATCAATAGTGGTTTTAATTAAGATTTACTAAATATATTGAGAACAATATATATGTATATCGATAATGTTTTTTATCTCATAAAAGGTTATCATTTAATTATCACTCATGGGGAGAAAGGAACTATAAATGAACAAAACAATAATAAAATTTCATAAAGTGTTATTGGCAAGCACGGCTAGCTTGCTTTTATTAGCGGGTAGCGCACATGCTAAATCAGATATGCATAAGTTATATGAGGATAACTGTGCAAGTTGTCATGGTTCTGATCATGGTGGTTATCTTGCTCCTGCAATAAACTCAGAAACTTTAAAAGGACGTAGTCCTACTGCATTGCGTACATTGATTATGACAGGCAGTTTTGAGACTTTAATGCCTCCATTCTATGGTCGCTTAAAAGATGC
>CAJVYL010000072.1 GCA_913009265.1 uncultured Methylococcales bacterium
TTTAGAAGTATTAATGTCGCTTTACGTCAGAAATACGACTTATATGCCAATATCCGTCCGGCAAAAACCTGGAAAGGTGCTCAAACTAAATTTGATAATGTTGATATTGTTATTGTCAGAGAGAATACAGAAGGCTTGTATTTAGGTCTTGAACACTATCTAACAAGAAAAAAAGATGTTGCTGAAAGTTTAGCTGTCATCACCAAAGAAGGCTCTGAACGCATTGTAGAGTATGCTTTTAAATATGCTAAAGAAAATGGTCGTAAAAAAGTCACCGCATGTCATAAAGCCAATATATTAAAATTCACCTCAGGCTTATTTTTAGATACTGCAAAAGAAGTAGCTAAAAAATACCCAGATATTGAGTTTGATGAAAAGATCATTGATGCAACTTGTATGCATTTGGTTATGGATCCAAGTCAGTTTGATGTAATAGTCACTACCAATATGTTTGGTGATATTTTGTCTGACTTAACGGCTGGTTTAGTAGGTGGCTTAGGGTTAATCCCTGGCGCTAATATTGGTAAAGAAGCTGCTTTATTTGAAGCTGTACATGGCAGTGCACCCGATATTGCAGGTAAAAACTTAGCCAATCCTACTGCCGTCATTATGTCTGGAGTAATGATGTTAAATCATCTAGGGGAAACACAAGCTGCTAGAAAAATTAAAATAGCGGTAGAAAAGGTAATTGAAGAAGGTCTGCACGTTACACCTGATTTAAACCCCGACTCAAAAGCTGGCACCATTGAAATGGGTGAAGCTATTATTGCAGCCCTGTAAACAAAGGAATTATTAAAGGCATAATAACCTTCCCTCATTATGCCTTTAACAACCATGGATCTAAAAAAACAACAGCGTAGCTCAGCATACCAAGCGAGAAATAGACAGCAAAATAAAGATCATTTGAGTCAAATAATTTGTAACACTTTTATTGCTCAAGAAAGTTACCAACAGGCAGAAACCATTATGTGGTATCTACACTGCCGATCAGAAGTTAGAACATTAGAAACAGTTCTGTTACAGCTTAATAGCTCAAAAAGAATCATTATCCCTTATTGTACGACTGATATAGATGGACAAAATAAATTAGGCTTATGGTGGCTCGAAGATATTGCAGAACTTTCACCGGGAACATGGGGAATACTGGAGCCACCTAAAATTCGTTGGGGAGAAAAAGGTAAAGAGGTCTCAGCTAATGAATTAGATTTAATAATGGTACCGGGCGTTGCCTTTGATCGCCATGGTGGTCGACTAGGAAATGGTGCTGGTTACTATGATCGCTTATTACAAGAAGTTAGAACAGATACGGAGCTAACAGCTGTTTGTTTTGAATCTCAATTATGCTCCAAAGTAATCATGGAAAAACATGATGTTTATATGAATAAAGTTATCACGGAATTAAATACCTTTCACTGTAAAGCAAATGGATCTTAATCATCTTAAAAATAATTTAAATTCAACACCAGCCTACGTCTTCGATGAAAATATAATTAGCTCTAATATTGCTGAGTTAGTTAATTTAAGAAACAATTCGGACTGCCAAGTTTTATACTCAGTAAAAGCCCTTCCCCTTGAACAAGTTTTAAACTTGGTAAAGCCTGCTCTAGATGGCTTTTCTGTCAGCTCTTTATTTGAAGCTCGAATAGCAAAAGAAACTTCAACAGAAAAAAACTCCATCCACATTACAAGCCCAGGACTTAGAGATCATGAATTTAAAGAAATTACTGAACTATGCTCCCATATAAGCTTTAATTCAATCACCCAGTCATTACGCTTACAAAAAACAAATAAGCAAGCTTCATTAGGCTTAAGACTAAACCCAAAGTTATCCTTTGCAAAGGATCAGCGCTTTGATCCTTGTCGCCCCTTTTCTAAATTAGGAATAGCCTTAGATAGTTTGACAGACATACCAAAAGAAATAGAAGGCATACATTTTCATACTGTTTTTTCTAATACTGATTATCTACCTTTAGAAAAAACAATTCACCTACTCGAACAACAATTTGGGGCTCAGCTAAAACAATTAAAATGGTTAAATATGGGGGGTGGCTACCTTTACCCTCAAATTAATAATCAGCAGCCTTTTATTGATTTAGTCAAAAGATTAAAATCACAATATGGGCTGGAGATTTTTATAGAACCAGGGAAAGCAGTTGTTGGTAACGCAGGATTTTTAGTGACAAGTGTTATTGATTGTTTTATTTCTGATGGTAAAAACATTGCAGTGTTAGATACCTCAGTCAATCATAACCCCGAAGTTTTTGAGTACCAAAAAAGCCCTCATCTTTTACAAACTGAAAAACAAGGAAACGGTCACCCTTATCTTTTAGTGGGTTCCAGTTGTTTAGCAGGAGATATTTTTGGTGAATACACATTTAAAAATCAACTAAAAATAGGTGATCGACTGGTGTTTTCAAACGTTGGGGCTTATAGCTTAATAAAAGCAAACAGATTTAATGGGTATAATTTACCTGATGTTTATTGGCTAGATAAACATCATAAAGTGTCATTGATAAAACACAATGACTATCAAGATTATCGTCAACAATGGTAAAGGACATGAAAGCAGTTTTAATGACAGATACGGGATCTATCAATAATTTACAAATCTCAAATATTGATGAACCTGAAATCACCTTCCCTACCGAAGTAAAAATCAAAATAAAAGCAGCCAGCATCAACCCTATTGATACCAAAGTTCGAAGAAATGGTAGCTTTTATCAACACCCCTTACCTATTATTTTAGGTTGCGATGGTGCAGGTGAAATTGTTTCAGTGGGTGATGCTGTCACCCAATATAAAATAGGTGATGAAGTTTGGTTTTGTCATGGAGGCTTGGGACAAGAGCAAGGCTGTTACGCTGAATATACTATTATTGATAAGCGATGGATTTCATTAAAGCCAAAGAACATTAATTTTGTAGAGGCTGCTGCAATGCCTCTAGTTTTAATTACTGCTTGGGGAGCTTTATTTGAAAAAGGTAATTTGCAAGCCGATGAAACAGTATTAATTCACGCAGGTGCCGGTGGTGTTGGACATATTGCGATTCAATTAGCAAAACTAAAGGGCGCAAAAGTAATTACTACTGTTAGTTCAGAGGAAAAGGCTTGTTTTTGTAGGGCTCTAGGCGCAGATCACACGATTATTTACACCGAAAAGGATGTACTTGAAGAAGTCACTCATTTAACTGCTGGTAAAGGTGTTGATTTAGTGATTGATACAGTAGGAGCAGATGTCTTTAAGCAAAGCATTGCTTGTGCAGCTTATTTTGGCCGATTAATTACTTTATTAGACCCTGGTGAAATAAATTTAGCCGAAGCCAGAATAAAAAACCTATTAATTGGTTTTGAGTTAATGCTTGCTCCCCTATTAAAACAATTAGATAGTGCTAGGGACAATCATATAAGCATTTTAAATCAATGCGCAAAATGGGTAGAACAGGGTGATTTAAAAGTAAAAGTATCTGAAACAATATCCTTAGAACAAGTCCCTCAGACTCACTCAAAAATAGAACAAGGCCACAGCACTGGAAAAATAGTTATCTCAATGTAGTTTGCCTTATACAGGGTAAAACATTTTAAAAACCTCTTCAAACTGGTCGTAAGCTTGATCGATAATAATACTCATATCTGTAGCAGAGATATTTAATTGCTCTCCCCCGCCTTCTCCGCAATATCCATCAAGCTTACTACTACAATCTGCAAACCTTACAATAGAGGCTATTTCAGAAAACTCGTCTGTATTATCAGGAAATGGATGCAACCTGATACTATCCGTAATAATTGGAGGAAGTTTCCATAATTCAGTTAGAGCTGAGCCGACTGCAAAATGATCAAAACCAATAATATTAGTTTCTAGTCTAATTTCATCTTCTGCTGTTGATTCATCTATAGCTTGCAACATTAGCCCTACCTCTTTAGCTAATTCTGGAAGCTTCTGACAAAGCACTAATTGGCCAATATTATGTAATATTCCGCAAATAAAAATGGACTCAGAAAACTGACTACCAAGATACCGATCAATACCTTGAGCAATCAATGCACATCGAAGGTTTCTGGACCAAAAATCCCCCATAGAAAGTAGATCACAGGGAAAAGCTGAAAATTTATCAATAACGATGGTGGCCAAAGTAATATTTTGTAACTCTTTAGTCCCAATAAGATTAATCGCACGATCAATAGATGTAATTTTTGATGGAAAACCATAAAAAGCACTATTAACTATTTTTAACAGTCTAACAGCTAAACCAGCATCTTTCTCAATCACAAATGCAGCATCTGCAATGGTTTTATTAGGGTTTTTAATAACTTCCTGTAATTGAAAGTACACTGTCGGCGGCGAAGCTAATTGTAAGTCGCCTTTAAACAGATCGGAAATTAACAAATCATGTTGAGATATATTTAGCATAAATGGTAAAAATTTTAAATCCGTCTATAGTTAAAGAGCTTTTATAGTTTGAAAGCGCCTTAACTTTAGCCTTAATACTAGATAACTTCAAGGTTAAGATTAATATAGGCGCTCTTTACTTAAACTATACAGTTTCTAAATAACTATTATTATTAAGCTTGGTTGGCTTTATGATCATTGATAAAATTTTAAAAAACAAAGTTATTATTATCGCAGAGCATGATGATGATATAGCTTTAGAGATAGGCTTTCATTTGAAAGACAAGGGTTTTAATAACATCAAACTTGCAAAAGATGGTGGTAAAATTTATGAAACACTACGACCTTTTTATAATGAACCAGAAAAGATTGGGCTAATTATTGTTAATGAGGATTTGCCGCAATGTAATATTTTAGAAATGTGCAAAACTTTATCAAGTAATGGTAGTGGTTATGACATCCCTTTTATTATTCTCAGCACAAAAGCAAAAACCCAACAATTAAAGATTAACGATAATTTTAATTTAGAAAAAAACTATTTCAATCGTTATGTTTCACTGCCTATTAACTTTTCAGAATTCTTAATTATTATTGAATTCCAGTTAATGATGATGCATGAACGTTCTCTTAGACACCAACAAGAGGAGCGTTTAATTAATGAGTTAGCAGAAAGAAAAGTAGTCGATGCAAAATTAAAATATTTAGTCGTTCATGATGAACTGACTGGTTTATTAAATCGTCAAAACTTTGAACGACAATTACATTTAATACTAAACCGTAATAATGTACTCCCCACCTACTCAGCTCTACTATTTATTGATATTGATAGGTTTAGCGTACTTAACGAGCTTGAAGGATTTGAAACTGGCGACCAATTGCTTGTGGACGTTGTTTCAGTTATTAGGAATATGCTCAACAAAGAAGACCTATTTGCTCGTATTGGGTCTGATGAATTTTGTATTTTTTTAGAAAACAATTCTAAAAAAGACATCAAACAATTCGCCAATAGCATCAGAGAAACTATTTATAATTTCCGCTTCTTTGCTAGTGATATTTGTTACAGCACTTCTTTATCAATTGGTATAGCAAAATTTAATTCAGCAAATACTATTTCACATCCCAATGAAATAATATCAAGAGCACGTCAGGCTTGTAACTTAGCAAAAGAAAATGGACGTAACTTAGTCTGGGAATATAATGAAAATGATAACTCAGTACAACAACGACACCGAGATATATTTCTGGCTCCCTTAATTAGAAAATCTCTATTGAATAATAAGTTTTATTTAGTTTTTCAGCCGGTTATTGATCTAAATAGTGGCAACATTTCTCATTATGAAAGTCTGCTCAGAATGCATGGCGAAAATGGTGAAACAATTTATCCAAATGACTTTATTCCTGTTGCAGAACGAATGGGCTTAATTCATAGCATTGATTTTTGGGTTATATCTGAAGCTATTAATTTTCTTTCCAACCTCCCTAAAAACAAATCACATCTATCTTTAGCTATCAATCTTTCTGGTGTGGCATTTCAAGATAAATCGCTATTATCGGTAATAAAAGAAAAACTAGACCTTACTTGGGTTCCTGCTCATCGTATTACCTTTGAAATTACAGAAACGGCTGCCGTAGAAAATTTTGAACAAACACGTGAGATGATTTTACAAATTCGCGCCTTAGGCTGTAAATTTGCCTTAGATGATTTTGGTGCAGGGTTCTGTTCATTTAATTATCTAAAATCATTCCCTGTTGACTACGTAAAAATTGATGGTCAATTTATTAGGAATTTAATTAATGATGAAACCGATCAAGTTCTTGTCCGCTCTATGGCTGAAATCGCTTCTAAATTAGGTAAAAAAACAATTGCTGAATATGTCGAATCTCCTGAAATAATTGTCGCTTTAAAGGAAATGGGAATAGATTACGGACAAGGTTATATTTTTGGTAAGCCTGAGCCTTACTTACTAAAAAGTAATTCAATATCCATGAGCGACCTTATAAATGATAAACAAACGCAACAATCCATCGTTCCCTTAAAAAACAGCTGAAAATTAATCTTTAATTGGCAAAATATTGGATAATAGCCTAACCAATATTAAATTTTATTAGCCAATGCCTAAAAAAAGAACAAAAAAAACTGCTGTAAAAAACAAAAAAGTTAGCAAGCCACCTATGCATTGGTTTAAAAAAGGGCTTTTATACTGCTTTCTTTTTTCCAGTTTTATTCTCTGTTGTTATATTGGTTATTTAGACTACACCGTCCGCAAACAATTTGAAGGGCGTCGCTGGTCTATTCCAGCCAGGGTATATGCAACACCCGTAGAAATTTACAGGGGCTATTCTCAGTCAATTACTGAATTTGAAAATTTACTACAACAACTACATTATAGAAAAGATTATCATTTAGCCTCAGAAGGGACCTATTATAAAAAAGGTCGCCAAATAAATTTAAAAACCAGAAGTTTTAATTTTTGGGATAAACATGAAGAAAGCCAAACATTAAGAATCAAATTTGCTGAGAAAACTATATCTCAAGTTATTAATTTAACAAGCTCAAAAGAATTAGCGATTGTTAGGATGGATCCTATACAAATAGGTAGCTTTTACCCCACCAGAAAAGAAGACAGAATACTTATAAAACTTGAAAATACACCCGATGCTTTAATTCACGGCTTATTGGCAACTGAAGACCGTGATTTTTACAATCATTTTGGTGTCTCTTTTAAAGCAATAGCTCGTGCATTATTAGCAAATATTCGTGCAGGCTCTGTTGTTCAGGGGGGTAGTACTATTACCCAACAGCTAGTAAAGAATTTTTATCTCACGCCAGAAAAAAGTCTTTGGCGTAAAGCCAATGAAGCAATTATGGCTCTAATACTAGAATTTCGCTTTCAAAAAGACGAAATATTAGAAGCTTATTTAAATGAAATATATTTAGGGCAAGATGGTGCTAGTGCTGTTCATGGCTTTGGTTTAGCAAGTGAATTTTATTTTGGACAATCTTTAAAAAACTTACCTTTAAAGGATATTGCAGCATTAGTTGCTTTGGTCAGAGGCCCCTCTTATTACGACCCTAGGCGTCACCCAGACCGTTCAGTTAAACGTAGAAACTTAGTGCTAGAAGAAATGCATAAACTAGGTCACATTACTAAAAAGCAAGAACTAGCCACAAAAAAACAAAATTTAACTGTCATTTCTCGTACCCATCGTTCAGTAAATCGATACCCGGGGTTTCTGGATTTAGTCAAAAGACAATTAAGACAAGAATACAAAGAAGATGATTTAACATCTGAAGGATTACACGTTTTCACCACACTTGATACTAAGATTCAAAACACACTTGAAAAAACCATAGAAAGAAAACTAAAAACTTTAGAAAAAAGACCTAAAACAAGTAAGCTGGAAACAGCTGTTACGGTTACTCGTCGAGATGGCGGTGAAATTGTTGCTTTAGCAGGCGCTCGCAATCCTAGAGCTGTTGGTTTTAATAGAGCCTTAGATGCCGTTAGACCTATAGGCTCATTGATTAAACCTTTAGTTTATTTAACCGCATTAGAGTACCCCGATAAGTACACTATTAATACAAAAGTGAGTGACACTGCAATTAATATTAAAGGTGTAAAAGGCAAGCATTGGCAACCTAATAACTACGATAGAAAAGAACATGGCGAGGTTGAGTTTCATACTGCTTTAGCTCATTCCTATAATTTAGCTACCGTACAAATAGGAATGGATATAGGCGTTGCCAGAATAGCTAAAACATTAAAAAGTCTTGGAGTAAGTCGTCCTGTAGACTTATACCCTTCTTTACTATTAGGAGCGACACCCTTAACCCCACTAGAAGTAACCCAGCTTTATCAAACCTTAGCAGGTGATGGCTTTGCAACCCCTTTACGTTCGATTCGTGCAGTGATAGCTAAAGATGGAGGTCGCTTACAACACTACCCTTATAGAGTCAGACAAGCCGTAGACCCAGCAGCAACCTATATAACAAATACAATTTTACAAGAGGTTATGACAGAAGGTACTGGTCGTTCAGCCTATCTTTATATCCCCAAAGACTTTGGTTTAGTAGGTAAAACAGGAACAACCAATAAACTAAGAGACAGCTGGTTTGCTGGCTATAGTGGAGATTATCTATCTGTTGCCTGGATTGGACGTGACGATAATAAACCAACAGGGTTAACAGGCGCTTCAGGTGCCTTACAGCTTTGGACTGCATTAATGAGAAGAATATCAACCTTACCCGTTACATTAATACCACCAGATAATATTGACACGGTATTAATTGATCCAGAAAACGGATTATTAGCCAATGAGGAGTGTGAGAATTTAGTTGCCTATCCATATATAAAAGGATCTGCACCCACACAAAGCTCACCTTGTGTTTCTTCATCTATTAACAAAGCAAAATCATGGTTTAATGACTTTTTACAATATAACTTTTAAATACAACATTCAGTAGAGACATTAAATAAAATGTCTCTACTTCTTAATCATATTATTTATTTTCTGGGTAGCCCTGAGGGTTTTGTGTCTGCCATCTCCAAGTATCTTTCACCATATCCTGAAGGTTTTTCTCTGTCTTCCAACCTAATTCCTGCAATGCAAGCGAAGGGTCTGCATAATTTTCAGCAACATCCCCTGTACGGCGAGCAACAAACTTATAGTTTATTTTTTTCCCCGTAATATCCTCAAAGCTCTGGATAATTTCTAAAACACTATAACCACGGCCTGCACCCAAATTATAGGCTTTACATCCTCCAGCCTGTTCATTTTCAATTGCATTAAGTGCTTTAAGGTGTCCTTTAACAAGATCAACAACATGAATATAGTCCCGCACCCCAGTACCATCTCTAGTTGGATAATCATTCCCAAATACAGAAAGTTGCTCTAGCTTCCCAACGGCTACTTGCGAAACATAAGGTATTAAGTTATTAGGTATGCCATTAGGGTCTTCTCCGATCAAGCCACTGTTATGGGCACCAATAGGGTTAAAATAACGCAATAACTTAATATTCCAAGATGTTGTTGAATTAAGTATCCTATCTGCAGCAGAAAGATCTTTTAAAATATCCTCAACCATGGCTTTAGATTTACCATAAGGATTTGTTGCACCGTAAACAGGTAGATCTTCAGAGTATTGAACAGTATCAGGTTCACCATAAACTGTTGCAGAAGAGCTAAAAATCAGGTTTTTAACATTAGCTTCAGTCATCACTTCAGTCAGAATTAATGATCCATATACGTTATTCTGATAATACATTAAAGGTTTTTGGCATGACTCACCAACAGCTTTTAAGCCAGCAAAGTGCATTACCGCATAAATGCTATGTTTTGAAAATACATCAGATAAAGCTTTCTTGTCACAAATATCCGCTTGATAAAAAATTATGTTTTTATCTGTAATAGTTCTTACGCGATTAAGTGATTCAACTTTACTGTTAGATAAGTTATCAATAACGATAACCTCGTACCCTGCATTTAGTAACTCAATACAGGCATGACTTCCTATATACCCTGCACCGCCGGTAACTAATATTGTTTTATTATCCATTTTATTTATATACTAAAAGTAGGAAAAAATAAGAAAAACATCTATTCTCGCTATTTCCTGATTATAGCAGTTGAGAAAAACTTTCATACAAATACAACACCTTGAATTATGACCATTGATAATTCCATAGAATTCTCATTTTTTTCACACCCAAAGAAAGCAAGCTTCTAAAAATAGTCTAGAGTACGGTATGATGATCAGCAAAGTCGCAAAAAATTATCTGTCATGTACTTTAACAGAGTATTCTTTACACATGTTTATGGTTTGGTTATGAAAAATATTTCGTCAATACTTATTCTAATTGTTTTATCCCTTAACCTTATTGGCTGTGGAGAAGAGCAAAAAAAAGGACAATATTTAGAACAAGGTATTATTCTTTTTGATCAAGAAAAATACAAAGAATCAGAATTAAAAATTAAAAATGCCATCCAAGAAGACCCGTCAATAGCAGAGCCATACTATTACATGGCCTTGCTAAATGAAAAAGCAAAGAAATATAAAGCAATGAGGGCCAGTTTATTAGAAACAGTAAAGCTAGACCCAGAAAAAACAAAAGCAAAATTAAAGTTAGCCAAAGTACAACTCTTATTTAACGACATTGATGCGGCATCAAAAGAAATAGAAAGTGTTTTAACTAAAAACCCTGAACAATTAGATGCTCTCGCTATTAAATCATCACTTTTAATTAGACAGAAAAAAAACAAAGAAGCATTAGTTATTATTGATGATATTTTACAAAAAGACAGTGGACACATTGAAGCAATATCATTAAAAACAGTTATGCTGATAAAGCAAAAGGATTTCGATCAAGCATTAGCTATATTGACTCCTGCACTACAAAAAGAAAGCGACAATATCTCTCTTCATTTGTTAAAGATCCAAATAGACTCACAGAAAAATGATACGGATGCAGTAATAGCTGACTACGAAAAACTAGTCGAAATGAAGCCCGACAACGTACAAATAAAATTCACTTTAGCTAAAGTTTATCAAACGGCAAAAAAACCTAAAAAAGCAGAAGAAATATTAAACCAACTTGTACAAGATAATCCAGACCAGATTATTATAAAAATTGCGCTATTAAACTTTCTTTATGCTTCCGATGAAGAAAAAGCGATTTCACAGTTTGATATATTTACTCAAGCAAGTTTAGATAATTATGAACAACTAATAACATTATCCACATGGCTGATTTCGAAAGATAAAAAAACAAAAGCCCAAAACATCCTTTCTACGGCATTATTAAACGATAATATAAGTGATGAGAACAAAGCTTCTATATCTTTGTTTTTAGCCAAGCTCGCATTTACTGATAACGATACAACTAAAGCTTTAAGTTATATAGAAAAAGTATTAGATGAAAACGCTGAAGATATTAATGCTAAAGTTTTAAAATCAGAGATTCAAATTTCCTTAAATCAAATTAGTAATGCAAAAAAGCTATTAGAAGAAGTACTTTGGCAACAACCAAAGATGGATCAAGCATTATCTTTACTAGGAGGAATTAATCAGTTTGAAGGAGATTTAGATAAAGCCATTTTGAATTATGAAAGTGCTTTGAAGATCAATCCCAATAACTTACAAGCTTTAAGTTTTATCGTAAATAAAGAAGTTAGTGAAGGTCATTCAGAATATGCTATTGAAATTTTACAACGAGCGTTAAGAAAACACCCCAACAACCTTAAAATTCTAACGCAGTTAATTGAATTAAATTTTAATGCTAACAATTATGAGCGTGCAGATAAATACATCGCAAAAATTCGCCTTCAAAAAAATGGTGTGTTTTTAGCGGACTATTTAAAAGCAAATTCGCTTCAACGGCAAAAAAAATATGATGAAGCTATTGTTGCTTACAAAGGCTTATTAGATAAAGCTCCTTGGTTAAAAGATGCTTTAACAGGTGTGACGGATTGTTATTTACAATTAAATCAACAAAATAAAATGATGGCTTATTTAGATACCTTAATTAAAGCCAATCCAAATAACATTTTCCCTTCTATACTAAAAAGCCAATTGTTATCTGCCGATAAACAATACAAAAAAGCCATCGCTTTACTCAATACAGCACTAAAACAACAAACCATTAAAAACACAGATATTTATAATGAATTAGGTCGACTGTACAAGCTTGCAGGAGACATAAAAAATGAATATAAAGTTTACAATGATGGGCTAAAAATAAACCCAAAAAACATAAATATAATGCTTAGCTTAGCGTCAAGATATGAGAAAGATCAAATCTTTGACAAAGCACTTGGACTTTATGAAAAAATATTAACACTTAATCCAAGGCATAATGTAGCTAAAAACAACTTAGCAACCATACTTCTTGACCATTTTGGACAAACTGAAGATATTGATAAAGCCACTAAAATTGTTAAAACTTTCAAACAATCAAAACATCCTTATTTTCTAGATACTTATGGTTGGGCAAAATTAAAGTCAGGAGAAAAAGATGATGCTTTAATCATCTTTAAAAAAGTCATCCTCCTTGACCCTAACACACCCATTTTCCGATACCATTTAGCAGTTACTTATAACCTTTTAGGTGACGTATTTTCCGCAAGATCAGAGTTAAAACAGGCTTTATACTTAGGTAAAGGAAGAAAATATGCGGAAAAGGTTTTAATTGAAGAATTACTTGCTAAACTAAAAAGCAAATAAGTTTTTATTACATAATTTTTAACATTGAGTAAAATACTTAAATATTTTAAGGTATCGAAATGAATTATATTTTTATTATGGAGTTTAAGTATGTCTAAATTTAAAACGGCAGCAGTGCTGTTATCAATGTTTTTCTTAATTAATTGTGGCCACCCTCCGTTAAATGA
>CAJVYL010000073.1 GCA_913009265.1 uncultured Methylococcales bacterium
GAGCAATGCTTTATTGGCGTGAATGCCACGTTGCGTGACCATATAAAAGTTGGCGAAAAATGTGTTATTGGCGCTGGAGCTCTGCTGCTTGCAGATGCAGAGCCTGAGGGGGTTTATATTGGCTCTGCCACCGAACGCGCAAAAGTACCCAGTACTAGGTTAAGGGGTATCTAAAATAATGCAGAAATGGATAAAACTAGGGAATATTTTCGAACCTAATAATAATTTTGATTGGATGGAAACGCATGCCGCCGTTCCATTTGTGGGAAGAATTTCTGAAGATAATATCAAGGTTTTTTTTAGTGCAAGGAATAGCAGTCAAGAGTCTTCGATTGGTTTTGTTATTTTCAATATTAATACGCTTGAAATTAGCGAAATATCAGACACTCCAGTCTTGTCAAAAGGTGAGTTTGGGTGTTTTGATGACAGTGGTGTAATGGGCTGCTGTGTCATTGATGCTGAAAATGTAGAGAGAATGTATTATGTAGGATGGAATCTTGGTGTGACGGTTCCTTTTCGTAATTCTATTGGCATTGCTGAATCAAAGGATGGAGGAAAAACATTTAAGAAGTCTTATGCTGGCCCGATCATTGATCGAACAAAAAATGAACCGCATTTTGTTGCAAGTAACTCTGTGATGTACGATCAAGGTCAGTACAAAATATGGTACCTGTCATGTACTGGTTGGTTTCGAAATGACACTGGTAAGATGATGCATAAGTATCATATAAAATATGCTGAATCAGCAGATGGTATTGAATGGAAAAGAAAAGGCATTATTGCAATTGATTACTTCGATGAGCATGAGTATGCTATTTCTGTGCCTAGAGTTTTAAAAGATCCAGATGGATTGTATCGCATGTGGTTTTCTTCGCGGGCAACAAAAGAAATTCCTTCTTATAGTATAAAATATGCTGAATCAAAAGACGGTATAACTTGGGTAAGAAAAAATAAAGAAGTCAACCTGAAAGTATCTGCTGATGGCTGGGATTCTGAAATGATTTGCTATCCATTCGTTTTTGACCATAAAGGACAGCGCTATATGCTATACAACGGTAACGGGTATGGGAAAACAGGATTTGGTTTAGCTGTGTTGGGAAAATAAATGATGGGTTATTTTTATATTTTAGGAACTATAATTTGCACCGTTTATGGTCAATTAATACTTAAATGGCGTATAGGTAAATATGCTGAATTACCCGATGATTTTTTAGATAAACTTATTTTTTTAATTAAACTACTTTTTGACCCTTATATCTTTTCAGGGTTTGCAGTTGCAATGCTAGCCTCTTTTTTCTGGATGGCAGCAATGACCAAGTTTGATGTTTCATATGCCTACCCCTTTATGAGTGGGGCCTTTGTTTTAGTTTTCTTTTTTTCAGTTGTCTTTTTTCACGAGCCCGTATCTTGGCAAAAAGTTCTAGGGCTAATTTTCATTATCGTAGGTATCATATTAACAAGCCGAAGTGTTTGATAGCTCATAAGAAAAGAAATTTAGTATAATTGAAGTGGTAAAGATACGAGTATTATTTCCAATTTATAGGAAGAAGCATTGAAAAGATTTGCTGATAACAAATGAAAATTTCATTTAATAAACCCTATATGACAGGGCGTGAACTTTCTTATATTGCTCAAGCTCATGCTAAAGGGCACTTATCAGGTGATGGCGAGTTTACAAAAAAATGCCACGCTTGGTTAGAACAAAAAACAGGTGCTAAAAAAGCGTTACTTACCCACTCATGCACCGCAGCACTAGAAATGGCAGCGATTCTCGCGGATATCCAGCCAGGGGATGAGGTGATTATGCCTTCTTATACGTTTGTTTCAACCGCCAACGCCTTCGTCTTACGCGGCGGGGTACCTGTATTTGTGGATATTCGGCTCGATACGTTGAATATTGACGAAACACTGATTGAAAAAGCTATTACTACTCGTACTAAGGCAATTGTGCCTGTGCATTATGCCGGTGTGGCCTGCGAGATGGATACTATTATGGATATCGCTCTGAGGCACGATTTGTTAGTGATTGAAGATGCTGCTCAAGGGATTATGTCTACTTATAAAGGTAAACCTCTAGGCACAATAGGTCACCTAGGGACTTATTCCTTTCATGAGACGAAGAACGTTATTTCAGGTGAGGGCGGAGCTCTTTTGATTAACGATGAAAGGTTTGTTGAGCAGGCTGAGATTATAAGAGAAAAAGGAACCAATAGAAGTCAGTTTTTTCGAGGGCAAGTGGATAAGTATACTTGGCAAGAAGTAGGGTCATCATTTTTGCCTGGCGAAGTTACTGCAGCGTTTCTTTTGGCTCAATTTGATGAAGCGAAATTTATAACAGAAAAAAGAATCGCAATCTGGAATTATTATCATCATGGCTTCGAAAGTCTAGAGAAACAAGGGTATATTCATCGACCTGTAATTTCTGAAGGGTGTGAGCATAATGCCCATATGTATTATCTTTTACTTGCAGAAGGGATTGACCGAGGTGCTTTACTCAATAATCTTGAGCAAAATGGCATTAATGCTGTTTTCCATTATGTCCCATTACACTCATCTCCTGCTGGACAGCGTTACGGACGATCTCATAAACCGCTTAATGTAACTAATACGCATTCCGAGAGTATAGTCCGACTCCCTCTTTGGGTTGGTCTTACTGAGCAGATGCAAGATAAAGTAATTAATACAATACTCAAATGGGTATGGAAATAGAATGAAACAAGTAGAAGGCAACTTTCTTAATCAACCTTATTTAATTGTGGTATCAGTTGTTATTATTTATGTATTGGCTTGGATTTGTATGCCGCTTTATCCTGATGAAGTAGCATTTCGTCTCAATGGGGCACGATTCTTTTTTGATGATGGCTTGATTTATGGCATTTACCCTACATGCACATCAAATCTAAAAACGACCGCCTTAATTTTTTATCCTGTCGCTGCTTTTTATGCGTATATTGGTAGTTTTTCTGAATGGGCAGGCATTCGACTTATCCCTAGTATAAGTCTTTTTTTATCAATTTTAGTATCACTGATTATAGCTAAAAACAATCGTTTTGGCTGGTCGTCTGGTATTTTTCTTATTGGGTTTATGGGTGTTTCTGGTTCTGGTTTAGTTTTATCACGGCCAGAATGGGTGTTGTTGTTGCATGCAATATTCTGTTTGATTAGTTATTATTTTCTAAACACTCAAAAATGCAGTGAGCTAATTTCGAGCTTAGTCATTAGTAGCTTAATATTTATCGCCTTGTTATCATTTTATGTCCATATCCAAGGTATTATTTTCTTTCCGCTGACTATTCTCCCGTTAGCATTATATTTGTTGAGACGTGATATTTCACTATATGCGCAATTGTTAACTTCACTTGCTATTTTTGTTGTTTTCATCGGGCTGAGTGTAAGTATTGCACGACATGGGTTTCACTGCCCAGAAGTACCTGTTCTCAAACAATTCATTTCTTCTATGACGATTACGGGGATCTATAATGAAAAAGGATTTTTACAGAGTATAGCTTTTTTATCGGATAAGTTGTGGCGTTATATGGATCAATTCCAATTTAAAGGGACTTATGACATTAATTACTTGCCTTCTGCTATACCTCTAAACGAGTATGGGCAATATGCAGTTAAGGTATTGAATGTATTTATAGTATTTCTTCTCACAGCAAATCTTTATTGTTCTATTGCAATAACTTGCCATGCAGGCATTTCAATCATAAAAAAACTCTTTATTTCTGCTAATGAATTACCTATAAAAGAGAGACTAAATGCATCTGCTCCTTATGTGTTTATTTTTTTTACACTTGCCCCTGTACTTAGTTTGTTTATCTATGATGCGGCGACTAATTTTTATCGATGTTTTTATCTCAACCTTATAATGGTCATTGCGAATGGCATTGTGCTTTCATTTTCTGTAGGAAAATTAAAATGGATATTAAACCGAGTAGGAATTGTTAGTTTGCTAACTTGCATTTTCAGTATAATATTAGTATTAGGAATTATTAGGCCCAAAATCATATTAGGTCAAGTTGGTCCCTCTATAGCAATTGATACAGACTGGAGTGGTGTCCAAGCAGATGTAGAGAAATTGAAGGAAAGTTGTGCTATTACAAATGAAATGCCCAAAATATTAATGGATGATATGACGTACGACGCATTAAAAAATCACCCTCATCTAATGCCCATCACATATTTTTCTTTAGTAGCAATTCTATCTAGCCAAAAAAACCCGAATGACTTACCACTATTCTACAAAACATTTTTTGACGATATAGCGCCAAATGCTGCAGTAATGAGATGTGACTACTTCTTTGCAATTGGGGTGAAGCCAGTTCACCGAAAAGGGGCTTTATGTTGTACTAAATTTTAACGTGGAAGCGTATTTTATTGAATGTAGCACTATAATTTTGGCATCGGCGCTGATAGGTCAGACATTTTTATTTTTTCACCTCTTGCGGGAGAAAAAAATGATCCGACTACAGGTGAATAGCTGCTTATCCTATCAAATTCAAGAGGCATTTAGTGAGCTTAAATAAAGCAACCATATCAGTACTTTTTTCACAAAGCGCGGCCATGTTATATGGGGGAGCCTTTTTAATTTTCGTACCATTAAATCTTTCCGCCATTGAGCAAGGTTTTTGGTTTTTGTTAATGGCTTTGGGAGCAATGAGTCGGCTGGCTGATATGGGCTTTTTACAGTTGGTGTTGACCTATTCAGGGCATGCTAAAGTTGGTAGCGAGCGGCATCAAAGAGAGGTGCTGTTTTTCACTGCTCAATGGAGAAATAAGGTCATTTTTTGGGTGTTTCCCTTAATCTTTGTTGTAGGTATAGGCGTTATAAGTTTAAGAGAATTTGAACTAGTTATAATGTTGTCTTGGGCTTGGTATATTATTGCACTCGCAATACTGTTTTATTTGAATTATTTTTTGGCGATTATTGAAGGGAGTGGGGGTATTACCTTTTCTCATTATTCGAGGGGCTCTGTTTATATTTTAGCTAGTATTTTAACTGCACTGGTGCTGAATTACTCTCATAGTCTTATTGCTTTGCCCTTAGGTATTTTTATTGCAGTTTTAATTGTCTTATTTTGGGTTTTAAAAACCAAATCGTCCTATTTTTTAGTTGGCAAGAAAAATTTACAAGAGACTGCCCTTCTCAAAGTTGAATTTATTCAACTGTTTAAAAAAACTTCGATGAGTTGGACTGGAGGGTATTTGGGAACTCATGCCATTGTTCCTTTAGTCTATGTTTTTCTTGGGCCTATTAGTTCTGGTTTGGCAGGTATGACACTCAATGTGTTTTTGGCATTACAAAATTTTTCGAATGTATTTTTAGTTTCAATTATTCCAACTATTACAGGGCATATTGCAACAAAATCACAATGGCTTGCTAGGGAAATATTGTTACGTGGTTTGTTTAAATCTTTAGGTGTTTTTATTTTTGTTGTGACAACTTTTTCATTGCTGGTATATTTATATCCCAGCAATATCATATCAGAAAGAATATTTCACGATGAAAACTTAATTTTCTTATCCGTTGGGTTTGGGCTACAAATTGTTATTACTAGTATTGCAATTTATATTCGTGCTCATAAAAAAGAACCCTTTGCTTTAATGTCTCTAGTGACAAGTATTTTGGGTGTGTTGGTACTACTAATTACATTAAATTCAAATTTTTCTAATTGGGTTTTTCTAGGTTTTTTCATTTCTAGCTTGCTAGCACTGATTTGGTCAGTCAAAATTTTATTTAATTGGAGGCAGGCATTTGAATAGAATGGCTTTTAAAATTCTACATTCAAGAAGTAACAAATATGTTAGCTAATTCAAAACTTTCCATCACAATTCCCACTTATAATCGAGCTGATTTTTTAGACGCAAGCTTAAAATTTCATGTGCCTTTTTTGAAAGATCATAACATTGCTATTTATATTTCTGATAATTCCTCATCAGATGATACTAAATTGGTGGCTGAAAAATGGATAAAAGAATATCCATTAATTCATTACCATTGCAATAAGTCCAATGTCGGGCCAGATGCAAATTTTGAAATGGCATTAAGGTTGCCTACAAGTAAGTATGTTTGGTTGTTAGGGGATACTTATATTTTGCCTGAAGAGGGCATTAGGTATATTTTGGCAAAGCTTGACGATGGCATTAGCTATGATGCTATTGTTTTTAATTTACTAAAAAAAGTAGATATTCAAACAAAGGATTATGCGGACAATAATCTATTATTAACTGATTTGTCTGGGTTGATGAGCTGTTTAAGTTGTTTGATTTATAACGAAAAATTAATAGAACAGGCTGATTTTTCAAGGTATTATAATTCTAATTTTATTCAGACAGGTATTATCTTTGAATTTATATCTAATAAGAATGCAAGGGTTCATTGGGTGCAAAATCATACTGTTGAGTTGTTACAGCATCATCTAAAACCTAAAAAGAGCTGGCGAGAAACACCTCAGGCCATAGAAATTGGTGTAGAGAGATGGCTTAACTTCATTTTCTCTTTGCCACCATCCTATTCATTGGAAAATAAGTTAATAGCCGCAAAGTCATTTGGTGTTGCCTCAAATTTGTTAAAGCTAAGGGGATTGTTATCCATGCGAGCCGATGGTGCATTAACTTTTAGGCGCCTAATCAAATACAGACAAGCCTTTATACTTTCTACGGGAGTGGCTAAATTTTTATTAGCACTAGGACTGTGTCTGATTCCAGTTTTTTTGTTAGCAAAAGTTAAAAAAATTGCACAACGAAGATCGTAAGCCAAGAACGTGTGATAAACGGGCTTATTATGAGCATTTTGATGCTATCTAACTGGGCGAGTAGACCTGCTTGATCGGGGGAGTATTAAATTGCAGGTTAATTGGAAATAAGAATTAATTTAATGTGGGGAGTTAAAGAGTCCAAAGTGATTATAACTTCTTATGGCGCTCGTGTGGTTTATGTAGCAAGCGATTAAGATAAAGGTATGTGATGCTTATTGCACGGTTAGAATCGAAAAGTAGTATTCTTGAAATTGTGAAGGTATTTTTTTCGGCCCATCAAATCACTTAAAGGTGTAATGAATGAAGAATGTCAGTATTATTGGTACAAATGGCCTGCCAGGGCGTTATGGTGGATGGGATCAGTTAATGAACCATTTGACGGTTGGTTTGAAAAGTGAATTCAAATTTACTGTCTACACAAGCATTTATAATGCAGTTGAAGGCTTAACTCATGTCAATGACGCTGAATTACGTATTGTTAATCTTAAGGCAAACGGTGTGCAGAGTATTCCCTACGATGCATACTCTATGTTAGATTCAGTTTTGAAAAAGCACGATGTTCTTTTAATTATGGGTATTTCAGGATGTATTTTTCTTCCTTTCATAAAACCTTTTGCACAAAAAATCGTATTAAATATTGATGGTGCAGAGTGGAAGCGAGGTAAGTGGGGGTATTTTGCTAAATGGTTTTTAAAACAGTCAGAACGATTTGGAGTTCGCTTTGCAGATGTCGTTATTGCTGATAATAAAATAATACAAGATTATGTATGGAATGAATACAATAAGCAGGCAGAGCTTATCGCTTATGGAGGTGATAATGTCCGTTTTGTCAGCTTGTCTCGTGAGAATGAAAAAAAATATCGTATTTTAAGCAAAAGTTACGCGTTTAAAGTATGCCGTATTGAGCCAGAGAATAATTTAGATATGATTCTTGAAGCTTTTGTTGATATTGAGTATCCATTGGTAATTGTTGGTAATTGGAACAATAGTCAATATGGTATTGAATTACGTAAAAAATTTATCGGTTATGAAAATATTAGATTATTGGATCCTATTTATGAGCAAGAGCTTATTGATGAGTTAAGAGGGAATTGTGGCGTTTATATTCATGGACATAGTGTTGGTGGTACAAACCCATCCTTAGTTGAGGCGATGTCATTAGCTTTGTGTTGTATTGTATTTGATGTTAATTATAATCGTGAAACAACTGAAAATTCTTCCTTATACTTTACTAATAAACAAGACTTAGTCGGTCTAATGAGTAAAATTTTAAAAAATGAGATTAATACATCCTCTATAGCTGAAAAATTGAAAGAAATTGCAATGAGACGTTACCGGTGGTCTGTAATAACTGAGCAGTATGCACAATTGTTGAGATAGTCATTTGTCATTTTACTTCAGGATTTCTTGGTTTATGTGGCTTTATGATTATAGATTAGACTATCGTTTTTAAGTAGTTTAGGAAGCCTAAGTTTTAGACCCTAAAATGCAAGCCATTTAGAAATATGATTCTAAATGCAAAAAATAACACTGATATTTTCGGCTAAATTTAAACTTGAAGTAACCCTCTGGTCGTTATTAAGTTTATTTACCACCTTAAGGTTTTGTGTTATTTCTAATCTAAAATTTCTGGAGGTTATTAAAATGGGATGTAAGGTTTTTATCACCGGTGCGACAGGTTTTGTTGGCAGGGCTTTAGTTTCAAAACTTGTAGGTTCTAGTTATTTGGTGACTGCTTTGGTACGCCGAAAAAATGATAGTTTGTCTCATGTTGTAGAGCAGGTTGTTGGTGATTTATCTTTGTTGGGCGATGCTTCTTTGACCTTGAATTCTACGCTTTTTCAGGGTGTGGATGCTGTTGTTCATATGGCCGCTCGCGTGCATATGATGAATGATGATGCTTTTGATCCTTTAGTCGAATTTAGGAAGGTCAATAGCGATGCGACATTGGTTTTGGCGCGAATGGCTGCAGAAGCTGGTGTTAAACGCTTTGTATTTTTGAGTTCGATTAAAGTTAACGGTGAGATGACTAGACCTGATTACCCTTTTTTACCTGATGATGTGTTTATTCCTTCTGACCCTTATGGACTGTCTAAATATGAAGCCGAACAAGGATTATTAGCTTTGGCGAAAGAGACAGGGATGGAGGTAGTGATTATTCGGCTACCTTTGGTTTATGGTCCGGGGGTAAAAGCCAATTTTGCTTCGATGATACAATGGGTTAAAAAAGGCATACCCTTACCTTTTGGTGCTATTTATAACAAACGTTCCTTAGTGGCACTGGATAATCTAGTTGATTTTCTTGCTTTGTGTGCCGATAGAGAAAAATCCCCTAAAGCTTCTAATCAGCTGTTTTTGATTTCTGATAATGAAGATGTTTCGACCACTGAGCTTGTACAAAAAGTTGCTAAAGCTTTCGGCAAAAAAGCCTTATTATTACCTGTTCCAGTTAGTTTAATGACGTTTGTTGCTAAGTTGCTTGGAAGGGAAAGTGTGACAGATCGTTTATTTAGTTCATTGCAGGTGGATAGTTCTAAGGCAAGAGAGTTACTCGGTTGGAATCCTGTTATTACTATGGATGAACAATTGAAAAAAACAGCGGATTTCGATAAACATAGTATTTGATTATTGTCTGTTAAAGCTTTTTTTCTATAAATAACATTATGCAATGAACAGATGCTTGCTAAAATCCATTCTAATTTCATTGTATTGAAGAGTAGTTCAATATATATCATAAAAGTCCAAGTACAAAAATAAATGACCAGAAATAATTTCATTTTTAAATCACGCATAACTATAATGCTGCACGACACCATGATGGTCTTATGTGCTTGGCTGCTTTCTTTTTGGTTTCGTTTTGATTTGACGGCTATCCCGAGTGACTTTATTTCAAGCGCAATATTTTATTTACCCTATATTATTTTTACTCAGTCCCTTATTTTTTGGTATTTTGGTTTATACAAAGGCGTTTGGCGTTTTTCTTCACTACCTGATTTAATTCGTATTTTTAAGGCTGTTTTTTTTGGTGTTTTTTTTATTGCAGGCGGCTTGTTTGTTTATAATCGGCTTGCTTTTGTGCCTCGCTCTGTACTACCGATTTATGGGTGTTTTTTGCTTATTTTTTTAAGCATTCCTCGCCTTTTTTATCGATACTATAAAGACAGTATTAAATATGAATGCAATGCTAAAAGGGCTTTAATTATCGGCGCGGGTACTGCTGGGGATATGTTGGCTCGTGATTTATTGCAGGATGATAGCTCAATTATTCCGGTTGCTTTTGTAGATGACAACAAAAGTAAGCGATCTCGTTCAGTTCGCGGGCTTCCTGTTCTTTTCAATATTAAATTAGTAACAGAGTACGTCCTTAAATTTAACATTGATATTATTTTTATTGCTATCCCATCTGCTTCTGACTCTGAAATGCGGCGTATTATTGAGGCGTGTGAAAAAACACATGTCGGTTTTAAAACCTTACCTTCAGTTAAGGAGCTACTCTCTGATACGATCTCAAAAGGCAATCTAAGGAATGTTGCTATTGCCGATATTTTAGGGCGTGACTCTGTCAATTTAAACTGGGAGAGAATACAGGCTAGCTTAGCTGGAAAGCGTATATTAGTTACTGGAGGCGGTGGTTCTATTGGGTCTGAATTGTGTAGGCAATTAGCACGAATTGCTCCTGAGTCACTCATTATTTATGATCAATCTGAATTTAATTTATACCAAATTAATTCAACTTTACAAAATGACTTTCCTGATTTGCAGCATCACGCTATTTTAGGCAGTGTCGTCGATAGGACTTCTTTAGAAGAGGTTATTCGTAGAGAAAAACCTAATGTCATTTTTCATGCGGCGGCGTATAAACATGTCCCTTTACTAGAGCATCAAACATTAGCAGCCGTCACAAATAATTTAATTGGCACTAAAAATGTTGCCGAACTAGCGCTTGAAGAAGGGGTGGAACGGTTTGTATTGATTTCTACCGATAAAGCGGTCAATCCAACGAATGTGATGGGTGCAACTAAACGAGCTGCCGAAATTCTATGCCAAAATTTAAATACACAGTCTGAGCATACGTCTTTTATAACGGTGCGGTTTGGAAATGTATTAGACTCTGCGGGGAGTGTTGTGCCTTTATTTAGAAAGCAAATTGAAGCGGGCGGCCCTATTACAGTCACTCACCCTGAGATAACGCGCTATTTTATGACCATCCCAGAAGCTTGTCGTTTAATTATGAAAGCAGAAGCTGTTGGTTCTGGTGGTGAAATCTACGTGCTTGATATGGGGCAGCCTATTAAAATTAGTTATTTGGCCGAGCAAATGATTCAATTGAGTGGTTTGAGTGTAGGGTCGGATATTAAAATTGAATATATAGGTTTACGCGCAGGAGAAAAGTTGCATGAAGAACTTTTTCATGAGCTGGAGTCATTACAAGGAACGGGGTTTGAAAAACTCTTTTTAGCTAAAGCAAGGCGCTATGAACAAGACTGCTGGGAAAGTAAAATGAACAATTTATTAGCAGCATGTCAGAAGCGAAATTCTGCTGATATTTTGACGCAATTAAAAGTCTTAGTTCCTGAGTTTACTTCATCAACTCCAAAATAAAAAACTATATTTAATGAAACGTATTTTTGATTTTATTGTCGCTATTTGTATTACCAGTCTTCTTATTGTTCCTTTGCTTATCGTCGCTTTACTTGTAAAGCTAAGTTCATCTGGCCCTGTTTTATATTGGTCTGACCGAGTAGGAAGGAATAATCAGGTTTTTAAGATGCCTAAATTTAGAAGCATGAAGATAGATACCCCTGAAGTAGCGACGCATTTATTAGCCAACCCAAGTAGCGTGTTGACACCTATTGGTGACTTCTTACGCAAAAGTAGTTTGGATGAACTGCCGCAATTGTGGAGTATTTTTAAGGGTGATATGAGTTTTGTTGGGCCTAGGCCTGCTTTATTTAATCAAGATGATTTAATTGAGTTACGTACTTTGTATGGTGTTGAAACATTATTGCCTGGTTTAACTGGGTGGGCGCAAGTGAATGGGCGAGATGAGTTGGCGATTCCTGATAAGGTTAAATTAGATGTGGAATATTTACAAAAAAGAACGATGATGTTTGACTTGAAAGTATTATGGATGACTTTTATGCGAGTTATTTCGCGTCATGGGGTATCTCACTAGATATTTTTTTGCTTCAAAAGATGGGTAAAAGCTATTTTATTTATGTTTTTTTGATAGTTTCTTGGCCGTATTATCTTTGTGGTTAGCTTTTTCTTTGCACTTAGGGGAGTCACTGCCATTAAGTTAAGAATTTTTCTTTTTAAAAACAATGCTTTTTCTGCCGTTTATGAAAGTTCAGCAATCGCCTCGCTGATGATTTTTTACGA